>JBKDUW010000190.1:0-8121 GCA_046339235.1 Erythrobacteraceae bacterium | reverse complement strand
CACGGCCTCAACCGCGCCTTCGTGGCGCAGGGCCTCAAGGTGCTCGCCCGGCGCGAGCGCATCGGCATGGCCGCGCTCATCGATGCGAGCCGCCTGACCCGCGCGCCGCAATGCAGCGATCTCGGCTTTGCACTCGGCCCGCGGATCAATGCAGGCGGGCGGATCGGAGAATCGACCCTCGGGGTGCGGCTGCTGACGACCAGGGATGCCGACGAAGCCCGCGCCATCGCGATCCAGCTGTCGCACCTCAACGAAGAACGCCGCGCGATCGAGGCCGAAGTGCAGGAGGCTGCCGAGGCCCAGCTCGCAGGCCAGCACAATATGGCCGTGCAGGTACTCTCGGGCCATGGCTGGCATCCGGGCGTGATCGGCATCGTGGCGGGGCGCATCAAGGAGAAGACCGGCAAGCCTGCCATCGTCATCGCGCTTGATGAGGCGCAGGGCAAAGGCTCGGGGCGTTCGATCAGCGGGGTCGATCTGGGAGCCGCGATCATTGCCGCGCGCGAAGCCGGGCTGCTGGTGGCAGGCGGCGGACACGCGATGGCCGCGGGACTCACCATCGATCCCGTCCGGCTTGCCGATTTCACCGGCTTTCTCGATGAGCGCCTCGCCCGCGATGTCGAGCGGGCACGGGCGGGCGCGGCGATGCTGCTCGACCTGGCGCTGGGTCCGGGCGGGCTTACGCCTGAACTGGTCGAGACGCTTGAGGCTGCTGGCCCTTACGGCGTCGGTTGGCCCGCCCCGCGTATCGCGGTAGGCCCGGTGCGGATTATCAAGGCGGACATTGTCGGCAAGGATCACCTGCGGCTGGTCGCCAGCGGCAACGACGGACGCAGCTTCAAGGCCATCGCCTTTCGTGCAGCCGAAACCGAGATGGCGCAGACCCTGCTCCACCGCCGCAGCGGGCGGCGTTTTCACCTTGCGGGCCGGGCTCGGATCGACGACTGGGGCAACCGTCCGGCCGCCGAATTGCAGCTGGAAGACGCCGCTTTCGCCGATTGAAGTAGCACCTCCCATGTTTTTGCCAAGCCTGCGCAAACGGGGCTTGACCGATCCGATTCACGCCCCTAGTTGCGCGCTCTCGCAATCGCGACGGCCCCTTCGTCTAGCGGTTAGGACGCGGCCCTTTCACGGCTGAAACACGGGTTCGATTCCCGTAGGGGTCACCACCTCACGATTGCGTAAAGCAGAATGGGCGGCAGGCTACGGCGTTGCCGCCCTTTTCATCTTCGCCGCCCTTTTGATTTGGGCCGCCCTTTTCATTTGCGCTGCGCTCTGTCCCCGCTTTCCAGCCCGCGCCCTTGGCTGTAAGGCCATGCGCGATGGGCATGGGTCAGAACTTTCCGATCGCAGGCATCGCGCTGGCAGCGGTGACCTTTGGGGCAATGATGCTGCTCGGGGTCGATGCGGTGATCGCCCTATCGGTGCTGCTGGTGTGGGTCGGCTCGCTGCTGGTCGCTGCCGGTCGCCCGCCCGAGCTGCCCAAGGCGGTCGTGCGCCAGACGCTCAATCTCGATTCGATCCGTGATCTGATCGAGAACTTCTCCACCCCGCTGATGATCACCGAGCGCAACACCATCGCGCTCGCCAACCGTGCGGCGCGGACCATGCTGGGCCAACATGTTGTCGGCCAGGACGCGCGTGTGGCCTTGCGCCAGCCGGAGGCGATCTCACTGCTCAACGACAACCGCAGCGGTGTGGCGATCGTGCGCGGGCTCGTGCGGCGGCAGGATATCTGGCAAATCAACCGGCAGGCGATCGACGAGCGGGTCGCCATGCTTGAACTCACGAACCAGACCGCCGAGGCCGATATCAGCCGCGCGCATACTGATTTCGTCGCCAATGCCAGCCACGAATTGCGCACGCCGCTGGCCGCGATCCTCGGCTATGTCGAGACGCTTCGCGAGGCTGAAGGCCGGGTCGACACGCCGACCGCGCCGAACTGCCTCGGCATTATCGAGCGTGAGGCGAACCGGTTGCAGGCGCTGGTCAGCGATCTGATGAACCTTTCGCAGGTCGAGGCGGAAAAGCACGAGCTGCCGACCGAACGCATCGCGCTTGCCGAACTGGTCGAGCGGGCCGCCTGCGACGCCGCCGGTTCAACACGGATGGAGCGGCTCGATCTCGACCTTACCGCTGCGCCGTATGTGCTGGGCGACCTACACCAGCTTGAACAGGTGGTGCGCAATCTGGTCGACAACGCGCTGAAATATGGCGCGCATGATCGCCCGGTGCATGTTGCGCTCGATCTGGCGCCCGGCGATCAGGCACGGATTTCCGTGACCGACGAAGGAGAAGGCATTGCGCCCGAACAGATCCCGCACCTCACCCGCCGATTCTATCGCACCGATCCGGGCCGCAGCCGCGCTTCGGGCGGCACAGGGCTCGGGCTTGCGATCGTTAAGCATATCGTAGAGCGCCACCGCGGGCGGCTCGACATTTCCAGCGAAGTGGGCAAAGGCACCCGCGTCGTGGTGCGTATCCCCCTGGCGGAGAAGGAAAACCTGCCTGAACTTCCAGAGCCGGCGCAGAGCAATACAGAGCCGCCAAAGGTCGAAACCCGACAACCGTCATCATAACCGTCATAGTAGTGTCTTATTTCTTCAACATGCGCCCGCCATGGCATGACAGCGGGTTCTTCTCGTCCATTCAAGCATGCCGGTTCAGGCGCGCCTCCTTCGGGGAAAACAGGTTCATTAGATGTCGCCGATCACGCTCATCCTGATTGCCATCGGGCTTGGCCTCGCCGGATGGCTTGCGGGCCGCGCAAAGGCATGGAGCTTCCAGAGCACCGAGCCGGGGGTGCGCCCGGTTTCGCGCCCGATTTACCATGCCTGGTATGTCGCGCTGTGGGTAGTGCTGCCGGTGTTCGCCTTTGTCATGCTATGGTCGGTCATCGCTCCGCAACTGGTGACGCAGACCGTGTTAGCCTCCCCGGCCGCAGCCGAACTGCCGACTTTCGGGTTCGAGCGCGACGCCTTTTTGGGCGAGGCCCGCGCTGTGGCACAAGGCAATGCGCCGGGCGTCTTCAACGACGAGGCCGAGCCGCTGATCGAGCCGTTCCGTGAGGCCCTGTCGCGTTACAACATCATCGGCATTGTGGTGACCGTCCTGATCGCTGTTGGCGGCGGGGGCCTTGCCTTTCTGCGGCTGCACCCCGATTTCCGCGCCCGCACGCGGGTGGAGCGGAGCATCATGGGGATCCTGCTGCTGGCCTCGCTGGTCGCGATCCTCACCACCTTCGGCATCTTCGCCAGCCTCGTGTTCGAAACCATCCGCTTCTTCGGAATGGTCTCGCCGATCGATTTCCTGTTCGGCACCAAGTGGGGGCCGGACACGATGGTCAGCCCCGATGCGGTGGACCCGAGCCGCTATGGTGCGGTGCCCTTGTTCTGGGGCACCATCTTCATCGGCGCGATCATCGCCATGATCGTGGCTATCCCGCTCGGCCTGATGAGCGCGATCTACCTTACCCAATATGCCGATCCGCGGGTGCGCACCTGGGTCAAACCGCTGCTGGAGATCCTCGCGGGTGTGCCGACGGTGGTTTATGGCTATTTTGCCGCGCTCACCATTGCGCCGGCGATCCGCGATGCGGCGGTGGCGATCGGCATCACCAGCGCCTCGACCGAGAGCGCGCTTGCGGCGGGCATTGTGATGGGGGTGATGATCATTCCCTTCGTCTCCTCGATGGCGGACGATTCGATGGCTGCCGTGCCGGGCGCCATGCGCGACGGCAGTCTGGCGATGGGCGCGACCAAGTCGGAAACCATCCGCCGCGTACTGTTCCCCGCCGCCCTGCCCGGCATCGTGGCGGGCATCATGCTTGCCGTCAGCCGCGCGATCGGCGAGACGATGATCGTGGTGATGGCCGCCTCGCCGGCCGCCAATCTCACCGCCAATCCGCTCGAACCGATGTCGACCGTGACAGTGCAGATCGTCAAGCTGCTGACCGGCGAGCAAAGCACCGATCACCCCGCCACCCTCAGCGCCTTTGCGCTGGGCTTCGTGCTGTTCATGGTGACGCTGGTGCTCAACTACATCGCCCTGCGCGTCGTCAAACGCTTCCGGGAGGCCTATGAATGAGTAGCTCCGCCATCCCCTATGGTGGCCAGACGCCCGCTACGACCGGCGCCAATGCCCTCGGCCCGACCCGCACCCCGGCCTTCGAGAAGCGGCTCGCCCAGCGTTACCGTGCCGAGCGCAATTTCCGCCTGCTCGGCCTGTCGGCTGTGGTATTCTCGGTCGCGATGCTGGTGTTCCTGCTCGGGAATATGCTGATCAACGGCATCGGCGGGTTCCAGCGCGCCGAACTGACCGTCACCATCAACTTTCCCGAAAGCGGGGTGACAGGCGATGCCGTGTCGCTCACCGCACCCAGCGCGAGCCAGACGCTCGAGATGCAGGGCCTGCCCGATATCGTGACCTTCTACGCCGAGCGCGACCTTGGCGCCGCGGCCGCCAAGCAGCTCTCGCCCGATGCCTGGCGCGATGTGGCGACCGCGCTGGCCGAGGATCCGGCCCTGATCACCCGCAGCAAGACCTTCGCCCTGCCCGCCTCCTCGGCGCTGGCAAGCGGGCTTGAAGGCGAAGGCGCACCCGAAATGCAGGCGCTCGCCGCGCAGCTGGCCAAGGACGGCAAGCTGGCAAAGCGCTGGGACTGGGGCTTCCTTGCCCGCTCGGATGCCACCAGTCCGCAGGCGGTCGGCATCTGGGGCGCGCTCAAGGGGTCGATCCTGACGATGCTGGTGACGCTGGCGCTGGCCTTCCCGATCGGGGTGCTTTCGGCACTCTATCTGGAGGAATATGCCCCGCGCAATCGCTGGACCGACCTGATCGAAGTCTCGATCAACAATCTTGCGGCTGTGCCTTCGATCATTTTCGGCCTGCTGGGTCTGGCGATCTTCCTCACGCTGTTTCCCAACCTGCGTTCCGCCCCGCTGATCGGCGGGATGACTCTGGCGCTGATGACCATGCCGGTGATCGTGATTTCCGGGCGCAACGCGATCAAGGCGATTCCGCCTTCGATCCGCGACGGCGCGCTCGCCATCGGTGCCTCGCCGGTGCAGGTGGTGTTCCACCACGTGCTGCCGCTGGCGATGCCGGGGATGCTGACCGGCACCATCATCGGCATGGCGCGCGCGCTGGGCGAAACCGCGCCCTTGCTGCTGATCGGAATGCGCGCCTTTGTCGCCACCCCGCCTGACGGTTTCACCTCCCCTGCAACAGTTCTGCCGATGCAGATCTTCCTGTGGTCGGACGAGATCGACCGCGGCTTTGTCGAGCGCACCAGCGCGGCCATTATCGTGCTGCTGGTGTTTCTGCTCGCCATGAACGGTCTTGCTATCTACCTCCGCAACAAGTTCGAGAAACGCTGGTGACTGTGATCCATCCCAATATGGCAGACGAAACCGCGAAGATTCGCGCCCGCGACGTCTGCGTCTACTACGGCGAAAAGAAGGCGCTCGACGATGTCTCGATCGACATCTCGCCCGATTACGTCACCGCCTTCATCGGCCCCTCGGGCTGCGGGAAATCGACCTTCCTGCGGTGCTTCAACCGCATGAACGACACCATCGGTGCCGCCCGCGTCACGGGTCTGATCGAGCTTGAAGGCGAGGACATCCACAGCGACAAGATGGACGTGGTGCAACTGCGCGCCCGCGTCGGCATGGTGTTCCAGAAGCCCAACCCCTTTCCCAAATCGATCTACGAGAACATAGCCTACGGCCCCAAGATCCACGGCCTCGCTGAAAAGAAGGCCGATCTCGATGTGATCGTCGAACGCTCGCTCACCCGCGCGGGGCTGTGGGACGAGGTCAAGGACCGGCTCGACGATTCGGGCACCGCGCTTTCGGGCGGCCAGCAGCAGCGCCTTTGCATCGCCCGCGCGATCGCGGTCGATCCCGAAGTGATCCTGATGGACGAGCCGGCCTCCGCGCTCGATCCGATTGCCACCGCCAAGATCGAGGAACTGATCGACGAGCTTTCGGGTCGCTATGCGATCGTGATCGTCACGCACTCGATGCAGCAGGCCGCGCGTGTAAGCCAGCGCACCGCATTCTTCCACCTCGGCAAAATGGTCGAGTATGGTCCCACATCCGAGATCTTCACCAATCCGATCGAGGAGCGGACGAAGGACTATATTACAGGCAGGTACGGCTGATGGGCGAGCACACAGTCAAGGCTTTCGACGAGGACATCACCCGTCTGCGCGGACTGATCGCCGAGATGGGGGGTCTGGCTGAGGTTGCGATCCAGGAATCGCTCGACGCACTGGTGCGCGGGGACGAGGTACTGGCCGAAAGCGTGATTGCCCGCGACAAACGCATTGATGCGCTCGAAATCGAAGTCGACAAGCTAGCAGTGCGGATCATTGCTCTGCGCGCGCCGATGGCCGATGATCTGCGCGAAGTGATCGCCGCGCTCAAGATCGGCGGTGTGCTCGAACGGATCGGTGATTATTCCAAGAACATCGCCAAGCGAACCGGCATGATCGAAGGCCGCGCCCGGTTCGAACCGCTCACCCTGCTCCCTGCGATGGGCGAGCTGGCGGGCGAGATGGTGCACGACGTGCTCACCGCCTATGCCGCGCGCGATCCCGATCTGGCGCGCGAAGTGATCGCCACCGACGCGAAGGTCGATGGCTTTTACAACAGCATTTTCCGCAATCTTGTGAGCTACATGGTCGAGAACCCTTCGACCATTTCGAGCGCAGCCCAGCTGTTGTTCGTGGCCCGCAATATCGAGCGGATCGGCGACCACGCCACCAACGTCGCTGAAATGGTACACTTCGCTGCGACCGGCTCCTACCCGCCCGAGGGGGATCGCTAAGCTCTCCAATTCGGTGTGGAAAACTAGTCGGGATCGGTTTCATCAAACTGTCGCTCAAGTGACACATAGCGCGGGGCAACGCCTTCCAGGGGGACGGCGCATGGAGGCATCACAGTATGTCCGCTGCCAAGCTTTTGCTCGTCGAAGATGATCCGGCTCTGTCCGAACTGCTCGAATACCGTTTCCAGAACGAAGGCTACAATGTCCGCTGCACCGGTGATGGTGACGAGGCGCTGGTGCTGGCGGCAGAGGACGTGCCGGATCTCATCATCCTCGACTGGATGATCGAAGGAACGAGCGGGATCGAAGTCTGTCGCCGGTTGCGACGCGACAAGGAAACCGCGCACGTGCCGATTATCATGTTGACCGCGCGCGAGGCCGAGGACGACCGTGTGCGCGGGCTCGAGACCGGGGCGGACGACTACCTCACCAAGCCGTTCTCGCCGCGCGAGTTGCTTGCCCGCGTTGCCGCGGTGATGCGCCGCATCCGCCCCGCGCTGGCGGGCGAAACCATCGAGGTCGGCGATCTCAAGCTCGATCCGGTGGCGCACAAGGTCCAGCGCCGCGGGCGCGCGCTGCAACTGGGGCCGACCGAATATCGCCTGCTCAAGTTCTTCATGGAGAGCCCGGGCCGGGTGTTCAGCCGCGGGCAACTGCTTGACGGCGTGTGGGGCACCGGCTCGGACATCGAGCTGCGCACGGTCGACGTCCACATCCGCCGGCTGCGCAAGGCGATCGGGATCGATGGCGGCAAGGATCCGATCCGCACTGTGCGCTCGGCCGGATATGCGCTTGAACCTAGCTGAAGTTCGCGCCGCAATCCTAATGAAAATCGCGTGATTTCGGGATAATCTGGACATCACGCGGATGCCCGCCGGGGCCGCGCTGAGGCATCAAGCGGCCCGCTTCATCGGCGCGCGCCAGCGGAGCGTTGAGCAGATCATCGGACAAGGCGTGGAGCGCCGGGGTCGCGTCGGTCAGGCTCTGCGCGATCACGTGGATCACCTCGTCATCATATTCCACGCGCCCGCGCACCTCCATCAGCCGCGCGCCCATCACCACCTTGCGCTGCTTCTCCTTGAGATCGGGCCAGACCACGAGGTTGATCACCCCGGTCTCGTCCTCGAGCGTGATGAAGGTGACGCCCTTGGCGCTGCCGGGGCGCTGGCGGATCAGCACCACGCCGGCAACCTGCACCATGCTCCGGAACTTGCGCTCCCTCAGATCGGCGGCGCGCACAAAGCCGCGCTCGGCCAGCCCGGCGCGCAGGAAGGCCAGCGGGTGGGC
>JBKDUW010000189.1:0-6986 GCA_046339235.1 Erythrobacteraceae bacterium | reverse complement strand
AAGGTCGGACCTGAGGCAGGGTCCGCTTCCGTATCTTTTTTGAAAAAGCCTGCCGTTCGGGGAGCGGCCCGCCAGTAGGACAAAATCCGTTTGCCCCAAGCCGTCTCAACCTGCAACCTCGTCTCGAAAAGGGCCGATCTTCGAGTGCATCTGGGAAATGTCGGTTAAGAACACACCGTGCTTCCGGCTCACCCCGTCAACCGCGCCGGCTGGATCGACATCGTCGCTTTCCAAATCGCCAAGGGCACGCATCCCTGCTCTAGCGTCGAACATAACGGATTTTCACTTTGCCCCAAATTGATTACATCACTTCCGGGGAGGTCGGTAGGGCTATGGTCGCTCGTGTTTGCCGGGGTTGGGGGCTGGTGATCTGGGCTGCCTGCTGCCTGCTTCTGGCAAGCTGCGGAAGCGATGCGACGCAGCCAGTCAAGCGCGATGCGCTCTACCCGAAGGTCGTGCTGCAGACGCTGCCCCTCAACGGGGTGGAACTGGCCGCCTGGACGCCCGATGACAAGCACATCATCACCGCCGTCGGCCAGACCCGCAGCGTGCTGATCTGGGAGGTGGCGACCGGGCATATCGTTGACCGCCTGCTCCTGTCCGCCAAAACGAGCGCGAGCGGAGGGGTGAGAAGGCTGCGCGCCATGGCGGTTTCGGCCGATGGCCGCTCCCTCACCATCGACGCCGAGACCGCGCCCATCGCCGAGGAGCAATATGACGACCCCCGCATCGAGCGCTTTGTGGTGGATCTCATGACCAAGGAGGTGAGTGTGGCCCAAGCGCCTGCTGACCTCAAGCCGAAATGGGCCGGGCCGGAGATCGAGGATGCGCGCGTTGCCCTCGGGCGCCTCTACGAGGGGAACGAGTCGATCTCGCTCGAAAAGGCCGACGACATCCTGCTGCCTTTGCCGGCGTCCCATGACGGCAAGTGGCAGCTGAAGCGGCTCGCCACGCCATTGGAATTTATGGAGGATGGCAGCCCGACCGAAGGGGGGCTTGAGCTCGTACCGACCGACGGCATCGGCAGCCCGCGGCGGCTGACCCAGCCGCCCAAGATCAGGTTTGCCGACGCCGACCTTTCGCCCGACGGGCGGTATTTTCTTATCCTCGACGGCATTCCCGAAACCGACGAGGAGGGCAAGACGGTCACCCGCTATCAGATCTTCGATCTGGAAGCGGCCCAATTTTTTCCGCCCGATGAACTTTCTGGTCAATACGACAAAATCCAGTGGCTTGATGATCAATACCTGCTCGCCGGCATCTTTACCTACGGCCGGGACCGCTTTGAGACTTACCGAAATAGCTCCTTGCCCGACGCGCTGGTAATCGAGCAGGAGCTCGGCGCGATCCAGCTGGAGATCCCGGGGCGCTGCTATCTCGCCCCTGCGCCCGGCGGCGTCTTCTACGGCGCCCCCGTCGCCAACTGCCGACAGAGCGCGGAGACCGGCCGCAGCGGCATCGCGCTCCAGCGCTTCGACAGCGAGACCGAGACATGGGAGCCGTTCTCCGACCTGAGATTGCAGCCGGGCGAGGTGGTGGATTCGCTGGCCGTTTCGCCCGATGGCAGTCGGGTCTTTGCGGCGATCCTGGACGCGGCCGACGGCGAAACGGGAGGCATCACCCTGACCCTGATCGACACCGGGAGCGGCAGGACCATCCGGCGCCAGAAGGTCGAGACCCGCGCCTATCTCGAAAAGCCCGTTTTCGCTGCCGATGGGATGCAGGTGCTGTTCTCGCTCGGGGAGACGATGCACGCCTGGGCGGTCCCGGACGGGGCACTGGACAAGCTTCCGATAACCACGGTCGACACGACGATGATCGCCACCAGTGGCCAGCTGCTGGCAGTCGGCGGGGTATCGGACGATGCGATTTCGCTTTACGACATGCAGGCCCGAAAAATCGCCGCCCGGCTCGATTACGGCAATATCCTCACCGGTGGTTTCGTGCCGGACAAGCCCCTGTACTGGGCCTTGTCCAACGAGGAAGGCATCAGGATCTGGGACACGCGCGACTGGTCGGAACTGCTGACCACCTACGTCTTCTACAACCAGGGCTTCATGACGGTAACGCCCGAGGGGCGCTACGACACCAATATCCATCCCTACAAGGCGCAGTTCCGCTGGCTGGTGCCCGACGAGCCGTTCCAGTCGCTCAATCCGGATACCTTCAGCCGCGACTACTACACCCCCGGCGTAGGCCACAGGCGGATAACCTGCGCGATCGAGGGCAATTGCGCGGAGGTCTTCGCGCCGCTGCGATCGATCGCCGATCTGAACCGGACCCTGCCCACGGTGCGGATCCGCAGCGTCGCTCAGCTGCCTGGAGACCCTACGAAAGCCGAGGTCATCCTGGAGATCGAGGAAGGGGTCAATCCGGCGGCCGCCAACGGCAAGACCCGCTCCGGGATCTTCAATCCGCGCCTGCTGCGCAATCATCAGCTTGCCGTCGAAGAGGCCTCCATGGCCGCCGTGCGGCATCTGAAAATCGACGAATGGCGGAAAGAGCACCGACTCGAAGCCCGGAACGGCCGGGCAGAGCTGCGCAGGATAGTGACCCTCCCGACCGGCGATACCCACCAGAGCGAAGGCATAGTCATCACGGCTTACGCCTTTAACGAGGACCGGTTGAAGAGCGAGACCGCCCAGTTCGCCTTCAAGCCCAAGCTTGACCCCGCGCCTCGTCCGCCCCGCGCCTATGTCGTAGCGATCGGCATCGATCACTATCGCGAGCAGCGCCTCAATCTGAGCTACGCGGGCGCCGATGCCGCGCTGATGCGGGATCGGCTCGAGAATATCCCGGGCTACTACGAAACGCGTCACCTCACCATCGCCACCACCGCCGCGCCGCTCTCGGCGAACGGCCAGGTTCGCTACGTGACGCGGGACACGATCCTGCCGATCCTGGCGATTCTTGCCGGTCGCAACCGCGACGAAATGCTGGGCAAGTTGCGGCGGCAGGGGATCGATGCCTCGATGCTCGAAGCCGCGACGCCCGATGACCTCGTGATCCTGAGCTATTCGGGCCACGGCTGGGCCGACAAAAGAGGTGAATTCTTCATCGTGACGTCGGAGGCGTCATGGGCCAAAGGGGCCACAACGCCGAAACCGACAAGCCTGCTGTCCTCGCTCGAACTCGCCGCTGCGCTTCAGGCTATCGATGCCGGAGAGATGGCCCTGATCATCGATGCCTGCCATGCGGCTGCGAGCGTGGAGGACGGCAGCTTCAAGCCGGGGCCTCTGGGAGACCCCGGTCTTGGCCAGCTTGCGTTCGACAAGGGCGTGCGGATCCTGTCGGCCACTCAGGCCGATGACGTGGCGCGGGAGGAGGGCGGCGAGCGGCGTCAGGGGCTCCTGACTTATGTGCTGCTAAAGGAGGGACTGGGCTCGGAATACCCGTTGGCTGATTATGGTGCCGACAACGTGCTCGATCTGCGCGAATGGCTCGACTACCCGGTCTGGCGCCTGCCTCAGCTAATTGAGGAAGGATCGGGCAACGTCGAGGCGACCGACACCCGCGCGAAAGCGCTGGAGTTCCACGATGGCAAGCCGTCAAGGGCCAAGCCGAGAATTCAGAAACCCTCGCTGTTCGATTTCAATGTCGGCCCGCCGCGAACAGTGGTGCAAACAGAGGTGCCCCAAGGGGGGGGGCTGTGATGCTGCGACGGTTCGGTATTCTGGCGGCGCTGCTGCTCTTGAGCTGTTCGGGCGAAGGCCGGCAGAGTGAACCGATCGCATTGGTCCGCAATGTCCACGCCCTGTTTGTCGGGATCGATGCCTATCAGTTCTCGCGCTCGAAGTTGCCGGGTGCGGAGTTTAAAGACCTGAAAGGCGCGGTTGGCGATGCGCAGCGGTTCAAACAGGCGATTGCCGCGCTGTATGGTGTCGATGTTGACAATGCATCGGGCAAAGCTTGCGAATCCGCCAATGATCACACCGTCACGCTGATCAACGACTGCGCCACCCGCAGCCGGATCCTGACCGCGCTGGATAACAAGATTGCTGCGCTGAAACCGGGCGATACGCTGTTGTTCTATTTCGCCGGGCACGGTGCGCAATATCGCGATGACGAAAAGTTCGATCAGGATTCAGGCTATAATGGCACCATCCTGCCGTATGACGCGCGCAATCCGGATGGTTCGCCGGGGGATATCTTTGATGTTGAGCTGAAGGCAATCAAAGAACGCGCGGTCGCCAAGGGGCTCTACTTCGTCACGATTTTCGACTCCTGCAACTCGGGGACCGCCACCCGCAACGGCGCCATCGGGCAATCGCGCAGCGTGCCGGTTCTCGAACAGGCTGCGCCTGTCGAGCAAACGCCGCCTGCTCCTGATAGCCCCGTGGCCGAGGCAGGTTACTGGGTCCATCTGGCTGCCGCGCAAGATGGCGAGCAAGCCCAGGAAACCCCAAGCGGCGCCATCGGCGAGCGCGCCGGGGTGTTCACCACGGCCCTCATCGAAACCCTGCAGATGCCGGGGATGGCGAAGGCCAGTTTTGGCGATATTGTTGGCGAGGTTCGGTTGCGCGTCGCAGAGAGCGGTGCGACGTCGCAGACCCCCTCGGCGGAAGGCGCGCTTAACGCTTCGCTGGGGGCAAAGGCGCGCGATGTCGTACTGTTCGATGCTACCCGCAACGGAGAGGCGGCAACGCTCATGGCGGGTGCAACTTCGGGGATCACGCAAGGTTCGACCTTTGCCTTCTTCGAGCGGAGGGCCGATGCGGTCGCAGGGGCCAAGCCGGTCGCCACGGGATACGTCGCCTCGGTCGAGGTCGGCACCGCCCGGATCAAGTTCGCCAATCCGCCCACCCGAGCGCTGCCCGAGCGTCTCTTTGCCGAGGAGACCCGGCATTTCTTCGCGCCGCGATCGGTGGTGATCGGCATTGACCTTCCCGATGGCGCAGCGCGCAAGGCCGCCGAGCAAGTGTTTGACGGGATCAGCTTCGTCGCGGCGGGAAATCCCGGGGTGGCAAGGCTGGTGCCGGAAGATGACGGCGGCGTCGCTCTGCAGGCCGCAGACGGCACGATGCTGGCCGATGGCCTCGGCAAAGCGGATAGCTCGGACTTCGGCGATCGCCTGACGCACGAACTTCGCAAGCTTGCGCGGGTCCAGCAGCTGCTCGGCCTCAGAACCGGCTCAGGCGAGGCGCAGGGCGGGGTCGCGTTTTGTGTCGCGCCCGAAGGATACCGGCCCATGAACTGTCCGGCGCTCGAACGCGGCGGCGTGCGCAAGCTTTCCATGAAGGGGCGCGTCACCGCGACGCTCGTCAACCGCAGCGGGGCGAAACGCTACCTCTACCTGCTCGCGATCGACCCCCGCAACGCCGTTGACCTAGTCCTCCCGAGCCCGGGCGAAATCGATCGCCCGATTGCGCCCGGACAGCCCTATCGTCGCGGCCCCATCACCTTCGACCTGCAGGGGATCTATCGCTTCGTGACGATCGTCTCCGACACGCCCATCCGCGCCGACGCCTTTGAGCAGAGCGGCAATGGCACGCGCGATATCACGGCGTGCACGTCGCCGCTTGAGCGGCTGCTGTGTTCGGCCAGTGAAGGCACCCGCGATCCGGGCGTGGCAGCAGTGGGTAATTGGTCAGCCAGCGTATCGTCAGCCATCGTTAATGGAGGATCACAATGAAAAATAATCTGATTTTCATTGTCGCGGCATCAACACTTCTGGCTGGCCTGGCCGCTTGCAAGCCAAGTGAGCCGGCCCAGCAAACCAGCAGCACTGCTGCCAAAAGCAGTGCGCAGGACGATTGTGCGACGCGGCGTGCCCAATTTGACGACGGCGGCCGGATTGTGGGCGGCGAACCCGCTCGCCCGGGCAGCGCACCGTGGCAGATCGAAATCTTCACCACCCGTGAGTTCACCGCAGCAGACCGCGCTTTCGACAAGACACTAGCCGATGGCGATGCGTGCAAAGGGTATCTCGATACGCGCGCAGATTATGAATTCGCGCACATATGCGGTGGGTCTTACATTGGCGATCAATGGATTATTACCGCCGCGCATTGCGTCGATACGTGGAAGAACGCGGCAGTGCCGACCGACCTGAAGGTTCGCATGGGCACTCAGGATCTGACCAGTGACAGCGGCACTTTTGCGATCGAATCCATCGTCATGCACAAGGATTACACGCGCAAACCGTTGCGGACTGATATCGCGCTGATCAAAGTGAAGAACGATGACAAAATCGCTGGATTGGTCGCCAGCAACAAGCTGGCAGCGATTGATCTGATGCAGCCAAACGACCGCGCCTTCGATTCCAATGAGATCTTGCGTGTCACCGGCTGGGGCTGGATGGGGCAAAGGGATGCCAACGCCGAGGTAACCGGATTTGACAGTCAAGGCCAGTTGCAACGCACTCCGCCGCAATTGCAGCAGATTTCGCTGAACTATCTGGATGATAAGCGTTGCAGGGAAGCGCTTGGCACGCGTTATGGCCCCGATCGGATATGCGCCGCGTCATTAGATGCCGATGGCAAGGTAGAGCAAGGCAAGGACATCTGCCAGGGCGACAGCGGCGGACCACTAACCCGCGCTGCCGATGATGGAGGGCGTACGCTGGTCGGAATCGTGTCGGGCGGGAAAGGGTGCGGCGCTGGCAGACCCGGCGTATACACGCGAATATCCAGCTATGACCAATGGATTGCTGCTGCCAAAGCCAGCGCTGTCAGCGGCAAGGTCACCCAATATCCGCGCCCTTGACCTTATTCCGGACACGAGACGAATTTCTGCAAGCCATCGAAAGTATACAATATAGAGATTCACCTGTCGGTTCCGCGCGACTTCCCCCACTGGCGCCGTGCCGTGTAGCCGAGATGGCCGGTGCCAAACAGCGCATAGAGCATCGCCGATGCCATCCTCGACCGCTTGATCCACAATGCTCACCGCATCGCCCTGGAAGGCGAAAGCATGCGCAAAACCCGGGCACCGTCCCTCTTGACCCAAGGGGAGAAAGCAGAAATCATCGCAGCCTGAAACTCAAC
>JBKDUW010000188.1:0-16707 GCA_046339235.1 Erythrobacteraceae bacterium | reverse complement strand
TCGCACAGGAACCGGCCCGCCAGCAGCGGATCGCACTCCTTGATCCCGTCGCCATCGAGATCGGTGAAGAACTGGTCCTCGTCGAGACTGATCTCGTCGTAGTTGAGCGTGTAGCTGCCGACCAGCGACATATACTCGGTGAGCGGCACCCCTGCACGCATCGCGAAACCGGTGGTCGCCTGCTCATAGGTGGTGTTGCGTTGATCGTTTGTGAAGTTGAAACTGTTGAAATCGCGGCGGTAAATATCAATCCCGCCCGAGATGTTGCGATCGAATATGTAGGGATCAGAAAAGCTCACCTGCGCCGAACGCGAGAACTGCGAGTAATTGACCGAAAGCCCCACGGTCTGTCCGCGCCCGCGGAAATTGCGCTGGCGGATGCTGCCTGCCAGAATAAACTGCTCGACCGAGGAGAAGCCCGCCGAAAACTGCAATTCGCCGGTCGGCCTTTCTTCGACATTGGCTTCGAGAATGATCCGGTCAGGCGCGCTGCCTTCGACTTGGCTGACTTCGAAGTTTTCCTGGAAATAGGCCAGCGAGTTGATGCGCGCGGTGGTGCGCTGCACCCCCAGCGAGTTGAACGCATCGCCCTCGGCAATCCGGAACTCGCGGCGGACGACCTTGTCCTGCGTGAGAGTATTGCCGTTGATGTCGACCCGTTCGACATAGACGCGCGGCGCCTCGCGCAGGATGAACGTGATGTTCATCGTCAGGTCTTCAGGGTTGCTCTTGAAGCGCGGCTGGACGTCGGCAAAGGCATAGCCGAAGCGGCCCGCCAGCTCGGTCAGCTGCTCGACCGTATCCTCGACCGACTTGGCGTTGTACCAGTCGCCCGTCTTCATCGGCAGCTGCGTGCTCATCGTTTCGCTGTCGAAGTCGCGCAGCTGGCTGTCGACGTTGACCTCGCCGAACTTGTAGCGCTCGCCTTCCTCCACCACGTAGGTGATGATGAAGTCCTTCTGGTCCGGCGTCAGTTCGGCCACGGCCGAGACGACGCGGAAATCGGCGTAGCCTTGAGTGAGGTAGAACTGGCGCAGCTTCTGCTGGTCGAAGGCAAGGCGATCAGGATCATAGCTGGTGTTCGAGCTGAAGAAGCTCGTCAGGCGCGACTGCTTGGTCACGAATTCGCTGCGCAGATCGCCGTCCGAGAACCTCTCGTTGCCCAGAATGTTGATCTGGCGGACCTTGGACTTGGGGCCTTCCGAAATCTCGAACACGACATCGACGCGGTTTTGCGGCAGCTGCACCATCTTGGGCTCGACCTGCGCGGCAAAGCGGCCCTGACGCTTGTAGAGCTCGATGATGCGGGCAACGTCGGCGCGCACCTTGGAACGGGTGAAAATCTGGCGCGGTGCGAGCTTGATCTCGGGGAGGATCTTGTCCTCCTTGAGCCGCTCGTTGCCTTCCAGCACGATCCGGTTGATCACCGGGTTCTCCGTCACGGTGATGACGACATTGCCGTTATCATTGCGGATCGAGAAACTCGCAAACAGCTCGGTCGCGCCGAGATCCTTCAGCGCTTCGTCCGCTGCCGACGAGGTGTATGCCTGCCCGACCCGCAGGCGGATGTAGCTCAGGATGGTGGTCGGCTCGAGCCGTTCGGCCCCGACCACGCTGATGGTGCGGATGGTGTTACCCTGCGCAGCCTGCGCGGGCTGGGCCGCAGCTTGCGCCTGCGCAAAAGCCGCGCCCGGCACGCCGGCGAGGACCGAACCACAACACAGCATCACAGCCAGCCGCCCGGTCCGGGAAAGCACGCGCGTCACGCCAGTCTGGCTCTTGACCGGCCCGCGGCCCGTCTCGCTCATTGGGTTCATGCAGCTAAAGTTCCGTCCAACCTGTGTGTGACCCGCCCCCGCAACCCCGGGACGTCTGTGCTGACCGCCGGGCATAGTGACCGTCCAGCCTCGGCCAAGCCTCTGCCCGATGTGCCTTGCGCAATCAAGCCGCGAGGCCCGGCACGATGCGCCAGTCCCCCTGCTTTCCACGGCAAACCGCAGCTTTCCCCCGGTTACGGCTCAGGAACCGAAGATCGGCAACGCGAAGATGTCATTCACCGTCACCACCACCATCAGCATCAACACCAGCGCGATGCCGGTGCGATAGGCCCATTCGGTCGCCTGCTGCCCCATCGGCTTGCGGCGGATCGCCTCGGCCAGATAGAACATCAGGTGCCCGCCATCGAGCGCGGGGATTGGCAAGAAGTTGATGAATGCCAAATTAAGCGAAATGAGCGCGGCGAAGTTAATGAAGGCCGCGACACCGAGGCTCATCTGCTCGCCCGAGTATTTCGCGATCTTGAGCGGGCCGCCCAACTCCTTGAAAGAACGCTCTCCGGCCACGATCTGCTGAATACCGGTGACCATCATGCCGATCAGGTCCCAGCTCTGCTTCACCGCCAGGGGTATCGCTTCGAGGATGCCGACCTTTTCGAACACATATGCGCCGCCAGCGGCCGCGACTCCGATCTGGCCGACCGCGCTTTCATTACCGAAGTCGTCGGTCAGCACCTTGCGGGCGGTGGTCAGCGGCACGTCGATCCGCTCGCCCGCGCGTTCGACCGTGAACACCATCCCCTTGTCCGGACGCAGGCCGACCGCGGTGCGCAGCTGTTCGAAATCGGTGACCGCAGTGCCGTCGATCGCGACGATGGTATCGCCCACCTTCATCCCCGCGGCCTGCGCTACGCTGCCTTCGGCAAAGCCGCCGATGGTGCGCGGATCCTCCGCTCCTGCAATCACCGGCTTGCCGAGGATTGCGAAAAAGGCGGCAAAGATGGCGATCGCCACCAGCAGGTTCGTCACCGGCCCGGCCGCCACGATCAGCGCGCGTTTCCACAAGGCGGCGCATTGGAAGCTGCCTTCTTCCTTGGGCGCGGAAAGGTCGGGCACGCTCGCCGGGTTCATGTCACCTTGGAACTGCACGTATCCGCCCAAGGGCAGCGCCGAGAGTTTCCAGCGGGTGCCGCGCTTGTCGGTGAAGCCGGCGATTTCCTTGCCGAAGCCGACCGAGAAGCTCTCCGCCCGCACGCCGAACAAGCGCCCGACCAGCAGGTGGCCCAGCTCGTGCAGCGTAACCAGCGGGCCGAGCACCAGCAGGAAGCCGACGACATACATCCAGAAGGGAGGGCTCTCAAACAAGGGCGTTGGTCTCCAGCAGGCTCATCGCTTGTCTGCGCGCTGATTGATCGACGGCCAGCACTTCATGAAGGCTGACCGGGCGGGAGGCGTCATTGCTGCGCTGCAGCGTCTCTTCGACCATTGCGGCAATGCGGGTGAACCGGATCTGACCGGCCAGAAACGCAGCGACCGCGACTTCGTTGGCGGAGTTGAGGATCGCAGGCGCGGCCCCGCCCGCGGCAATCGCCTCGCGGGCGAGGCGCGTGGCAGGAAACAGCGTCTCGTTGGTCGGCTCGAAGGTGAGCTGACCGATGGCGGCGAGATCGAGCGCTGGCAGCGGCGTTTCCATCCGCTGCGGCCAGGCGAGGCACGAGGCAATCGGCACACGCATGTCCGAGGGGCCAAGCTGCGCCAGCGTCGAGCGGTCTCGGAATTCGACCATCGAATGGATCACGCTCTGCGGGTGAACCACGATGCCGAGCTTATCCAGCCCCACCGGGAAGAGGTGATAGGCCTCGATATATTCGAGCCCCTTGTTCATCATCGTCGCCGAATCGACGCTGATCTTGGCGCCCATCGACCAGTTGGGATGCGCGACCGCCTCGGCCGGCGTGGCGGCATCGAGCTGCGCCTGTGTCCATGTCCGCAAGGGGCCGCCGCTGGCCGTGAGCGTGATGCGCGCCACATCCGACAGACGGTTTCCGGCAAGGCACTGGAAGATCGCGTTGTGTTCGGAGTCGGTCGGCAGCAGCGTTGCGCCATGCTTGGCGACCGCCTGCATCATCACCTCGCCGGCCGAGACCAGCGCTTCCTTGTTTGCGAGCGCAATCGTGCCGCCGCGCTCGATCGCCGCCATCACCGGCGCGAGGCCCGCGCAGCCGACAATCGCGGCGACCGTCATGTCCACCGGGCGCATCGCCGCCTCGACCAGCGCCTGTGCGCCGCCCGCTGCCGCAATCCCGCTGCCCGCCAGCGCGGCGCGCAATTCGGGCAGGCAGGCCTCGTCGCCGACCACAGCCAGCTTGGCATCGAATTCGATCGCCAGCGCCGCCAGTTCCACCGCGCTGCAATGCGCCGTCAGCGTGTCCACCCGCCAGTCGTCGCGGTTACGGCGCACCAGATCGAGCGTCGATGCGCCGATCGAACCGGTGGCGCCAAGGAGGGTGAGCGTGCGGGTCATAGATGCATCATCCCAGCAAACGCAGGCCCAAGGCAATCACAAACAGCATGAAGAACACCGCAAGGAAGCCGTCGAGCCGATCAAACAGCCCGCCATGCCCCGGAATGAGGTGGCTCGAATCCTTCATCCCTGCGCGCCGCTTCATCCAGCTTTCGAAGAAATCGCCGCTCTGCGCGAGCACCGCGATCAGCACGCCCGCCGCCAGCGCCAGCGCGAGGCTGGCGCTATCGTAACCGGGCGAGCCGGACGCAGGGCCATAATCGGCCAGCTCGTTGCCGAGCGCGACCAGCCCTGCCGCGAGCGCGCCGCCGCCCAGCCCCGCCCAGGTCTTGGACGGGCTGATCTTCGGGGCGACCTTCGGACCGCCGATGGCGCGTCCGGCAAAATAGGCGCCAACATCCACCGCCACAATCGGCAAGATATAGCCCACCAGCACCTCGAAGGGCGCATAGCCGAAGCTCTGGCCATCCACGGGAAGGAACTGCGCGCCATTGCGCAGCGCCAGCATCGCCAGCGCCGCGCCGCCGATATAGATCACGCCCCCGAAGAACCACAGCGTCTCGGCAACACCCGACACGCCGAAGCGGCTCACCAGCCGGTTCCATTCCCACAGCACACCCAGCGCCAGCAAGCCGACAAACGCCGTCCAGAACCACCCGCCGAGCCATAGCACTCCGACAGAAATCACCAGCATCACCACCGCCGAGCCCAGCCGCACCGGCAGATCCGGCACCGCTTGCTTTCGCACCTCAGCGCCCGCCATAGCGCCGCTCCCTCAGGGCGAAATCATCGAGCGCGCGGTTGAGGTGCGCAGGCTCGAAATCGGGCCACAGCGTGTCGACGAACAGCATCTCGGCATAGGCCGATTGCCACAGCAGAAAGTTCGACAGGCGAATCTCCCCGCTGGTGCGGATCAACAGATCAAGCGGGGGAAGATCGGCGGTATCGAGATGCGCGGCGATGGTCTCGATCGTCACCTCGCCCTCGCCCACGGCCTTGGCCGCAGCGCGCGCGATCTCGTGCTGGGCGCCGTAATTGAGGGCCACCGCGAGCGTCTGGCTGCCGTTCGCGGTCTGCGCCAGCGCATCTTCGAGCATGGCGACAATATCGGGCGCGAGTGACTGCCAGTCGCCGATGATCTTCAGCTTGACGTTGTTGGCGACAAATTCGGGCAGATCGGATTTGATGAACTTGCGCATCAGGTTCATCAGATCATCGACCTCGTCCTCCGACCGCTTCCAGTTTTCCGAGGAGAAGGCGTAGAGCGTCAGGCATTCAAGGCCGGTCGGCGCAAGCGCACGCACCAGCCGCCGCACCGCCTCCACCCCGCGCTGGTGGCCGACCGCGCGCGGCAAGCCCCGCTTCTTGGCCCAGCGGCCATTGCCATCCATGATGATGGCGACATGTCTGGCACGCGACTGGTCCAACCCTGTTCCTTACGATCCCGAAGCCGCAATCACTGCGTCAGGATTTCCTGTTCCTTCTTGGCTGCCGCCTCGTCGGTTTCCTTGACGAATTGATCGGTCAGCTTCTGAACCACTTCCTCCGAACGCTTGCGATCGTCCTCGGAGATTTCCTTCTTCTTCTCGTCGACTTTCAGGCTTTCCATCGCGTCGCGGCGCACGTTGCGGATCGCGATCTTGGCCTTCTCGGCATATTGGCCCGCCAGCTTGGCGAGCTCCTTGCGGCGCTCCTGCGTGAGATCGGGGATCGGCAGGCGCAGCGTCTGGCCGTCAATGATCGGATTGAGGCCGAGATTGGCGTGGGCGATGCCCTTTTCGACCGGGGTCATATTCGATTTGTCCCACACCTGCACGCTCAGCATGCGCGGCTCGGGGGCCGAGACGGTGGCGACCTGCGACAGCGGCATCATCGAGCCATAGACCTCGACCACCACCGGATCGAGCAGGCTGGTGTTGGCACGGCCGGTGCGCAGGCCCTGCAGATCGCTCTTGAGCGCATCGACCGCGCCCTTCATCCGGCGCTCAATGTCGGCCTTGTCATATTGCGGCATGCTTCAGGCTTCCCTCTATTTATCTTTTAGCTGTCTTGAACGATGGTCTGGACGCCCCCGCCCGCGAGCACGCGGGCAAGGTTGCCCTTTTCGCGGATCGAGAAGACCACGATCGGAATCTTGTTGTCACGGCACAGCGCCACGGCCGAGGCGTCCATCACCTTGAGATTATCGGCCAGCACGCGGTCGTAACTCACGGTATCGAACCGGATCGCAGCCGGGTTATGCTTGGGATCGCTGTCATAGACCCCGTCGACGCTGGTGCCCTTGAGCAGCGCGTCGCACTTCATTTCCGCCGCGCGCAAGGCTGCGCCGCTATCGGTGGTGAAATAGGGCGCGCCGACCCCTGCGGCAAAGATCACCACGCGGCCCTTTTCCAGATGGCGTTCAGCGCGGCGGCGGATCACCGGCTCGCACACCTTGTCCATCTCGATCGCGGACTGCACGCGGGTCTGGACGCCGAGCTGCTCAAGCGCGTTCTGCATCGCGAGCGCGTTCATCACGGTGGCGAGCATGCCCATGTAATCGGCCTGCGCACGGTCCATCCCCTGCGCCGCGCCCGCCATGCCGCGGAAGATATTGCCGCCGCCGATCACGAGGCAGATTTCGAGGCCCGTTTCCTTGGCCGCCTTCACTTCCTTGGCGAGTTCGGCAACGAACACCGGATCGATCCCGAACTGCTGATCCCCCATCAGTACTTCGCCCGAGAGTTTCAGGAGGACGCGCTTGATCGGGGGAAGGCTCATGGGAATGCGAGGCTCCGGGCGAGAATTGGTGGCGCGCACTTAACCGGCAATCCGCCGATGCGCAAAGGCTAAGGTAGCGCGGTGCGCAAGGGCGCTCAAGACAACGGCCGCCGCAGCGGCGATGCTGCGACGGCCGTCATCAATTCGGCGCGCGAGAAATCAGCCCGCGACGGCGGCGGCGACTTCCGCTGCGAAATCGGTTTCGTCCTTCTCGATGCCTTCACCGAGCTGGAAGCGGGCATAGTCCTTGAGCACGATGGGCGTGCCCGCAGCCTTGCCCGCCTGCGCGACGAGATCGGAAATGACGGTCTTGTTGTCCATCACGAAGACCTGGCTGAGCAGCGCGTTTTCCTTGGCGAACTTCTTCACCGCACCGTCGACCATCTTTTCCTGCACATCGGCCGGCTTGCCGGTTTCGGCAGCCTTTTCGGCGGCGATCTTGCGCTCGCGCTCGATCACTTCGGCATCAAGGCTGTCGGCATCGAGCGCCATCGGGAAAGCGGCCGCGGCGTGCATGGCGAGCTGCTTGCCGAGCGGTTCGAGCACGTCGGCGCCCGCTTCGCTCTCGAGCGCGATCAGCACGCCGATCTTGCCGAGGCCATCGGCAGCAGCGGTGTGCATGTACGAAACCACGGCGCCCTTTTCGACCGCGACGGTCTTGATGCGGCGGATCTGCTGGTTCTCGCCGATGGTGGCGACGTTGTCGGTCAGCTTGTCCGAAACGGTGCCGCCGGTCGGGTAGGCCGCCGCCTTCAATGTATCGACATCAGCGGTGCCGAGTTCGAGAGCAACCGCAGTGACGTTGCGAACGAAGCTCTGGAACTGGTCGTTCTTGGCGACAAAATCGGTTTCCGAGTTCACTTCGACGGCCACGCCGCGGGTGCCCGAAACGGCAACGCCGACGAGACCTTCAGCCGCGGTGCGGCTCGACTTCTTCTGGGCGGTGGCGAGGCCCTTGGCGCGCAGCGCATCAACCGCGGCTTCGATATCGCCGCCGGCTTCGGTCAGCGCCTTCTTGGCGTCCATCATGCCAGCGCCGGTGCGCTCGCGCAGCTTCTTCACATCGGCGACGGAGAAATCGGCCATGAGAATTTCCTTTTCATTCGGTTTTGCGGGCGCCCGGCCCTGCCGACCCGCACCCAGGAACTTGGAGGGAGGCAATGCCGGACGCGCTATAGGGGGATTGTGACGGGTGATTGACGCGCGCGCGATTAAACGCACGCGTCAGCCAGGCAATCAGGCGTCGGCTGCTTCGTCAGCGACGACTTCAGCCACCGGAGCTTCTTCGGCAGCGACTTCAGCCGGGGCTTCGACCACAGCTTCAACCGGAGGCTCGACCATCGCGCCGAAATCGCTCGACACGTCGGCCTGGAACTTGCCCTTGCCGGCCAGCGCGGCGTCGCCGATCGCCTGGCAGTAGAGCCGCACCGCGCGCGCCGCATCGTCGTTGCCCGGAACCGGGAAGGCGATGTTGCTGGGATCGACATTGGTGTCGAGCACCGCGATCACCGGAATGCCGAGCACGGCCGCTTCCTTGATCGCGAGATCTTCCTTGTTGGCGTCGATCACGAACATCACGTCCGGAATGCCGCCCATGTCGCGGATGCCGCCGAGCGACATTTCCAGCTTCTCGCGCTCACGGGTGAGCTGGAGAACTTCCTTCTTGGTGAAGCCCGAGACATCGCCCGAAAGCATTTCTTCAAGGCTCTTGAGACGGCGAATCGAACCCGAGATCGTCTTCCAGTTGGTGAGCATCCCGCCCAGCCAGCGGTGGTTGACGAAGTGCTGGCCCGAAATGCGCGCGGCTTCAGCAATCGGCTCCTGCGCCTGACGCTTGGTGCCGACGAACAGGACCTTGCCGCCCGAACGCACGGTGGCTTCGACGAAATCGAGCGCGCGCGCGAACAGCGGCACGGTCTGCGACAGGTCGATTATGTGGACACCGTGACGCGCGCCGAAAATGTACGGCTTCATGCGCGGGTTCCAGCGGTGTGTCTGGTGGCCGAAGTGAGCGCCGGCCTCGATCAATTGCTGCATCGTGACGACAGGTGCCGCCATAGGTAATTCCTTTCCGGTTGTTCCTCTGGAAGGCTGGAACCGCGTGTGCGGAGACCCCGCAAGCGGCACCGGTATGAGCGCCTTCCATGTGACGTTAATGCGCACAGGCGAACGGTTGCCCGTCGATGACGCGAGCGCGCCCTTAGACGGGGTACGCGCGAAAATCCAGCCCTGAATCCGGAACAGACCGTGAAAAATCCGCCCGTCCGGGCACGAAACCTTCTTGACAGCAGAGAACAAGTAAAGAACAAGCCATATGGAACAAAGAACGAACGACGGCTCACGAAGGAACCTGCCATGCTTGCTCTTGCCATCAACCTGCTGTTTGCGACCGCTGCCGTGGCGGCAATCCTCACGCTGGCCGATTGCGCGATCAAGGCTGCCAATGCCCATGCCATGCTGATGCGCGAGAAGGCGCTGATGGAAGCCGGCTTCGCGATGCAGGTCGATCCACGCGAGGTGCGGCTGCGGGCCGCTACGCGCCGTGCCGGAGCGGTTATCCTGCCGCGCCGCTCGCCGATGCTGCGGCCGCTGCCTGCTCTTGCGCACGGCGCCGCTTGATCCGCCCGTATTTGACAAGGCCGTATGGCATCAGCGCCAGATAGCTGACGCAGATCGCCGACAGCATCCACCACGGCTCCAGCATCAAGGCGGCAAAGGCGAGCGCGGCAAAGGCCAGCACCCACAACCGGATCGCCTTGCGCGGACGCAGCGAGGCCCAACTCAGCGTCGCCATGTTGGAAATCATCAGCATCGCGATCACACTCAGCCAGATCGCCATCACCACCGGGTCGCGGAAGAAGGCAAGCCCGGTCTCGTTCCACAGGTAGAACGGGGTGAAGGCCAGCCCTGCCCCGACCGGTGCCGGCACGCCGGTGAGGAACCCGGCGGACTTGTGCGGCTGCTCGTCAACATCGATCCTGGCATTGAAACGCGCGAGCCGCAGCGCGCAGCTGATTGCGAAAGCCAGCGCGGCGAACCAGCCAAAGCGCGGCCAGTCGTTCAATGACCACAGAAACAGGATCAGCGCCGGGGCCACCCCGAAGGACAGCGAATCGGCCAGACTGTCGAGCTCCGCGCCGAACCGCGACTGGGCGTTGAGCAGGCGGGCAATGCGCCCGTCGATCCCGTCGAGCACGCCCGCCAGCACCACCGAGAGGATCGCGTAAGACCATTCGCCATCAATTGCGAAGCGGATGCCGGTGAGCCCGGCACACAGCGCCGCGGCGGTGATGGCGTTGGGCAGCATCGCCCGCAGCGTCAGCCCGCCGGCATCGCGCAGGCTTGCGCTGTCATGATCCTCGTCCTCGGCGGCCTTGGGGCCAAGCCGCGCGGGCAGGAATCGCGCGCCGGGAAGCTTGCGCGCCGTTCGCTTGCGAGGAGGCTTGCTCATCGCAGCGCACTCATTGGGCAATGCCCTCGATCAGCCCGCGCTGGCCAACCTCGGCCAGAACCGTCTCGCCGGCGATGGTGGTCTGGCCGATCATCACCTTGGGATCGGTGCCCGCGGGCAGATAGACATCGACCCGGCTGCCGAACCGGATAAGGCCGACGCGCTGGCCCTTGGCGACAATGTCGCCCAGCTTGACGAATGGCACTATCCGCCGCGCGAGCAATCCGGCGATCTGGGTAAAGCCGATCTTCAGCCCGTCGCTACGCTCGATCAGGATGTGCTGGCGTTCATTCTCCTCGCTCGCCTTGTCGAGCTCGGTATTCATGAAACGCCCAGGAATATAGACCACGCGGCGCACTGTGCCGCCTACCGGCGTGCGGTTGATGTGAACATCGAACACGCTCATGAAAATCGAGACCCGCGTCACCGGCCCGGCCGCCAGCCCGGCAAAGCCCGAGCCATCATCGATCTGCAATTCGCGCGGCGGCTCGACCTCCTCGATCAATGTCACCAACCCATCGGCAGGCGCGATGATCGCGCCCTCGGTCTGCGGCACCACGCGTTCGGGATCGCGGAAGAAGGCAAAGATGCCGAACGCCAGCAGCAGCAACGGCCATCCGATCAGCTCCCAATCGAGCGCCACCAGAAAGAACAGGCTCGCAGCGACCGCAGCGAGACCGAACTTGCGCCCTTCCGAGTGGATTGCGGGCCAATTCCAGCCGGCCTCGCCGCGGCCTTTGTTATCGAGGATTTCGCCTGCCATCGTGTCGCTTCTAGGGGGCGGCGCTGAAGGCCGCAAGGATACTCGGTGCCTCAGCCCATCTTGCGCACAAACACCGTGCCGGCCGAGTAGCCCGCACCGAAAGAGCAGATCAGCCCGGTATCGCCCGCTTCCAGATCCCCGCTGTGCTCGTGGAAGGCGATGATCGAGCCTGCGCTCGAGGTGTTGCCATAGGTGTCGAGCACAGTCGGGCTCTCGTCTTCGGAGGCCTCGTGGCCGAGCACCTTGTGCGAAATCAGGCGGTTCATCCCCGCATTGGCCTGGTGCAACCACAATCGGCGCAGGCCTTCGGGATCGATCCCCAGCCGCGCGGCTTCATCAAGGATCATCTGCGCCACCATCGGCACGACTTCCTTGAACACCTTGCGGCCTTCCTGGACGAAAAGCTTGTCGGAGGTGCCCTCGGTTTCGGGCGTCGCGCGGTTGAGGAAGCCGAAATTGTTGCGGATGTTGTTCGAGAACACCGTCTTGAGCTTCGTGCCGAGAATTTCCCAGTGCTGCGCGGGCGCAATCGCGGCATCCTCGACCAGCACGGCGGTGGCGACATCGCCGAAGATGAAGTGGCTGTCACGGTCGCGCCAGTTGAGGTGACCCGAGGTGATCTCGGGGCTGACCACCAGCACCGAACGCGCATTGCCGGCGCGGATGTAATCGGCCGCGGTCTGGATCCCGAAGGTAGCCGACGAGCAGGCGACATTCATGTCGAAGCCGAAGCCCTCGATCCCGAGCGCCTGCTGGATCTCGATCGCCATCGCAGGATAGGCGCGCTGCATGTTCGAAGCGGCGCATAGGACAGCGTCGACATCCTTAGCCTCGCGTCCGGCCCGCTCGAGCGCCTGCTTCGCGGCGGCGACGCCGATTTCGGCCATGATCGACAGCTCGTCATTGCTGCGCTCGGCCCAGCGGGGGGCCATGGTGTCGGGATCCAGGATCGGCGCCTTGCTCATCACGTGGCGCGCCTTGATCCCGCTCGCCTTCTCGATGAATTCGACCGAGGAATAGGCCAGCGGCTCAGCCTCAGGATGGGCGGCGTTGTGGCGGTCGACGAAGGCGTTGAAGCTCACGACGAGCTCTTGGTTGGTGATCGTCTCGGCGGGGGTGAACAGGCCGGTAGCGGAAATGACCGGGCGGCCGGTGAGCGCGGGCATGGATTGCGTTTCCTGCATGGGTCTCTCTTGCATCGGACGCGCGCCTTACGCCTGCCGCGCGCAGGGGGCAAGGCCATGCGCGCCGCCCTTGTGGCTTACGCAAAGTCCGCAATGTCAAGATCATGTCACCAACACGCGCCAAAGCGCCGCAAGAGTGGCTTGCGCGCCCACGCAAAGTCAGGCCTTCGCTTAAGGTATGGATCAGGAGTAGCCCCGCGTGATGGCTGAATTGCTGAGCGATGCGGCCGCGCTGACGGCGGACGGGTCGCTCGCGGCGCGCCATGTCGCCGGTTTTCGCGCCCACGGCACCCCCGCGCTGATCGCCAATGCCGCTTGCGAGGTGAGGCTGCTGCGCCATTGCGAGACTCGGCTGCCGGTGACCATCGATGACGGCGCGCATGGCCATTCCTATGTCTGCAGCCCGCATAGCACCTATGTGCTCTACCCGCGTGACGAGATTGCGCTGATGGGGCTTGGCGGGGTGCGCTATGCTGCCGAGGGCGTGCTGGCAGCGGTGGCGGGATTGCTGCGACTGAGCCGCCTCAATCGCGCGGTGCATCTTGATGGCTGGCTGCTCTCGACCAACCTCCACGGGGATTGGGATGGTGCTGGGCTGGCGGACATGCGCGAGGCTCTGGTCGCTTGGTTCCCCGATCATGTCACGATTATCCGTTCGGTCGATTCATGGACCTGCCCGGCCCTGATGGACGCGGTGCGCGCGGATGGCTGGACGCTGCTACCGGCGCGGCAGGTCTGGGTCACCGATGATCTCGCGCGCGATTGACGCCCGCGCAGCCACACCAAGGCCGATGCCCGCGCCCTGCGCCGGTCCCGCCTGACGCTGGAACGGCCCGGTACCATCACCGCACCCGACGCCGCGCGGATCGCGCAATTGTATCACCAGCTCTATATCGGGCGCTATTCCGCCATCAATCCGCGCTTCACCCCCGCCTATATCGCGATGAGCGCGGCAAGCGGCCTGCTGCAATATAGCCTTCTACGCGATACGACGGGCGAGATCATGGCGTTTGCAGCGCTGGCCTGTGCGGGCGGAGTTGGGACGGTGCCCTTGATCGGCTATGACACCAGCCGCCCGCAGGACGAGGCGCTCTATCGCATCGCCAGCTATTGCGCGGCCGATCTGGCACTGACCCGCGGCATGCGGTTCCACGGTTCGGCCGGGGCCTCGCAGTGCAAGCGCAACCGCGGCGCAACGGAAGTGATCGAGTATATGGCGGTCGATGGCCGCCATCTTTCCTCCGCGCGTCGCGCCGGGCTGGCGCTGCTCGCCAAGGGGCTCAATCGCATTATGGTGCCGATGCTGGAGAGCCGGGGCTGGTAGCCGGGCCCGTTGCTGCCTGGCCCGGATCGAACACCTCGGCGAGCAGCGGATTGGGGAAGGTGCGCGCGATGGTGACGGCGCTGAATTCCTCGGTGATCTCGGGCAGCTGGAACAGCTCGTAGAGCGTGCCGTTTGCGAGCTCGTCGCGCACCACGATCGGCGGGATCACTGCCACGCCTGCGTCCGAGCGTGCGAGCAGGCGCAGCATGGCCATGTCGTCCGCCTCGGCAGCAATGCGCGGGACGATGCCCATTTGCTCGATCATCGCATCGAACCCGGCGCGCAGCGCGGTCTCGGGCGTGGGCAGGATCAGCGGCGCGGTGGTCAGCAGCGTGCGAAGCCCTTGCGCTGCCAGCGCGAGCCGCGTGCGTGTGCCGACGAGGCTGACGGGCTGTTCCGAAATGCGCCGCACCAGATAGGGGCTGGCGGCATCGCGGGCGGGCACCATGTTGGTGAGCAACACATCGATCCGCATAGCGTCGAGCGCGCGCAGCAGCGTCGCCTGTGTGCCCGAGCGCAGCACCACCTCGACATCGTCGCGCCCGATCAGCGGCCCGAGGAACTGCATCTGGAAGTTGCGAGACAGTGTCGCGAGCGCGCCGATCCTAAGCACCTTGCGCTGCCCGCCGACGGCGCGGAAGGTGGCGGTGAGCTGTTCGGAGGCGCGGAAGATCTGGTCGGCATAATCCAATGCGATCCGTCCGGCCTCGGTCAGCACCAGATTGCGCCCGCGTCGCTCGAACAGATCATGCCCGAGATCGGCCTCCAGCGCCTTGATCTGGGTCGAGACCGCGCTTTGCGAGATGTTGAGCGCGCGCGCGGCTGCCGTCAGCGTGCCTTCGCGCGCGGTGGCGCGGAACAGGCGCAGGTGGTGGAGGTTGAGGCTCGACATCGAAAATCCCGCTGAACGTTCTAATATTCCGAATGATTTGCGATAAAATATGTATTTTATCAAAATCTGTCCAGCCTCTATTCCGCCGGCTCGTCCTCAAACCCCTCCTGTCGGAGTGCCGCCATGCCGCTCGCCTTTGCTCTTTCGTGCCTCGCGCCGCTTGCGCTTCTGCCCGCCGCCGCCTTCGCGCTCGCGCGCCCCGGCCAGCGCCCCGGTAGCCTGCCGCGCTGGTCGGAGGCCTCGGCGCTTGCTGCCTTCGCGCTTGGCCTTGCCGGGCTGGTGCAGGCCGCGCTCGGCCCGCTGGCGACTATCGGCGTGCTGAGCGGCGCGGCGCAGCTGGCCCTTCGCGCAGATCTGGTGAGCACCGCGATGGCAACGCTGGTCGGCTTCATCGGCTGGATCGTGATGCGCTACAGCCGCACCTACCTTGACGGCGAAGCGCGCGAGGGCACCTTCCACGCGCTGATGCTTACCGCGCTCGCCGCGGTGCTGGTGTTCGTGCAGGCGGGCACGCTCGCCACCATGATCCTCGCCGCGATCATCGTCGGCATCGCCTTGAAGCGCCTGCTATTGTTCTACCCCGCCCGGCCCGAGGCCCAGCGCGCTGCGATCAAGTTTGCAGCTGTCTGGCACGCGGGCGACGCGATGCTGATTCTCGCCGCTGCGCTGCTGCTTGCCGCGTTCGGCACGCTCGAATTCGCCGCACTGGCAGACGCCGCCCGCACCACCGGCCCCGGTCTCGCCGGCACGCTCGGAATCGCCGCAATCGTTGCCGCCGCCGCATTGAAGACCGCCGCCTTCCCGCTGCACGGTTGGCTGACCGAGGTGATGGAAGCCCCCACCCCCGTCTCCGCGCTGCTCCATGCAGGCATTATCAATTCTGGCGGCGTGCTGCTGATCACCGCCGCGCCGCTGGTGCAAACAAGCACCGGGGCGATGGCCGCGCTGGTGCTGATCGGCGGGCTGACCGCCCTGTTAGGCGCGGCGGTGATGCTCACCCAGAGCGCGATCAAGACCGCGCTGGCCTGGTCGACCATCTCGCAGATGGGCTTCATGCTGCTGCAATGCGGGCTCGGGCTGTGGACGCTGGCACTGCTGCACATCATCGCCCACTCGCTCTACAAGGCGCACGCGTTCCTCTCCTCGGGCGGCGCGGTGACCGAGGTCGCCAGCATCCGCCGCCCCGGCCCGGTCGCCGTGCCGAGCGTAGCGGCGGTGCTCAAGAGCTTCGCGCTCGCGCTCGCCATCTTCGCAGGCATTGCCGCAGGCTTCACCGCCATGTTCGGCGCGAAGTCACCCCAAGCGCTGGCATTGGGCGCGATCCTGATCTTCGGGGTGGCCTATCTCGTCGCGCAGGGTCTCGCTGACCGCGCGCCGGTGGCGCTGACCAAACGCACCGCCGCTGCCGCGCTGGCCGCTGCGATCGGATATTTCAGCTTCCAGACGCTGGCGCAGATGATCTGGGGGCCGATCCTTCCGCCCGTCCCGATGCCGGGCGAGCTCGAATGGGCGATGCTGGTGATCGCAGTCGCGAGCTTCGGCCTTGTCGCCTTTGCGCAGGCGCTGTTCCCGCTGTGGGCGCATCACCCCGCAACGGCGGGTTTGCGCGTCCATCTCGCCAACGGCCTCTACCTCAACGCCCTGCTCGATCGCGCGATCGGCGGGTTCCGCACCACCGCCAAGCGCTGAAACCCCTGATTCGGAGACGGCCATGTTCATGAAGCACTCACAGATCACCCCGGTGCGCCGCTCGGCGGTACTCGAAGCCGCAGAAGCCGCCGCGCGCGCCATCCCGCCGGCCTTCCCGCTCGATGCGACCGTGGCGGTCAATCCCTTCCTCGGCCAGACGGGCGAGGATATGGCCACCGCCGCCGCGCGGCTCGGCCGGGTCGCGGGCGTGCGGATCACCCGGACGGGCGCGGATTATGCCGCCGCGATCCGCTACGGGCGCATCAGCGAGGAAGACCTCCACGAAGCGCTTGCCGCTGCAATGTCGCCGCTGCTACCAGCCGACACCACATTGCTGCGCAGCGC
>JBKDUW010000187.1:0-7274 GCA_046339235.1 Erythrobacteraceae bacterium | reverse complement strand
CGGCGCGCAGGTGATTGCCGGCGGCCCGTCCGCTGAAGGGCTGGACACCCCCTTCGGCCTTTGGCCCTTTGCCAGCCTGATCGGCGAGCTGCCGCAAGGCGCGGCGATCGATCTGCTGGTGCAGGCCGACCGGCTGGTGCCTGTGGCCGATGTGCGCGGCTGCAAGGTGCGCGATGTGCACCCGCTGGGGCTGCGCAAACGCGTGCTGCTCGAAGGTGCGGACGGGGCGGCGATCACGGTCGAAACCGCGCTGCCGGTCGATCCGGCCAAGACCTATAGCGTCCTGCCCGACCCGGAAAGCGTGCGGGCGTTCGTCGCGAGCGGGGGCGTGCAAGGATAGGGCTTGCAGATTGGCCTTGATTGGGGCGAGATAATATTGCAAGTCATTCGCATCTTGTAACAGGATTCCTCCTTCCATGAAGAAACTGCTCCTTGCTCTTGCCGCCTGCGCTGCCCTTGCTGCCTGCGGCGAAACCCCCGGCGAAGGCGAAGCGCCTGCCAATGCGGGCGAGGTCAACCTCTATTCCTCGCGCCACTACGATACCGATCTCGCGCTCTACGAGGACTTCGCCAAGCAGACCGGGATCAAGGTCAACCGCATCGAGGCCGATGCCGACGCGCTGATCGAGCGGATCCAGTCCGAGGGCGAGTTCAGCCCCGCCGACATCCTCGTCACGGTCGATGCCGGACGTCTGTGGCGCGCGGAAGAGGCGGGCGTGTTCGGCCGGGTCGATTCGGCGGTGCTGAAGGAGCGCATCCCCGCGCACCTGCGCCATCCGGACGGGCTGTGGTTCGGCCTCTCCACCCGCGCGCGGATCATCATCTACAACAAGGCCGCAGGCACCCCGCAGGGCCTCGCCAATTACGCCGATCTCGCCGACCCGAAGTGGAAGGGGCAGATCTGCGTGCGCTCCTCCTCGAACATCTATAACATCTCGCTGCTCTCCAGCATCATCGCCCACAGGGGCGCGGCCGAGGCGGAAAAGTGGACCAAGGGCGTTGTCGCCAACTTCAAGCAGGCCCCGCAAGGCAATGACACCGCGATGATCGAGGCGGTGGCCGCTGGCCAGTGCCGCATTGCGATCGTCAACACCTATTACCTCGCGCGTTATGCCGGGGGTGACGCGAAAGCGAAGGCGATCTTCGATGCCGTCGGCGTGATCTTCCCCGATCAGGCCGGCAGCGGCACCCACGTCAACATCTCGGGCGCAGGCCTGGTCAAGACCGCGCCCAACCGCGAGAATGCGGTGAAATTCCTCGAATACCTCACCTCGGAAAGCGCCCAGCGCTACTTCGCCGATGGCAACAACGAATATCCCGCCAGCGTCGGCCTCAAGGCCAATTCGGCGCTCGACCAATTGGGCGCGTTCAAGGCCGACACACTCAACGCCGCGCAAATCGGCAAGGGCCAGGCCGAGGCGGTGAAGATCTTCGACCGCGCGGGGTGGAACTGATTTACGCCTTACCAAGGCGCGCTTTCAGGCCTTATCACTAAACTGTCTTGATGGGGGCGCGGTGTTCGTTCATTTGCGCCCCGATCCTGCCGCCTTGTCCGGGCAGCGCACACCTGTATCCGAGGCCCACTTGAACCAGCCCACCCTGACCCGCGACCAGTTCACCGAAAGCGCGGCGCTCTCTGTCGAGACCATCACCTATGTCCACCACTGGTGCGAGGGGCTGTTCACGCTCAAGATGACGCGCCCGGCGAGCTTCCGCTTCCGTTCGGGCGAATTCGTGATGATCGGGCTGCCGGGCGACAACGGCAAGCCGCTGCTGCGCGCCTATTCGGTCGCTTCGCCTTCGTATGAAGAGGAGCTCGAATTCCTGTCGATCAAGGTGGCTGATGGCCCGCTGACCTCGCGGCTCCAGCACATTCAGGTCGGCGATCCGATCTACCTCGGCAAGAAGCCGACCGGCACGCTGGTGACCGATGCGCTGCTGCCCGGCAAGCGATTGTTCATGCTCTCGACCGGCACCGGCCTTGCGCCCTTCATGAGCCTCGTGCGCGATCCCGAGGTTTACGGGATGTTCGAGGAAGTGATCGTCGTTCACTCGGTGCGCAATGTGAATGAGCTGGCCTACCGCGAGCTACTCGAAAGCAAGCTCGAAGGCGACCCGCTGCTCGAGGATGAAGACCGCGCGCGGATGATCTACGTCCCCACCGTGACGCGCGAAGACTTCCGCACCACCGGCCGCATCCAGACCCTGATCGACGACGGCCGGTTGTTCGCCGAAAGCAACGGCCCCAAGCACTTCGTTCCGCACGAGGACCGCGTGATGCTGTGCGGCTCGATGGCGATGATCAAGGACCACGCCGCCGATCTGGAACGGCGCGGGTTTGAAGAGGGCGCGAATAACAAGCCCGGCCAGTTCGTCATCGAACGCGCATTTGTGGGTTGAATTGGCAGGGCAAATTGTCCCGCCTTCATAAGGCGTTCAGCACCTGAGGCTCAGCTTTCACCAGCTAGAGGAGGACGCTATGGCGCACCGCTTGATTCCCGCCGCCATGCTTGCCGCAGCGCTCGCGCCTGCCAGCGCCCTTGCGCAGGACGAGCGCATGTCGCCGCTGCCGAACTACAACCTCGTCCAGCTCACCGTCGCGGCCAGCGCGGTTCCGGCAGACGAATTCCAGGCGCGCACCATGGAGATCACGTCATGCAAGGACGCGGTGGAACTCGGCAAGGCGCTGGGCGCGAGGGTCAACCGGAGCAACTTCACCAGGGCGGGGCAATTGCCGCCTCAGCTGCGCCCGATCCTCAAGGATCTGCCGAACGGCATGGCGAGCCCGGTGCTGAGCGAGGGCGGGGGAATGCTGCACGTGCTGGTGGTGTGCAGCCGGGCGTGACCTCTCCCCACTTTCGCGCTTGACCCCCGCCCGCGCGCGCTGTTCAATCGTGGCAAATCAAAACCGTTTTGCCGGAGAGAACCCCATGCTCGCAACCTCCTATCGCACCGCTTATAACGAAGACCACGAAGCCTTCCGCGATACCGTCCGCAAGGTGTTTGCCGAACACCTGACCCCGCACATGGACGAGCACGAGGCCAACGGCATCGTCCCGCGCGACGTGTGGAAGACAATGGGTGATGCCGGGATGCTGTGCATGACGGTGAAGGAAGAGAACGGCGGCCTCGGCCTCGATTTCGGGTTCAACTGCGTGCTGACCGAGGAATTGAGCTACCTCGGATCGTCCGCAGGCTTCACGCTCCAGAACGACATCACCGCCAATTATTTCGAGCGCCTCGGCAATCCCGAGCAGCGCGCCAAGTATCTGCCCGGCATGGTCAGCGGCGACATCATCACCGCCATCGCCATGACGGAGCCGGGCGCAGGCTCCGATCTTCAGGGCATCCGCACCACGGCCAAGAAGGACGGCAACCACCTCGTCATCAACGGCTCGAAAACCTACATCACCAACGGCCAGAACGCCGATTGCGTGATCGTGGTCGCCAAGACCGATCCCGAACTGGGCTCCAAGGGCATTTCGCTGGTTCTGGTCGACGCCGACACTCCCGGCTTCGAGCGCGGGCGCAATCTCGACAAGATCGGCCAGCATGCCGCCGATACCTCGGAGCTGTTCTTCAACGATTGCCGCGTGCCGATGACCAACATCCTCGGCGCGGAAGGCATGGGCTTCGTGCACCTGATGGAGGAACTGCCGCAGGAGCGCCTCGGCATCGCGGTCGGCGCGCAGGCGGCGGCGCAGCGCGCGTTCGACGAAGCGGTGACCTTCACCAAGGACCGCAAGGCTTTCGGCAAAACGGTGTTCGAATTCCAGAACACCAAGTTCACCCTCGCTGACCTCAAGGCTAAGCTGCAGGTCGGCTGGGCGCATCTCGACTGGGCGATCAAGAAGCACCTCGCAGGCGAACTCACCACCTCCGAGGCCTCCGCCGCCAAGCTGTGGCACACCGACTTGCAATGGGAGCTGTGCGACGCGTCACTGCAACTCCACGGCGGGGCGGGCTACATGAACGAATACGCCATCGCCCGCCTGTGGCGCGACGCGCGCGTGACCCGGATTTTTGGCGGGACGAACGAGATCATGAAGGAAGTGATCTCGCGGAGTATCTGATATGGCTGATCCGCTCGACTTCACCGCCAAGCGCGTTCTCGTCATCGGCGGGTCGAGCGGGATCGGCAATGGCATTGCCCACGGCTTTCGCCAGCGGGGCGCGAGCGTCACCGTCACCGGCACGCGGCCCGATGCGGGCGATTACCTTGAGGCCGAGGATAGCGACTTCACCGGCCTCGATTACCGTCAGCTTGATCTCACTGACCGCCACGCGGCTGACCGGCTGGCGGGTGATCTCGGCGCCGTCGATGTCCTCGTGCTCTCCCAAGGGACCGTGCGCTACGGGCGGCACGAATTCACCCGCGACGGCTGGGATGCGGTGGTCGACATCAACCTCAATTCGGTAATGGACGCTGCCCGCGCCTTCCACCCCGCGCTGACCCAAGCCAAGGGCGTGATCATCATCGTCTCCAGCGTCGCCGCGTTCAAATCGACCATCGGCACGCCCGCCTATGCCGCCTCCAAGGCCGGCGCGGCGAGCCTCACTAAGACGCTGGGCGAGGCCTGGGCGCGGGACGGTATCCGCGTCAACGGCATTGCGCCGGGGCTGGTGCCGACCAAGCTCACGTCTGTGACCACCGATCACCCCGAGCGGCTTGAAGCCAGTCTCAGGTCGATCCCGCTGCGCCGCATGGGCACGCCCGAGGACATGGCCGGCGCAGCGCTGTTTCTCGCCTCGCCCTTGAGCGCATACATTACCGGGCAAACGCTGGTGGTCGATGGGGGGCTGACGCTGTCCTGAGCGGGCTTTCCTACGTGCCGCGAACGTGCCAAGCCTGTTCGTGAGAAGAGCGCGTTTCGGGTGGGACGGTTTTTCGGTTCTGGACAGTGTCTCATGTGTCTCCAACAGGGCCGCGCCGCCGCTGATACGCCCGCGCCAAGCAAGGAGTAGTCCTCATGCAGTTCACCCGCCTTGGCCGCTCTGGCCTCTCCGTCTCGCGTTTGTGCCTTGGTTGCATGTCCTATGGCGACACCTCGAAGGGCTGGCACGGCGACTGGCTGCTGGGCGAGGAGGCGGCGCGCCCGTTCTTTGCCCAAGCGCTCGATAGCGGGATCAACTTCTTCGACACGGCCAACATCTACTCGGGCGGCACCTCGGAGGAGATCACCGGCAAGCTGCTCAGGGAAATGGCGCGACGCGACGAGATCGTGGTCGCCACCAAGGCCTTCGGGGTGTGGCGCAACGGCCCCAATTGCGGGGGACTGTCGCGCAAGGCGCTGTTCGCGGCGGTCGATGACAGCCTTGCGCGGCTCAGCATGGACTATGTCGACCTGTTCCAGATCCACCGCTGGGACGATATGACTCCCATCGAGGAGACGATGGAGGCGCTGCACGACATCGTGAAGGCCGGCAAGGCGCGCTATATCGGCGCGTCGTCGATGTATGCGTGGCAGTTTGCCAAAGCGCAGGAAGTCGCCCGCGCGCACGGGTGGTCGCGGTTCATAGCGATGCAGAACCAACTCAATCTGTTATACCGCGAGGAGGAGCGAGAGATGCTCCCGCTGTGTGCAACAGAAGGCGTGGGCGTGATCCCGTGGAGCCCGCTCGCGCGCGGACGGCTGACGCGGCCCTTCGGCGAGACCACGGTGCGCAGCGAGACCGACGTGATCGGCAAAGCTCTCTACAAGGCGGAAGATGCCGCTGATCATGCCGTGGTGGATGCTCTGGCGGCGCTTGCGGCGGCACGCGGCGAGGCGATGGCGAGCCTTGCACTGGCGTGGCATTTCACCAAGCCTGCGGTCGCTGCCCCGATCATCGGCGCGACCAAGCCGGCGCATATCGCCGATGCCGTGCGCGCGCTTGATCTGGCGTTGTCGGCCGAGGAAATCGCCGCGCTCGAGGCCCCCTATCGGCCCAAATGGCCGACCGGGATGGGGATGCCGATGCCCGCGATGGACCAGGTGAGCCTCATCGCCTGACGCCGTGCGTGCGCGCGTGACGCCTTGCTGCAATTCAGTCACGAAGGGGTCACATGCTTGCGCCAACGCCCGCTTGACAGCAGCGCGGGGCACGCATGGACGTCGTCAATATTTTCCTCACGAGCGAGCTTGGCGAAAGCCTGGATGACTTCGTCCATGATCAACGACGCTTCACCTTTGATCGCTTGGGGCCGGAAGGGCCGCGGCGGCTGGTCGAGGGGCCGATGTGGGCGTTCGTCGACTGGGTGATGCCCGATATTGCCGGGCTTGAACTGTGCCGCCGCCTGCGTGGCGATCCGCGCACGGCTGACGCTCATGTGACGATGGTGCTGGAGGAAGACGACGCCGATGACCGGCGCCGGGCGCTGCGCGCGGGAGCGGATGACTACATGCTCGGCCCGCTCGATCGCACCGCAGTGCTCGACCGGGTGCTGGCGCTGCAATCGCGCGGGGCCGAACGCCATGCCACCCGCCGGTTCGAGGCGGGCGCGTTGAGCATCGACATGGCGGCGCTGCAGGCGCGCTGGAACAGCGAGCCGATCCCGCTGCGCCCCAATGAATTCCGCTTGCTGCGGTTCTTCGCCGAGAACCCCAACCGGGTGTTGACCCGCGAGGATCTGATCAGCGGGCTGGGCAAGCGCGAACCTCCGATCGACGACCGCACAGTCGATGTCGGGGTCGGCCGGCTGCGGCGCGCGATCAAATCGGCCGGCGGCGGCAACCCGCTGCGCACCGTGCGGTCGCTGGGGTATGTTTTCGATCTGAATTGAGATGGGGAGCGGGTAAGAGAACGCCTCCCACCTATCGTAGTCGCCCGCAGCGATGCGACCTTCAGGTCGCGTGAGCGAGGAAATCGCAGCGCGGAGGCCCTGCGCAAACAAAAAAAGCGGCGCAAATCAAAAAGGCCGCCCGCTGAGGGGCGGCCTTTCGTTTGTTCGCTTGTGCGGCTGGCCTAGAAGCTGGCCTTCACACCCAGCGAGAAGCTCGTGCCGACGTCGAACGTGTTGAGCTCGGCGCGGTTGCCGTTCACTTCCTGGAACTCGAAGTTGTCGCGTCCGAACAGGTTGCGCGCCTCGAAGCTCAGCTCCAGCGGCAGGCCGCCGAGCTTAAACTCGGAGCGCGCCACGATGTCGACCGTCAGGCCCGGTGCCTCGACCACGTCGGGCAGTGCCCCGCCGCGCAGGGTCACGCGCTTGCTCGCATAGTTTAGCAGAACCGTGAACTGCTGCACCTTCTCGGTGTCCTCGATGCCGAGCGAGAGGTTGGCGACGTGATCCGACT
>JBKDUW010000186.1:0-14894 GCA_046339235.1 Erythrobacteraceae bacterium | reverse complement strand
TCGTCACCTACGGCGTGCCGCTGCTGGGCGGCGATACCGTGGCGACCACCGGCATCAGCACTTACGGGATGACCGCGATTGGCCGGGCAACGCATGTGCCCGTCCCGTCGCGCAAGGGCGCGGCCGAGGGCGATGCGGTCTATGTTACTGGCCCGGTCGGGCGGGCCATGCTCGGCTACGAGGGCGATCCCGAGCACCTCGCCGCCTTCAACCGCCCGGTGCCGCGCTTGGCCGAGGGCCGCGCGCTGGCGCCGGCGGCGAGCGCGATGATGGATATCTCCGACGGGCTTTTGCTCGATTGCTGGCGGATGGGCTGGGTCAGCGGCGTAACCCTCGCGCTCGACAGCGCCCTGATCCCGGTCGCCGACCGCGCGCGGCTCGCCGATTGCGTGCGCTGGGGCGATGATTACGAACTGCTGTTCACCGCGCCCGAGGGGGCCAACCTGACCGCCCCCGCGATCCGCATCGGCCAAGTGCGCGCGCGCGGCGCGGCGCCGCTGCTGCTCGACCAGACCCCGCTCGATGATCCCGCGCGGCTCGGATACCGCCACGGCTGATCCGCCAGCGCGGCGCGCTCCCCTGCCAAAACTGGTGAAACCCGCAGGAAAGCGGGGCATCTGGCGGCCCGAGACTTGCCAGCTTTCGCCGATTCCTTATGAGTGTGCGTCCTTGCGCCCGTGGGATCAAATGCGGCGCGTGGCTCCCACGGGAAGAACATAAGACGAGAGGGGATAGCTCGTGAATTTATTGCTCATTTCGATTGGGCTGGGGTTGCTTGCCATTGTTTATGGCTTCGTCACCAGCCACCAGGTGCTCGGCGCGGATGCCGGGAATGCCAAAATGCAGGAAATCGCCGCGGCCATTCAGGAAGGCGCGCAGGCCTACCTGAAGCGCCAATATACCGCGATTGCGATCGTCGGCGTGATTGTCGCGGTGATCGTTGCGGTGACGCTGGGCGCGATCCCGGCGGTCGGCTTCGTGATCGGCGCAGTGCTTTCGGGCGTGGCGGGCTTCATCGGCATGAATGTGTCGGTGCGCTCGAATGTGCGCACGGCGGCAGCGGCGATGAAGGGCCTGCAGGAAGGCCTGACGCTGGCGTTCCGCGCGGGCGCGATCACGGGCATGCTGGTGGCCGGCCTCGCGCTGCTCGCGATTGCCTGCTTCTTCTGGTACCTCACCGGCCCGGCCGGCCTTGCGGCTGACAGCCGTCCGGTCGTGATCGGCCTCACCGCTCTGGCGCTGGGGGCTTCGCTGGTGTCGATCTTCGCGCGTCTTGGCGGCGGGATCTTCACCAAGGCGGCAGACGTCGGCGCGGAGCTCGTCGGCAAGGTCGAAGCCGGGATCCCCGAGGATGACCCGCGCAACCCCGCCGTGATCGCCGACAACGTTGGCGACAACGTGGGTGACTGCGCCGGGATGGCGGCCGACCTGTTCGAAACCTATGTCGTCACCGTCGGCGCCACCATGGTGCTCACCGCGCTGCTGCTCAAGGGCGCAGAGAACCTGCCTGCGCTGATGGCGCTCCCGCTGCTGATCGGCGGGGTTTGCATCGTCACCTCGATCATCGGCACGTACTTCGTGCGGCTGGGCGGCGGGAAGAACATCATGGGCGCGATGTACAAGGGCTTCCTTGTCACCGCCGTGCTGTCTGTCCCCGCGATCTGGTGGGCGATTTCTTATGCGCTGGGCGACATGGAAACCGCGATTGCAGGACAGGCCTATAATGGCCGCACGCTGTTCTATTGCGGGTTCCTCGGCCTCGTCATCACCGGGCTGATTATCTGGATCACCGAGTATTACACCGGCACCAATTACCGCCCGGTGCGCTCGATCGCCAAGGCTTCGGAAACCGGCCACGGCACCAACGTGATCCAGGGCCTTGCGATCAGCATGGAATCGACCGCGCTGCCGACGCTGGTGATCTGCGCCGGCATCATCATCGCCTTCCAGCTCGCTGGCCTGATGGGGATTGCCTATGCGGCCACCTCGATGCTGGCGCTCGCAGGCATGGTCGTGGCGCTCGATGCCTATGGTCCTGTCACCGACAATGCCGGCGGCATCGCCGAAATGGCCGGGCTGGACGATAGCGTGCGCGAAAAGACCGATGCGCTCGACGCGGTGGGCAACACCACCAAGGCCGTGACCAAGGGCTATGCCATCGGTTCGGCCGGTCTTGCTGCGCTGGTGCTGTTTGCCACCTACACCGCCGATCTGCGCGAGCTGTTCGAGGGTGTGACTGTCGATTTCAGCCTCGAAAACCCCTATGTCATCGTCGGGCTGCTGCTCGGCGCCTTGCTGCCCTATCTGTTCGGGGCGATGGGCATGACGGCGGTGGGCCGGGCTGCGGGCGAAGTGGTGAAGGACGTGCGCGACCAGTTCGCCAAGAACCCGGGCATCATGACCTACGAGGTCAAGCCCGACTACGCCCGCACCGTCGATCTCGTCACCAAGGCGGCGATCAAGGAGATGATCATCCCCTCGCTGCTGCCGGTGGCGGCACCGATCGTGGTCTACTTCGTGATCACCGCTGTTGCGGGGCAGGCCAATGGCTTTGCCGCGCTCGGCGCTCTGCTCTTGGGCGTGATCGTCGGCGGCCTGTTCGTCGCGATCTCGATGACGTCTGGTGGCGGCGCTTGGGACAATGCCAAGAAATACATCGAAGACGGCCATCACGGCGGCAAGGGCTCTGAAGCCCACAAGGCCGCGGTGACCGGCGACACGGTCGGCGATCCCTACAAGGATACTGCTGGTCCGGCTGTCAACCCGATGATCAAGATCACCAATATTGTCGCGCTGCTGCTGCTCGCGGCGCTGGCGGCCGGGGCGGCGTAACCCGCCCATCATCGCTAACACACCTCACCCCGCCGGGAGCAATTCCGGCGGGGTTTAATTTTGCCCCGCGCCCCTGTCCCCGCATTGGACAGCGGCGCTTTGCGCTGAGGCTTTCTTAATCGCCTTGTGCCATTTCCTCCCTGAAAGCCCGTAGCGCGCGGGCTAACGGGGTTAACGGCGATGGACATGGCACGTGCGACCAGCTTTCGCACCGGCACCGCGCCCCCAGGGCTGGTTTCGGCGCCGCCGTCCGCGATGCGCCTGCTCACCCCCGCCGACCTCGCCGAGCCTGCCTTCATCGCCGCATGGGAACGGCTCGTGGCCCGGACGAGCGAACCCAATCCTTTTTTCGAGCCTTGGTTCCTGCTGCCGTCGCTGGCGCAATGGGGCGCAAGCAACGGCGTGGTGATCAAGGCGTGGTTCCATGACGGCCGCCTCGCCGGGCTGATGCCGGTCCGGCGCAGCGCGGCCTATTACGGCCACGCCGTCACCCATGCCGCCGGCTGGCTCCACGCCAATGCCTTTTGCGGGGTGCCGCTGGTGGCGGCGGGGTTGGAGGAAGAGTTCTGGCGCGCCCTCATCGCCCATTTCGATCGCCTGCCGCGCCGCGCGCTGTTCCTGCATCTGCCGATGCTGCCCGCTGATGGCCCGCTTGATGCAGCGCTTGACCGCGTCTTGGCGGCCGCCGGGCGTGCCCATTACACCGCCGCCGTCCACCAGCGCGCACTTTTGACCGGCAAGACCACCGCGGCGGCCTATCTCGACAGCGCGATGTCGGCCAAGAAGCGCAAGGAGCTGCGCCGCCAGCACAACCGCCTCGCCGAGGAAGGCGCGCTTACCTTCGAGCGGCTGGAGGGCGAAGACGGCCTTGCGGAATGGGCCGCCGAATTCCTCGCGCTCGAAGCGGCCGGATGGAAGGGCGCGGGCGGATCGGCGCTGGCCAGCGCGAGCGATACAAAGGCCTTGTTCGAAGCGGCGCTGGCGGGCGCGGCAGCGGCAGGGCGGCTCGAACGCCTCGCGCTCAGGCTCGATGGCCGGGCGATCGCGATGCTGGCCAATTTCATCACGCCGCCGGGCGCTTACAGCTTCAAAACCGCCTTTGACGAGGCTTATGCGCGCTTTTCGCCGGGGTTGTTGCTGCAATTGGAGAACCTCGCGCTGCTCGAACGCCCCGCGGTGCAATGGACCGATAGCTGCGCCGTGGAAGGCCACCCGATGATCGAACGCCTGTGGCGCGGCAAGCGCCGCATGGTGAGCCGCAACATCGCCATCGGCGGCCCGCTACGGCGCGGCGGCTTTCGCCTGCTGATGGCTTACGAAACCCGCCCCCGAACCGATAACCATGCGAGCATCTGATGAACGCCCCCGCCCACTTTGCCGATGCTGTATCAGCCTCAGTCTTCGCTGCACCGCCGCGTGCGCGGTTTGCTGCCAACTATCCGGAAAAGCCGCATATTCTGACCCACAGCCTCACCAGCCACCCGCTGCTCGAGCTCGAGGCGCTGGCGCAGCTGGCCGAGCGACTGCCGATCGCTTCGGTCGAATATAACCGCGGCGATCTGCCGATCGGGGTGGACGGCAAGCCGGGCTCGAACGGCATGACCATCGCCGAAACGATCCGCCGCGTAGCTGACGCAGAAAGCTGGTCAGTTCTCAAGACTATCGAACAAGTGCCTGCTTACGAACAGCTTCTGCTCGGCCTGCTGGAGGAAATCCGCCCCGAGATCGAGGCTGCGACCGGCGCGATGCTGACCCCGCAGGGCTTCATCTTCGTTTCCAGCCCCAATTCGGTCACGCCCTATCACTTCGATCCGGAACACAACATCCTGCTCCAGATCCGCGGGACCAAGGTGATGACCCAGTTTCCGGCAGGCGATACCCGCTTTGGGCCGGACGTCGCGCACGAGACCTACCATTCGGGCGGCCCGCGCGAATTGAAGTGGGATGACAGCTTTCTTGGCGCTGGCGCCGAATTTCCTCTGGTTCCGGGCGAGGCGCTGTTTGTGCCGGTGATGGCGCCGCATTTTGTGAAGAACGGCGCCGCGCCTTCGGTGTCGCTGTCGATCACCTGGCGGTCGGAATGGAGTTACCGCGAGAGCGACGCGCGCATTTTCAACGCGATTCTGCGCGGTCGCGGGCTCGCGCCCACAGCCCCGGGCCGCTGGCCGCAGCAGAACTATGGCAAGGCCTATGCTTTCCGCCTGATGCGCAAGCTGGGATTGACGGGCGCATAACCCCGCAGCATGGCCCTGCGCCATGAGCGAAACACCCACCCCTGAAGAACTGGTCGCAGGCCTGATCCGCCTGCTGACGGTCGAGAAGCGCGCGGCCGATGTCTATGCCGGGCCGCCGCAGACCGACGGGATCGGACGCGTATTTGGCGGGCAGGTGCTGGCGCAGGCCCTGCAGGCCGCGCAAGGCACCGTGACCGATGGCAAGCACGCGCACTCGCTCCACGCCTATTTCCTGCGCGGCGGGCGCGAGGGGGCAGCCATCGAATACCGCATCGCACGCGATTTCGACGGGAAGAGCTTTGCGAACCGCCGGGTGGTCGCGGCGCAGGAGAACGAGGAGGGCATCGCCGTCCCGATCCTCAACCTCACTGCCAGCTTCCAGATGCCCGAGGACGGGCTCGAGCACCTCGATTCTCCCATGCCCGATGTCGCGCGGCCCGATGATCTGCGCCCCGACATCGAGCTGCGCCGCGAGATTGCCGCAGCCTGGGGTGACAAGCTCAGCGATACCCAGCGCCGCATGATGCTGCGCCCGCGCCCGATCGAGATGCGCACCACCGATCGCCTCCACTGGATGAGCAGCGAGCCGCGCGCGCCCTCTGCGCACAGCTGGTTCCGGGTCGCCGCGCCGATCACCGGGGCGGAGGATACGCCCGCACTGCACCGCGCGATCATCACCTATGCCAGCGACTATACCCTCCTCGGCACCAGCGCGCTGCCGCACGGGCTGAGCTGGATGCGCAACGAGCTGGTCGGCGCAAGCCTCGATCACGCGATCTGGTTCCACTCGCCCAAAGACAAACCGCCGCGCGCTGACGAATGGCTGCTCTACGCCACCGACGCGCCGTGGAGCGGCGGCGGGCGCGGGTTCAACCGCGGGCGGATATTCAACCTTGCGGGCGAACTGGTGGCGAGCGTCGCGCAGGAAGGCATGATGCGGAAGAGGATTTGAAGTCCGCAGCCCCTCCGGGCTGCGAAATCCTCGCTCACACGCCCTTCGGGCGCGTCGCTGCGGACGGCCGATCGGCCTTGCGGGCGCTGCGCGACCGATCTGGTGCGAAACACACCGACACCTACGGTGTCGCAAGCGCGACCGCGCGCCGCGCCTTATGGTGCGAAAACCAAGGCGGACGGATGTCCGCCCCCCGGCGCTTGCGGGCGCAACAAACTAGTGCGCCAGCAAAATCGGCATTTGCGGCTCGGTCAGCATGTGGCGGGTGACGCCGCCCAGCAGCATCTCGGCCAGCCGCGTATGTCCATAGGCGCCCATCACCATCAAGCCGCACCCGCGCATCTGCGCCGCCGAGAACAGTGTGTCGGCGATCCGGGCCTCGCCGCGCGGCACCTCGACCACCTCGCATGCAATCCCGTGGCGGGTGAGATATTGCGCGCCCTCGAGCGCGGGCCGGTCGAAGCGCGGCATGTCGGCAGGCTCGGCGATGCTCACCAGCCAGACCTTGCTTGCAGCGGCGAGCAGCGGCACCGCCGCGCGCAGTGCATGGGCCGACTCGGACGAGCCGTTCCACGCCACCATAATCGGCGCGCTGACATCGAAGCTCTTGGTATCTTCGGGCACCACCAGAACCGGCACCGGGGCGTGCAGCACCAGATCGCCGGCGATCACCGAAGGCCCGCGCCCGCCATCGCTAAGCTCCGACGGGCCGACGATCACCACATCGGCGAGCGGCGAATGCTCGAGCAAGCGGTGCGGGGCGATCCCGTAGACGAACCGCCAGTCCCACAACACGCCTTCGTTGGCGAGATGCGCCTCGGTTTCGGCCCGCAGGTTCTCCGCGTTCTCCTTGATCACCGGCATCGCCGCGGCGATGGCCGACCCGTAGAAATCACCCGGGGCAAAAACCTCGTAGCTGACCGCCTGCAGGCAGGTGATATGGCCATTGGTTGCACGTGCAATATCCAGCGCGACTTGCAGACGTGCCTTCAGCGCGCGGTCGTGATCGATGTGAAGCAGGATCGATTTCATGGCGGGTCTCCCATTGGTGCGAATGATATTCGCCCCGAACGCTGCGGCTGGCTTTGACTGAAATCAAATATACGGTCTGAGACTGCTGAACGGATACCAGCTTGCCAGCGCGCCGACCATCGCTAGTCTTGCACGAAGGGAGAGAGACTATGCAGATCATGCGTCACCCGCCAGTGCGGACTTCGCTCGAACCTTCGAACCACCCCTATCTGACAGGGCCGTGGACGCCGCTGCACGAGGAAGTCGATGTCGCCGAATTGCGGGTGATCGAAGGCGCTATCCCGGCCGACATTGACGGCATCTATCTGCGCAACACCGAAAACCAGGTGCATCAGCCGCTTGGCCGCCATCACCCCTTCGATGGCGACGCGATGATCCATCAGGTCAATATCACGGGCGGCAAGGCGAGCTATCGCAACCGCTTCGTGCGCACCCATTGCTTCGAGGCCGAGCAGATCGCGGGCCAATCGCTGTGGGGCGGGCTGATGGACCCGGCGGGCACATCAAAACGCCCCGGCTTCGGCGCGCATGGCGGGCTCAAGGATACAGGCTCCACCGACATCATCGTCCACGCGGGCACGGCTTACGCCACGCTCTACCAGTGCGGCGAGGCGTGGATGCTCGATCCGGTGACGCTCGGCAGCCGCGGCAAGGCGTCGTGGGTGCCCTTGGACGGCATCTCGGCCCATCCCAAGGTGGACGAAGACACCGGCGAGATGATGTTCTTCAACTACTCCAAATATGCGCCTTTCATGCATTACGGGGTGGTCAACCGCGAAGGGCGGCTGGTGCATTATGTGCCTGTCCCGCTGCCCGGGCCGCGTCTGCCGCATGATATGGCGATCACCAAGAACTGGTCGATCCTCAATGATATGCCGCTGTTCTGGGACGAGGAACTGCTGCGCCGCGACATCCACGCCGCGCGGCTGCACAAAGGCGTGCCGACCCGTTTCGCGCTCATCCCGCGCCATGGCCAGCCCGAGGATATCCGCTGGTTCGAAGCCGCGCCGACCTATGTGCTGCACTGGACCAACGCCTATGAGGAGGGCGATGACGTCATCCTCGAAGGCTATCATCAGGGGAGGCCCATGCCCGATCCGCTCGAGGAGATGGGCCGCTACAGCCACATGATGGCTTACGTGGACGAGCACAGCTTCCAGTCCCGCCTGCACCGCTGGCGCTTCAACCTGAAAACCGGCGAAACCCGCGAGGAGCGTCTGTCGGACCGCATCGTCGAATTCGGGATGATCAACCCGGCCTTCGCGATGCGCAAAAGCCGCTATGTCTGGTCGACCACCACGCGCCCCGGCTGGTTCCTGTTCAACGGCTATGTCCGCCACGATACCGAGACGGGCGAGGAACAGGTCTATCGCCTGCCCGAAGGCGTCTATGCCAGCGAAAGCCCGATGATCCCGCGCAAGGGCGCAACAGCGGAGGATGACGGATACTTGGTCACCTTCCTCATCGACGAGAACACCGGCACCTCGCAATGCGCCATCCTCGACGCAAGCGACGTCAGCAAGGGCCCGATCTGTCGCCTCGCGCTACCGCACAAGCTGTGTTCGGGCACGCATTCGGTGTGGGTCGAGCATGACCAGTTGCGTGCGGACGCCGCCTTTCATGCCGCGCGCCACACGCTGGCGCCATGACACCGGTCGAGGCGCCTCTAACGCTCGTCGCGCTTCGGCTTGCGAAGGATACGCCCCGCGCGTAGCCCCCCGCGATTGATCCGATCAGGGGCTTATCTATGAAACTTCGCCTTGTTCTTGCCGCTTCGAGCGCGCTGCTGCTTGTTGCTGCACCCGCACTTGCCGAGACCGCTGCTGCGCCCACCGCCGAAACCGCGACCGCCGCCCAGACCGATCGTGACAAGCTGTTTGCACTGTTCGAGGACGCCGATGCGCGCGAACTGGCGCTTAATCCGCTCGGTCGCCTGTTCCGCGGCGATGATAACACTGCCGACACGCTCGGCGATTCTCTCACCGACACTGCCTTCATCGCCGCACGCACCGATACCCAGCTCAATCTCGCGCTGCTGGCGCAGATCGACCGCGCCAAGCTCTCGCCCACCGACAGCCTCGCCTATGACGTGTTCAAATATACCGAGGAGCGTGCGCTTGCCGGTGCGAGCGACCGGATCCGCGAGCTGACCGAGGTGCGCCCGCTCAACCACTTCTTCGGGATACACACATTCTATCCCAACTTTGCCAGCGGCAAGGGCGTCGCGCCGTTCAAGACCCTCGCCAATTACGAGGACAATCTGAAGCGCCACAATGACTACGTCACCTTTGTCGACCGCGCGATCGCCAAGTTCCGCGAAGGGATGGCGAGCGGCGTGGTAGAGACCCGGCTGACTGTCGAGATCATGGTCACCCAGCTCGATACCCAGATCAACACCCCGCTCGTGGATTCGATGTTCATGGGGCCGGTGAAGAGCTTCCCCGAAGGCATGAGCGAGGCCGACAAGACCCGGCTCACCGCCGCCTACGAAGCCAAGACCCGCGAGATCTACGCCGCCAACACGCGCCTGCGCGATTTCCTGCGCGACGAATATCTGCCCGTTTCGCGCACCAGCATCGGCCTGTCGCAGATGAAGGGCGGCGCGGAGCTCTATGCGCTGCTGGTCGAGGATTCGACCACCCTTCCGCTCAAGCCCGAGGAAATCCACCAGCGTGGCCTGTCCGAAGTGACGCGGATCAAGACCGAGCTCGAAGCTCTCAAGGCCGAAGTCGGGTTCAAGGGCACGCTCACCGAATTCTTCGACTATGTCCGCACCGATCCCAAGTTCCAGCCCAAGACCCGCGAGGCGCTAACCGAGGATTATTACCGCATCGGGCGCGAGGTTGACGCCAAGATCGGCGATTTCTTCTCGCTATTGCCCAAGTCGCCGCTGGAAATCCGGCCCTATGATCCCTCGACCGAGCAGTTCGAGGCCGGCGGTTCCTACCAGTCGGGTTCGGCCGACGGGAAGCGGCCGGGGGTGTTCTATTTCAACGCCTATGATCTGCCGAGCCGCCTGACCCCGGGCAATGTGACGCTCTACCTCCACGAAGGCGCGCCGGGGCACCACTTTCAGATCAGCCTCGCGCAGGAAAACGAGGCGCTGCCTGCCTTCATGCGTTACGGCGGCACCACGGCCTTCGTTGAAGGCTGGGCGCTCTATGCCGAGACACTCGGCAACGAGATGGGCTTCTACAAGGACCCGTGGAACCGTTACGGCACGCTGCAGGACGAGCAGCTGCGCGCGATGCGGCTGGTGGTCGATACCGGCATCCACGCCAAGGGCTGGACCCGCGATCAGGCGATCGATTTCATGATGAACAATTCCGGCATGACCCGCACCGAGGTCGTCGCCGAAGTCGATCGCTACATCGCCATCCCGAGCCAGGCGCTGGGATACAAGATCGGCGCGCTGAAGATCCAGGAACTGCGCAAGCGCGCCGAGGCCAAACTCGGCAAGCGGTTCGACATCAAGGCCTTCCACGAGCAGGTGCTGAACACCGGCGGCCTGCCGCTGACGATCCTCGAGCAGAAGATCGACCGCTGGATCGCGAGCCAGGCAGCCCGCTAACCCGGCCGCCGCGGCTTTCGCCGCGACTCGGCTCGTCGCATACCTTGCCCCGGTTGCCCGCTCCTGTGGCAGCCGGGACAACGGCGTTCATCTGGCAGCAAGGTTGTTCTGAACACCGGTGTGCGGGCATAGAGCCAACGAAGGGCCATTCCGCACGGGATCGCTGACCCGAACACAGGAGCATAAAAGCCGATGACCACCCCTGCCCGCACCCCGCGTGCCACGCTCGCCCTGGTGCTGATTGGCGCATTGGCGCTGCCCGCCGCGCACGGCCTGTCCGCCCAATCGAATGACGACCCCGAGGCGCTGACCACGGTCTATGGCAATCTGCCGCCGGTGACCGAAATGAACGAAGGCCCGCGGATCGAAGGCATCATTTCCGCGCGTCAGGGCCAACGCCTGCAGGTAACCGCCGAGGACGGCACCAGCACGATCCTCACGCTCCACCCCGACACCGAGATCCGCACCCGCGGCGGGTTTCTCGGAATCGGCAACAAGACTTTCGACCAGAGCGCGCTGATGAACGGTCTGCCGGTCAAGGTGCGCACCCGCCAGTATGCAGACGGGCTGGTCGCCAGCGAAGTGCGCTTCACCAGCGATGACCGGGTGATCGCAGCGATGATCCGTGGCGGCACGGCGCAGCAATTCGCCGAGCAGGGCGCTGCGATCGAGCAGAACACCGCCGCCACCGAAGCGCTGCGCGGCCGGCTTGGCGATATCGACAAGTACAACCTCAAGAGCACCACCAATGTCTATTTCGACACCGGCAAGGCGGTGCTCTCGCCCGGCGCCAAGTCGGAGCTCTGCGCTGCGGCACAGGCGGCCGGGGCCAACGAGAATTCGCTGATGCTGGTGCTCGGCTACACCGATTCAACCGGCTCGCAGGATGTGAACCAGGCGCTCAGCGAAAAGCGCGCTGCCGCCGTGGTCAACTACCTGCAGCAGGCGTGCAAGTGGAAGCCCTACAGGATGCTCATCCCGACCGGCATGGCGACCTCCGATCCCGCGGCGGATAACACCACACCAGCCGGACGCGCGCAGAACCGCCGCGTGTCGGTCAATGTGCTGGTGAGCAAGGCGCTCGACAGGCAGTAAGGCAAAGGGGGCCGATCCGACCCGCGATCGGCCCCTTTGCGATCAGTACCCGGTATTGCTGCACAGCACGTCGGCCAGATAGACCCGCCCGCGCACGGTCTCCATCTCCTCACGCGCGGCGGAGCGCCAGCGCATCGACGAACAGAACTGGTCCGCCGAACGCTTGGCGCAGCTTGTGGTGGCATTGCCGTTGGCACAGGCCAGCACCCGGTAGCCACCGCGTGCCGGCGCCGGATAGAATTCCGCAGCCATCCCGCTCAACGAAGGATTGCGGCCCGGCTCGGTCCCGCCGCTGCCGCCGCTGCCGCCGCTGCCACCGATCGGGCGCATCGATTGCACCCACCGACCCTTGAACGCCGGGCCGAACATCGAGTTGTCGCGCTCGACCGTCCAGCATTCGCCGCGGTAATTGGGCTCTTCGCACATTTCCCACCGGCCCGAGCGCACCCGCACCGACTGGATCCGCGATGATAGCCGCATATTGGATTGCGCCTGCGTCACGGTTACGGCCGGGCCGTTAAAGGCCGCGTCACGATAGACCGTTACTTCGGCATTGTTGCCAAATATCCCGCGCTCCTCGGCCTCCTGCGCTGCTGCGCCGGTGAACTCTGCGCCAGCCGTCCCTGCCAATGCCAGCACACCGGCCGCGAGCACCCATCCTCTTGCGTTCACTTTCGTCTCCCGACACCTCGCGCAACCGCGCAAACCGTTGAGAGTTTGCCTCACACGGCGATGCGAAACAATAGCCCTTTAGCATTGGAAGGTTACCTATAAGCATAGGAAACGCCCTTCACCTTGCGTGCCGGTGATCTTCGCGGCCGCCCAATCACAGATGCACGGCCCTCAAGAGGCTCGATAATCGAGTATCTTGTCAGCCGCCCGCATGATAGAAATCATAAATTTTGCGCGCCACCGTTGCGCTCACGCCCGGCGCGCGTTGCAGGTCTTCGAGCGCGGCCGCGCGGACTTTGCTCGCGGTGCCGAAATGCAGCAGCAGCGCGCGCTTTCGCGCCGGGCCGATGCCGGGGATCTCGTCGAGCGGCGAGGCGGTGATCGCTTTCGAGCGCTTGGCCCGGTGCGCGCCGATAACATAGCGGTGCACCTCGTCGCGCAGGTTCTGCAGGTGGAACAGGAGCGGCGAGTTTACGGGCAGCAATTTCTCGCGCCCGTCGGGGAAATGGAACACCTCGCGGCCATCTCTGCCGTGATGCGGCCCCTTGGCGATGCCGATGACGGCGATCTCGCCGGCGATCCCGATGTCCTCAAGCACGCGCATGACACTGGAAAGCTGGCCCTTGCCGCCGTCAATCAGGATCAGGTCGGGCAGGATAGTCTCGTGCCCGTCCGGCTTGGTCTCGGGGCTCTCCTCGCCCTCGGCGAAACTGCGGAACCGCCGCGCCATCACTTCGCGCATCATCGCGAAGTCATCATTGGTCTGGTCCTCGCGGATGTTGAACTTGCGGTATTGGCCCTTCTCGAAGCCCTCGGGCCCGGAAACCACCATCGCGCCGACCGCCTTGGCGCCCTGGATATGGCTGTTGTCGTAGACCTCGATCCGCTGCGGCGGCGCGTCGAGCTCCAGAAACACGGCCAGCTCGCGATTGAGCCGCGCCTTTGTGCCGGTCTCGGCCAGCCGTCGTTCGAGCGCCTCGATGGCGTTGCGCTGCGCCTGCGCCATCAGCTTGCGCCGATCGCCGCGCTCGGGGACAGAGATGCGCACCTTGCGCCCGGCCACCTCCGAAAGCGCCGCCTCGATCAAGTCGCGCTCGGGCAGGTCGCGGTCGACGAGGATGATCGGCGGCGGCGGCACTTCCTCGTAGAATTGCAGCATCACGCTGGCGAGCACCTGCGCTTCCTCGACATCATTGGTGTGGCGCGGGAAGAAGGCCCGGTGCCCCCAGTTCTGCCCGCCGCGGATGAAGAAGGCCTGCACACTCATCTGCCCGCTCTTGGCCGCGAGCGCGAAGATGTCGGCATCGCCGAGACCCGCCGCGTTGATCGCCTGCGAGCCTTGGATGAAGGTCGCCGCGCGCAGCCGGTCGCGCAGCATTGCGGCGGTCTCGAATTGCAGGTTCTCAGCAGCTTCCGCCATCTGCCGTTCGAGATCGGCCTGCACCGCACCCGATTTGCCCGAGAGGAAATCCTTCGCCTGGCCCACCAGCGCATCGTAGTCGGGTCCGGAAATCCGCCCCACGCACGGGGCCGAGCAACGCTTGATCTGGTAGAGCAGGCAGGGCCGGTCGCGGTTGTTGAAGAAGCTGTCGGTGCAGCTCCTCAGCAGGAACAGCTTCTGCAGCGCATTCAATGTCGTGTTGACGCTCCCGGCGCTCGCGAAAGGCCCGTAGTAATTGCCCTTGGCCCGCCGCGCGCCGCGGTGCTTCTGGATCCGCGGGAAGGCGTGATCGGCGCGCAGCAGGATGAAAGGGAAGCTCTTGTCGTCGCGCAGCAGCACGTTGAAGGGCGGGCGGAAGCGCTTGATCAGCTGCGCTTCGAGCAGCAGCGCCTCGGCCTCGGAATTGGTGGTGATGATCTCCATCGAGCGGGTCTGGCTAACCATCCGCTGGAGCCGCCCGGAAAGCTGCGCGATCTGCGTGTAATTCGCCACCCGCGCCTTCAGCGAGCGCGCCTTGCCGACATAGAGCACCTCGCCGCGCGCATCGAGCATCCGGTAGACGCCCGGCGTGGGCTTCAACACCTTCACCGTGTTGCGGATCGCCTCGACGCCGCCCTCAAGATCGGGCTGGGCGCTCGACACGGTATAGGCGGCGCGCTCCTCGTTGAAGCGTTCCGCGCCGCGTGGATCATGGGGGGTGCCTGCGGGGGTCTTGGCCATGAGGTGCAGATAGGGACGACAAGGGCCGATTGGCAATTCCCTCAGCTGCGCCTATCCGCGCCGCAATGAACCAGTATGACGTCATCATCCTCGGCGCAGGCGCGGCCGGGCTATTCGCCGCAGGGCAGGCGGGCCAGCGCGGACTTTCAGTTGCGCTGCTGGAGAAGGCCGAGGCGCCGGGCAAGAAGATCCTGATTTCGGGCGGCGGGCGCTGTAATTTCACCAATCTGGGCGCGGGGCCGGCCAATTACCTTTCGGCCAACCCGCATTTCGCCAAGAGCGCGCTCGCCCGCTACACGCCGGCGGATTTCATCGCGCTGGTCGATCGCTACGGCATCGCGTGGC
>JBKDUW010000185.1:0-15169 GCA_046339235.1 Erythrobacteraceae bacterium | reverse complement strand
TCGGTCGCCGACTATCTCGGCGGGATCGACTGGGCGGGCCACGAGCAGGCGCGCGGCTGGTATGCCGTGTTCAAGAGCCGCCCGAGCTTCCGTCCGCTGCTGACCGAGCGGATGGATGTGATCCAGCCGCCCCCGCATTATGCCTTGGTGGATGGATAGGATTAACGCGGCGACGTAACGCCGCGCATCATGCTTGCGAAATGCCTCGGGCGCACTGATATTGGGCGCGAGCAGAGAGGATAGATCATGGATAATCCCGATCCCCGCAGCCTCAGCGAGGCCGAGTGGCGCGAGAAGCTGACGCCGATGCAGTATCACATCCTGCGCGAGGCCGGCACCGAGCGCGCCTTCACCGGCGAGTACGACAAGTTCTACGACGAGGGCGAATATCATTGCGCCGCCTGCGGCACGCAGCTGTTCTACTCGACCGCGAAATACAACTCCGGCTGCGGCTGGCCCGCCTTTACCAAGCCTGCCGACGCGGAGGTGATCGATGAGCACCGCGACTTCAGCTACGGCATGGTCCGCACCGAAGTGCGCTGCGGCAAGTGCGGCGGGCATCTCGGCCATGTCTTCCCCGACGGCCCGCCCGAGCAGGGGGGCTTGCGCTATTGCATCAACTCCGTGGCGCTGGTGTTCACCCCGGCAGGCGATTGAGGCGTGCCGCCGCAGCGGGGGATGGCCACGCATCGACGGTTCACCCGCGTTTATAACTCGCCTATGCATCGCCCGCAGGCGCATAGCTGCAGGCGCCTGATCGGAATGGATTGGACTGAAGACCATGTCCAGAAGGGGTGACCGGTTGCAGAACAAGGGCGCGCGCGGCAGCCGCCGAGCGGCAGCGCAGCGCGAAGAGGCGCCCGCGGTGCGCACCAAGCTGAGCCGTGATGGCAGCAGCAAGGGTGGCGGGGACGGCAAGCCGCCCTCTGCCTTACGCAAATGGATCAAGCGCGCCTTCGTGTGGGGCGGGGCGCTGGCGGTGCTGGGCCTCACCTTCCTCGGTTTTGCGGTCGGCTTTGCGGCCAGTTCGATCCCCAGCTACGCCGCGCTTCAGGCGACCCAGCCGGGCCAGACCATCGTGGTGCGCGCGCGTGACGGGCGCGAGCTGGTCGAATTGGGCCCCAGCTTCGGCGAATGGCTCGATTACGCCGAGATCCCCGAAAACATGAAGAACGCGATGGTCGCGGTCGAGGACAAGCGCTTCCATTCGCACCTCGGGGTCGATCCGATCCGTCTCACCGGCGCGATCATCGAGGGCTTCACCGGCGATGACCGGATCGGCGGCACCTCGACCATCACCCAGCAGCTGGCGCGCAACCTGTTCCTCAACAACAATCGCTCGCTTGATCGCAAGGCGCGCGAGGCGGTGCTAGCGATGGCGCTCGAATGGAAATTCTCCAAGGAGGAGATCCTCGAGCTTTACCTGAACAAGGTCTATTTCGGCGGCGGCGCCTATGGCATCGATTCCGCCTCCCGCAAGTTCTTCAGCCATCCGGCCAACGAACTCAGCGTCGGCGAGGCTGCGATCATTGCCGGCCTCGTAAAGGCGCCGAGCCGCTATTCACCCACCGCCGACACCCAGGCCGCGGTCGACCGCGCCAGGGTGGTGCTGCGGCTGATGCGCGAACAGGGCTATATCACCGCCGATCAGGCGATGGTCGACATCAGCGAAGTGCGGCTCAAGGAGCAGGCCGGGCAGAACTCGGTGCGCTATTTCACCGACTGGGTGCTGCCGCAGCTCGACATCATCCTGCCCGAGACCTTCGAGCCGATCGAGGTGTGGACCACGCTCGATATCGGGATGCAGCGCGCCGCCACCGCTGCGATCGAGGCCAATACGCCCGGCGAAGCGCAAGGCGCGCTGGTCAGTCTGGACCGCGACGGGGCGATCCTCGCGCTGGTGGGCGGCACCGATTACGTCGCCAGCAATTTCAACCGCGCCACCACCGCGATGCGCCAGCCCGGCTCGTCGTGGAAGCTGTTCGTCTATCTTGCCGCGCTCGAGGCGGGCTACACGCCCGAGGACATGGTCAAGGACGAGCCGGTGACGATCGACGGCTGGAGCCCGCGCAATTCGACCGGGCGCAATGTCGGCGAGACCGATCTGCGCACGGCGTTCGCCTATTCGATCAACACTGTCGCCGCCCAGCTCGGCAACGAGGTCGGCTTCGGCACGGTCGCCTCGATGGCCAAGCGGTTCGGGATCACCTCGGAGATTTCGACCTTCCCCTCGATGGTGCTCGGTTCCTCCGAAGTGCGCTTGATCGAGATGACGCAGGCCTTCGCATCGATCTCGTCCAAGGGGACTAGGGTCGAGCCCTATGGTATCGCCAAGGTGACCACGGCTGATGGCGAATTGCTCTATCGCCACGAGGACAAAAGCGAGCTCCCGGTGGTGCCCGATTATGTCGTCGCCGGGATGACCGATCTGCTTCAGGCCGCAGTGCAAACCGGCACGGGCCGCGCAGCGCAGATCGGGCGGCCGGTGGCCGGCAAGACCGGTACCACCTCGTCGAACAAGGATGGCTGGTTCATCGGCTTTTCGAGCGGCGTCACCACCGGTGTGTGGATGGGCCGCGATGATGCCAAGGCGGTACCCGGCCTGCAGGGTGGGCGTGCGCCGGCGCAGGCCTTTTCCGGCTTCATGCGCTATGCCGTGAAAGACCGCCCGGTCGAGGAATTTGAGACCACGGTCGAACTGCCCGAATGGCAGCTTGAACCCGATAAAGAGGCGATGTTCGGACAGCCCGAGGACTACTACTTCATCGACGAGCAGGGCAATCTGGTCGAACCGGCGCGGCGCGAGCCTTCGGACGGCCCCTTCGGCAGTGATCCTGATGCCCCGCCGGCCGCGAGCGAGGATTTCCTTGAAGAGGCAACCGGCGGCCAGATCCCGCGGCCGCAGCGCGAACCGCGCCGCCCGCCGCAGCCCCAGGCGACAAGCCCGCCGCCCGACGAATAGGCTGACCCCGCGAAAAGGGCCCAACAAAAAGGGCGCCGGGATCTGCTCCTGACGCCCTTTTCGTGCGGGTGGCCCGCCGCCTCAGCGCAGGCGGATCGGGATGAAGGCCGGCGGCTGGGTGCGACGCTGGATGCGCAGGAGGATCGCCTCGCGCTTCTCTGTGACCGCGGTGTTCACTTGCGCCAGCAGCGCCTCGACCGTGGCGACCTCCTGGTAATTGGCCGACAGGATGATGTCGCCGCGCCGCAGACCCTTGCGGGCCGCATCGGAATTGGGATCGACCGCGCCGATCACTACGCCCTTGGTTTCGGGCGGAACGCCGAGCGAGCGGGTGATCGCGGCCGACATCGGGATGACCTGCATCCCGAGCTTCTGTTCGATCGTGCCGTTCGAGGTGCCGGGTGCCATCGGTTCTTCGGAATCCGGGTCGAAGGTCTGGGTCTGCTGCTGCAGTTCCGCCTCGGTCGGACGCTTGCCGAGCGTAACGTTGAGCGCCAGCTTCTTGCCGTCACGCAGCAGTTCCACCGGCACCTGCGCGCCGGGTTCCATATTGGCGACGAGGTAGGAGACGGTCTGCTCGGCGGTCACATCCTTGCCGTTGACCTTGGTGATGATGTCGCCGGGCTTGAGGCCCGCGCGCGCGGCCGGGCTGTCGTCCTGTACGGTCTGCACGAATTCGCCGCGGCGCTGTTCGATGCCGAGCGAGGCGGCGAGATCCTCGTTGATCGGGGCGAGGCCGACGCCGAGATAGCCGCGCATGATCTCGCGGCCCGAACGCAGCTGCTCGACGATCGGCGCGGCGATTTCGGCCGGGATCGCAAAGCCGATGCCGACGCTTCCGCCCGAGGGCGAGAAGATCGCGTTGTTGATGCCGATCACATTGCCGCGCATGTCGAACAACGGCCCGCCCGAATTGCCGCGGTTGATGCTGGCGTCGGTCTGGATGTAGCGGTCATAGGCGCCGCCCTGGCCGGTGTTGCGATAGACCGCCGAGATGATCCCGCTGGTCACCGTGCCGCCAAGGCCAAACGGATTGCCGATCGCCACTACCCAGTCGCCCACGCGCGCGGTGCTCGAATCCCCGAACCGGACGAAGGGAAAGGTGCGGGCCGCACGGATCTTGAGCACCGCCAGATCGGACGCGGCATCCGCGCCGACCAGATCGGCCTCGTATTCGGTGCCATCGGGCAGGGTGACCGTGATCGACTCCAGCTTGGCGCGGGTATCGGGCGGCGAGATCACGTGGTTGTTGGTGACCACATAGCCATCGGCCGAGATGATGAAGCCCGATCCCAGCGATTGTGCCTCGCGGGTCTGGGGCTGCGCCTCGCCGCCGCCCTGACGCCGATTGAACAGCTCGGCAAAGGGCGTGCCGGCAAAGGGATTGTTCTCCACCTCGACCCGCTGGCGGGTGGCGATGTTGACCACCGCCGGAGCGAGTTGCTCGGTGAGGTCGGCAAAGCTGGCAGGCGCGCCGGCAATCGGCACCACCCGCTCCATCACCGCGCCGTCATTCTGGGCGACCTGCGCGCCCAGCGGCGTGCCGGTGATCAGCGAGGCTGCCGCGCCGCCGACCAGCAGCGCGCTCGAGAGTCCATACACATAGCGCACTTTGTTCACGTCCTCTTGATCCTTGTCTTTGAGCTAGGAATGCGTGAGAGCCCCGCCGCGTTCCTTGAACCCCTGTTTGTCACCGCCCGGCAGGCTCCGGATGCACGCCAGATTGAGCCTTCCGGCCCTGAACGCCAATTGAATGCGTGGGGCGTTCGGCGGGCGTGGTTGACCGCTGGTCGAACGCCGCCCACCGGGTGTTTTAGCGCTTGCCCTTGAACTGGCGGAAGTATTCGCTGTCTTCTGACAGCACCATCGTGCTTTGTCCCTCGCCGGTCAGGAAGGTCTGGCGATAGGACTGCATGGCGCGGTAGAAATCGTAGAAATCCGGGTCCTTGTTGTAGGCATCGGCATAAATACGCGCGGCTTCGGCAGAAGCTTCAGCCTGAATGATCTGCGCATCTCGGCTGCCGGCTGCACGGATCGTCGCTGCCTCTTCCTCGCGATCGGTCTGCATCCGGGTGAAGGCGGCATCGAGCGGGCGGCCTTCGGGCAGATCGGCGGCCTTGATCCGCACGTCGAGCACCTGCGCGCCGTAATTGCGCGCCTGTGCATCGAGCGTGCGGGTGATGTTGGTCATCGCGGTTCCGCGCTCGGCATTGATCAGCGCCGAGAACGGCCGCCTCCCAAGCTCCTGCCGCACCACCGAGGTAAGGATCGGCAGCAGCTGGCTTTCCAGCTGGCGTTCATTGCCCGCGCGCTCGACCAGCTTGACCGGATTGATGATGCGATAGCGCGCATAGGCATCGACCTGCAGGCGCTGCTGATCATTGGAGAGCACCTGCGTTCGCTCCATGTCGAGATCGAGCACCCGGCGGTCGATCAGCTGCACCTGCTCGACAAAGGGAATGCGCAACTGCAGCCCCGCGCCGGTCTGGCCGTAAGGCTGATCGGGGCGGAACATGTTGAAGATGCGCACCGGCTGACCCGTGCGGATCACCACCGCCTGATGGGTTTCTGGCACGATCACCACGCTGGCGAGCAGCACCACCACCAGGCCGAGGACGGCGATGATGATCGACTTGTAGTTCTGGATCACGCTGTTCATGGCCTTACTCCCCCTGCGGCCGGGCAGGCTGCGCCTTGGAGCGCTGCTTGACCTCGGGCAGTGGCAGGTACGGCATCACATTGCCGGATTCGACGATGGTCTTGTCGGTCTTGGACAGGATCTGCTCCATGGTCTCGTAATAGAGGCGCCGCCGGGTAACCTCGGGGGCGAGCTTGTATTCTTCGTAGATGTCGTTGAATTCGCTTGCATCGCCCTGTGCGCGGGCGAGCAATTGCTGCGCCACCGCGCGGGCGCGGTTGATCGCGGCATCGGCGTCTTGCTGCGCCGAGGAGACATCCTTAAAGGCTTCCTCCACGCGGCTTGGCGGATCGACCTTGTTGATTTCGATCCCCTGCACCGAAATCCCCGAACGATAGGCATCGAGCCGCGCCTGCATCGCGGCGCGCACGTCCTGTTCGACTTCGGCGCGGCCCTCGCCGGTCAGCACTTCATCGAGCTTCTGCTTCGCCACAGCGGCGCGCATCGCCGACTCGCCGATCTCGAGCAGCGCGTTGCGCGGATCGCCGAGCTGATACTTGTAGAGCGCCAGATCGGAGATGTTCCAGCGGATCAGGTAGCTGAGGTCGACGAGGTTCTGGTCGCCGGTCAGGATCAGCTTTTCGGTGTTGGTGCCGGGCACTTCCTCGAGCCGCACCTGCGTGACGTTTTCCTTCTCGACCGTATGGAGCGGCCAGGGGGCGGTGAAGTTGGTGCCGGAATCGAGCGAGTGCGAATATTTGCCGCCGAACCAGGTGACCACCGCCTGTTCGCCCGGCTGAACGAAGTGCACGCTGGTGACCGCGACCCAGACAAGCGCGACGCCGCCGATGATCACCGGTACCCAGCTCTTGCCGCCCGGGCGTTCGGGTAGACGGAAGGTCGGGCCGCCCGATCCACCACCGCCGCCTGCACGGCGCGGGCCTTCGGGGCCGCGGCCCTTGAAGATATCCTCGATGCTGGCCGAGCGTCGCTTGCCAGGCTCACCGCCGCCGGGCAGCCACGGATTGCGCGGGCCGCCGCCGGAGCCCTTATCGCCGCCGCCGCCGCCAAGCCCGCGCTCGCCGTCCGGGCCATCGCCTGCGCCATCCTCGCCGGGTTCATCACCCTTGCCGGTGTTGCCCCAGGGGTTCTTGCCAGCCATGGCGAAGCCCTGTGCGGCCAGGCCAAGACGTTTTTTCCAACCGTCCAATCTTTGCATAAGGCCGTTATAAGCACGGCTTGCAGGGAAAAACAGGGGTTGGCTTCGCTAATTTCATGGCTAGGGATGGCGGGCGCGGCTGAGGGCCCCTTTGGCGCTGCCAAGCCCGGCCAGAACGAGGAAGCATGACGAGCGATCCCGAACAGCGCGCCGCAGAACGCGCGCGACAGGCCGAGCTGATCCGCCGGCACTTGCCGACAGCGCTCGATGCACGGGTGCAATCGGCCCGGATTATCTCCGGCCGGGTGGTGATCGTGGCCGAGGCGGGCGATGTCGCCACCGAAGATCGCCCGGCGCTGGAAGCCGAATTCAAGGCCGCGCTCGCCGCGTTGGAGGGCGTCAGCGACATTCGCATCGCGCTTACCGGCGAGCGGCGGCGGATCCGCCTGATCGCGGTCGGATCGGGCAAGGGCGGGGTCGGCAAATCCACCGTCACCACCAATCTCGCGGTCGCGCTGGCGCGGCTGGGGCGCAAGGTCGGGGTGGTCGACGGCGACATTTACGGACCTTCGCAGCCCAAACTGCTCGCCACCGAAGGCCAGAAACCGATGACCCAGGGCGACAAGCTGGTGCCGATCACCAGCCGCCACGGCGTCAAAGTGCTCTCGATCGGGCATATCGTTGCCCCGGGCAAGGCGCTGGCGTGGCGCGGGCCGATGACCGGCAAGGCGCTCTTGCAGCTGATCGATGCGGCCTGGGAGGATACCGAGATCCTGCTGATCGACCTGCCGCCCGGCACCGGCGATGTGCAGCTCTCGATGATTTCGGATCACCGCCCTGATGGCGTGGTGCTGGTCTCGACCCCGCAGGATCTTGCGCTGATCGACGCTGCGCGCGCCGGGCAGATGTTCGAACAGGGCAATGTCCCGATCATCGGCCTCGTGGAGAACATGGCGGGCTATGAATGCCCGCATTGCGGCGAGGTCAGCGATCCCTTCGGCCAGGGCGGGGTGGAGCGCTTCGCCGCCGCGCTCGATCTGCCGTTTCTCGGGCGCATCCCGCTCACCATCACTACCCGTACCAGCGGCGATGCCGGCACGCCGCCGGCCGCAGGTGACGGGCCGGAGGCCTTGCCCTTCACCGCAATCGCGGCGCGGATCGATCACTGGCTCGATACGGGAGCCATCTAGGCATGGAAGTGTCGCGGCGCGGGTTGCTGGCCGGGGCGGCTGTGGGCGGGGGGCTGCTGGTGGCGTGGTGGCTGATGCCGCGCTCTTATCGCACCCCGCTGGTCGCCGCGAGCGGCGAGCACGTGTTCGGCGCATGGCTCAAGATCGCGTCCGATGGTGTGGTCATGGTGGCTGTCCCGCAGCTCGAGATGGGGCAAGGCATCACCACGCTGCTGCCGCAGATCGTCGCTTGTGAACTCGGCGCGGACTGGCGGCAGATCGCGGTCGAACCTGCGCCGGTTTCGGGCGCCTATGGCAATGTCCCTCTGGCTGCCAAGTGGATCTCGCTATGGGATCCGAGCTTTGCCGGGCTCTCACCGAGCACCGATGCGCTGATGGCCGAGCGCTTTGCCGGCGCGCAGCGCTTCGCTGCGACCGCCGATGGCACATCGCTTGCCGCCTACGAACAACCCTGCCGCGAAGCCGCTGCCACCGCGCGCGCGATGCTGGCGCAGGAAGCCGCCTCGCGCTGGGGGGTTTCTTACGAGGAATGCGAGGTCGAGGGCGGATTTGTCACTCACGCCGCCAAGCGCGCAAGCTTTGGCGAACTGGCCGAGGCGGCGGCAGGTTACACGCCCCCCGACCCCCCGCCGCTGCGCCCCGAGCCGCCGCGCGAAAAACCGCTCAGCGCCGATTCCGAGGAAGCCCCAGCCTTTCCGCGGCTTGATCTGCCCTCCAAAGTCGATGGCTCGCACCGCTTTGCCGGCGACGTGCGGCTGCCGGGCATGGTGTTCGCCTCGATCCGCCACGGGCCTGCCGACGGCTCCGAGCTCACCGGGTTCAACCGCGACGGCGCGGCCGGCATCCGCGGGTTGGCCGGGATTGTCGAAAGCAAGCGCTGGCTCGCGGTCGCCGCCGATACGTGGTGGAGTGCGGAAAGCGCGCTCGAAGCGATGAAGCCCAAATGGACCACCACCGCGCCGGTTAGCAGCAACGAGATCGCCGCCAAGCTCGATACGATGCTGGATGGCGGCGAGGCCCATACCATTGCCGAAACCGGCTTCGGCGGCGCGGCGCTCACAAAGGTGGATATCGGGCGGCGCTACGAGGTTGAACCGGCCTATGCCGTCCCGGTCGAGACGGCCTGCGCTGCTGCGCGGTTCGAGGACGGGCGGCTCGATCTGTGGATGGCGAGCCAGGCGCCCGAGCAGGCGCGTATCGCCGCCGCCCGCGCCATCGGCATCTCCACCGAGGATGTGGCGCTCTATCGGATGCCCGCAGGCGGCAGCTTCGATGCGCGGCTGGAGCATGACCACGCGATCGAGATCGCGCTGATCGTAAGCGAGCTCGGCCGTCCGGTGCAACTCACCTGGCCGCGCCGTGACGAGCTGCTCCGTTCGCGCCCGCGCGCTCCGGCCTGTCTGCTGCTCGGCGCGCAATTGTCGAAGAATGGCGACGGCGCGATTGATGCGTTCCGGATGCGGATCGCCACGCCCCCTGCGGCGCGCGAATTCGGTCAGCGCCTGTTCGGCAATCTCACCAGCATGGCCGCGATCCGCGAGACGGCGGGCACGCCCGATCCCTTGGCCTGCGAAGGCGCGGTGCCGCCCTATGCCCTGCCCGCGGTGATGGTGGAGCACATCCCGGTCGATATCGGCCTGCCGGTCGGGCGGGTGCGCGGTAATTCCCATGGGCCGACGATTTTCGCGATCGAGAGCTTCATCGACGAGATCGCCGCCAAGTTCAAACGCGAGCCGCTGTCGTTCCGGATCGCGATGCTGGGGAGCGACGTGCGCCTTGCCGCCTGCCTGCAACGCGCCGCCCAGCTCGCCGGATGGGACGGCGGAGTCGATCAGAGCGGGCAGGGCCTCGCCATTGCGCGCATCGGCGAAGGGCCGGGCGCCGCTCGCATCGCCTGCGTCGCCACCGCGCGGCAGGGCGAGGGCGGCGTGCGCGTCACCCAGCTGGCCGCCGCGGTCGATATCGGACGGATCATCAATCACGATATTGCGCGCCAGCAAATCGAGGGCGGCCTCGTGTTCGGCATCGGCATCGCGCTCGGCAATCCGGTCAAGCTGCGCAGCGGGGTGCCCGAAGTGACCGATTACGAGGCGCTAGGCCTGCCCACGCTGGCTGATTGCCCCGAAATGCGGATCGAGTTTCTCGCCAGCGAAGCCCCGCCTGCCGATCCGGGCGAGCTCGGCGCGGTGGTCGCTCCGCCGGCGATTGCCAATGCGTTGTTTTCGGCGACAGGCTTGCGGCTGCGGCGACTGCCCCTACTTTCGGACGGCATATGACCTGCACTTTTTTGCAACAAACAGCCCGGGCCAGTGACGCCGCCCGGAAACCAAACGCCTGCCAACCGTTGGGCGGGCTATGACCTGGCAGACCCAGCGCCTTCCGGGCGACCATCCTCCTGTATCGAGCGGCCAGATCGGCGTGCTGCTGATCAACCTCGGCACGCCCGACGGGCCGGACCCGGCGTCGGTACGGCGCTATCTCAAGCAGTTCCTCTCCGACACGCGCGTGGTCGAGATCCCGCCGATCGTGTGGCAATTGATCCTGCGCGGCATCATCCTCAACACCCGTCCGCAGAAAAGCTCGAAGGCCTATACCAAAATCTGGACCGACCGCGGCTCGCCGCTGGCCGATATCACCGCGCGGCAGGCCGAAGCAATGGCGGGCCGGTTTGGCGAGAAGGTCGCGGTCGATTACGCGATGCGCTACGGCAATCCCTCGATCGAGAGCCGCCTTACCGCGATGATGGCGCAGGGCTGCGACCGCATCCTGATCGCGCCGATGTATCCGCAATATTGCGCCGCCACCACCGCGACCGTGTTCGACGAGGTCGCCCGCGTGCTGGGCGCGATGCGCTGGCAGCCGGCGCTGCGCTTCGTGCCGCCCTATCACGATAATCCGGGCTATATCGGCGCGCTGGCGGATGATCTCGCGCGGCAGGTGCAGGCGCTCGCCTTCACGCCCGAGGTGATGCTGCTGAGCTTCCACGGGATGCCGCAGCAGACCTTGCAGAAGGGCGATCCCTATTACTGCCACTGCATGAAGACCGCGCGCTTGCTGCGCAAGGCGCTGGAGGTGCGGCCCGCATTTGCCGGGGTGCGGTTTGAAACGACATTCCAGTCGCGCTTTGGCCCTGCGGCGTGGCTCGAACCTTCGACCGACGCGACGCTCATGGCCGAGGGCGACAAAGGCACCAAGCGGCTGGTGGTCGCCGCGCCCGGCTTTGCTGCGGACTGCGTCGAGACGCTCGAGGAACTGGCCTTGGAAGGCCGCGACGAATTCACTGAGCATGGGGGCGAAGATTATGCCGTGCTCGATTGCCTCAACACTTCCGGTCACGGCCTTGAAATGATCGATGCCATGCTGCGCCGCGAGCTTTCCGGCTGGATTTGACCGCGCGGATTATTTACACCAAGGTCAGTTGCAATAGCGAACCTGATAGAGAGCATCGAGACCACCATGGCTACCCTCGCCGAAGCCCCCCGTTCCGCCGATAGCGCGCCCGCAGGCGCGCCGCGCCATTGGAGCGAGCTGCGCCTGAGCGAGGCCGATCTGGCGCATATCCCGGGCGAGGCCGGCTGGCCGCTGGTGGGCAACACCTTCACCATGCTCGCCGATCCGCATGCCTTTGCGACGCGGATGATTGCAACCCACGGCAAGGTCTACCGCAACCGCGCCTTCGGCGGCTGGCAAATCGCGCTGATCGGCGCGGAAGCCAACGAGATGCTATTGTTTAACAAGGACAAGATCTTCTCCAGCGAGCAGGGCTGGGGTCCGGTGCTTGATCAGCTTTTCCCGCGCGGGTTGATGCTGATGGATTTCGACCACCACCGGATCGATCGCCGCGCGCTGTCGATTGCCTTCAAGCCTGAACCGATGCGGCACTATTCGGGCGCGCTCAATCGCGGCATCGCCCGCGAGGTTGCCAGCTGGGCCGGGCCGAAGCAGTTCTACCCCGCGATCAAGAAGCTGACCCTCGATCTCGCAGCAGACAGCTTCATCGGCCTGCCGTGGGGGCGGGAAGCCGACAGGATCAACGAAGCTTTCGTGGATATGGTGCAGGCCTCGGTCGCGCCGGTGCGCCGCCCGCTGCCCTTCACAAAGATGAAGAAGGGCGTTGATGGCCGCGCTTTCCTCGTCGACTATTTCACCAGGGAAACCTTGCGCCGCCGCGCGGAAGGCGGCGGCGGGCAGGACATGTTCAGCCAGTTCGCCACCGCGACGCGCGAGGATGGCTCGCTGCTGCCGGCTGGCGAGGTGGTCGATCACATGAACTTCCTGATGATGGCGGCGCACGACACCATCACCTCGTCTGCCACTTCGCTGATCTATCACCTGGCAACCAATCCGGAATGGCAGGAGAAGCTGCGCGAGGAGATTTTCGCGGTGACCGGCGGGCCGGATGGCTCGGGCGAACCACGCCCGCTCGATTACGATGATCTCGCTAAGCTTGAGCTGACCGAAATGGCGTTCAAGGAATCGCTGCGGATGATCCCGCCGGTGCCCTCGATGCCGCGCCGTGCGCTCAAGGAATTCGAATATGGCGGCTATCGCATTCCGGCGGGCGCGATGGTGGGGATCAACATCTACTGGACGCACCATTCAGAAGAATATTGGGACAAGCCCTTCGCCTTCGATCCCATGCGCTTCACGCCGGAACAGGTGAAGACGCGCCACAAATATGCCTGGGTGCCGTTCGGCGGCGGCGCGCATATGTGCCTCGGTCTGCACTTTGCCTATATGCAGGTGAAGGTTCTGCTCGCGCAATTGCTCCAGCGCTACCGGATCGAGGCAGCCGCGGGTTACAACCCCGAATGGCAGGACTGGCCGATCCCGCAGCCTAAGGACGGGTTGAAGGTTACGTTCACCCGCTTTTGAATTGCGCGCGCCCCTCTCCGGGCGCGCGTCCTTGACGCTGTTCCTCCGCTTCGCTTCGGGCGACTGCGGGCGGTCGGTCGGCCTTGCGGCGGCAGTGCCGCCGAATGTCGCTCGGCATAACTCCCACCCATTAGAAATCGACCGCGATCCCATCCCCTCTCTCCCAGTCCCCGTAGCGGGTGGGGGAGAGCTTTTCGTCGTTTTGGGTCGCCTTAGGCGCGGGCACCGGATCATTCGTCCAGTGGGCGGGCTTCTTGAAGGCCTTGGCGGCTTCGGACTTCTGCTTGGTCATGTGATACAAATGCGCGTGCTGGCGCTTTGTTTCAAGGAAGGCGAGGGGCGCGCGAAGGGCACTCCCTCCCGGTCTCCCCGTGCGCCGCGCCGCGCTTCGTCTGCTCGATGCCGTGTTCCGGCGGGGCGAGACGCTCGAACAGGCCGAAGGCGGCGCGCTCGGCGATATCCGCAAGGCGCCCGACCGCGCGCTCGCCAAGGCGATTGCGGGCGAGACCCTGCGCTGGCTGACCGATCTCGACACCCTGATCGACAGCGCGACCCAGCAGAGCCTGCCCGAGGATGCCAAGGCGCGGATGGTGCTGCGGATCATGCTTGCCCAAGCCCTGCGGCTCGATACCCCGCCCCATGCGGTGATCGCGACCGGCCTGCCGCTGCTCGCCGGTGGCCCGCGCAGGCTGGCGCATGGCGTGTTCTCCGCGCTGGTGAAGCCGGGTGTGGGCGTGCTGCCTGAAGTTCCGACCTTGCCCGAGCCGGTCGTCGCCCGCTGGGGCGCCGAGAAGGCCGCCGCGATTGCCCCCGGCCTCGCCTTCCCGCCCGAGCTCGATCTGGCGTTGAAAGACGCCGCCGAGACCGAGACCCGGGCCGTGGCGATGGGCGGCGTGACGCTTGCCCCCGGCCATGTCCGCCTGCCGCGCGGCGCGGCAGTGGAGAGCCTTGCGGACTACAAGGCAGGCGATTGGTGGGTGCAGGATCTCGGCGCCTCGCTGCCTGCGCGGCTGCTGGGGCAGGGAAATGGCCGCCACGCGCTTGATCTGTGCGCCGCCCCCGGTGGCAAGACGATGCAGCTGGCCGCGGCCGGGTGGAATGTAACCGCGCTCGACAGCTCCAAACGGCGGCTGGAGCTGCTCAAGGACAATCTGAAGCGCACCGGCCTCAAAGCCTCGCCGGTTCGCGCCGATGCGCTCATGTGGGAGCCGAAGCACCGCTTCGACGCGATCCTGATCGATGCACCCTGCACCGCGACCGGCACCTGCCGCCGCCACCCCGATGTGCTGCACCGCATCGGCGCGCGCCAGATCCCCGAGATGGTGGAACTGCAACGCGCGCTTGCAGCCAAGGCGGCCGAATGGCTCAATCCCGGCGGGGTGCTGGTCTATGCGGTGTGCTCGCTGGAAGACGAAGAGGGCGAGAGCCAAGCTGCGTGGATCGATGCCGAGCTCGGCCTCGCGCCCAAGCCGGTCACGCCTGCGGAACTGCCCGCAGGCCTTGGCCCCACGCCCGAAGGCTGGCTACGCACCCACCCCGGAATGCTGGCCGATCAGGGCGGCCTCGACGGGTTCTTCGTCGCGCGATGGGGGAAGGCCTAATCCTTCACATATTTCTGGAACGACTTGCGCAGTTTCATCAGCTTGGGCGGGATCACCGCGAGGCAGTAGGGATTGCGCTGGCCTTCGCCGTCCCAGTATTCTTGGTGGTAGTCCTCGGCCGGATACCACGGCGCGGTCTGTTCGCCGCCTGACAGGCCTTCGATGGTCGTCACCGCAACCTTGCCATGATCGGCATTCCAGCGCGCAATTGCGGCTTCGGCCTCGGCGCCCTGTGCGCCCGACAGCGGGAAGATCGCCGAGCGATACTGGGTGCCGATGTCGCCCCCCTGCCGGTTCAGCTGCGTCGGATCATGTGTGCCGAGGAACACGTCGTAGATTTCCGCGAGGCTGATCGCGTGGGGATCGAAGGTCACGCGGATCGCCTCGGCATGGCCGGTGGTGCCGGTGCAGACTGCCTTGTAGGTCGGGTTGGCTTTGGTGCCGCCGATATAGCCGCTCTCCACGAGGCTCACGCCCACCACATCGCGGAACACAGCTTCGGTGCACCAGAAGCATCCGCCTGCAATGATCGCGCTTTCCAAGTTGCTCATCGAATTCTCCGTTGATTTGTGTCAGAGATAGGCCACGAAACCGTTTTTGCCACCCATGCGTATCAACGTGCATTCGACACTCCGAGGGAGAGAGTTACCATGAACAAACTGATCCTTGCCGCCGCCGCGAGCGGTCTTGCCTTTGCCGCCCCGCTGATGGCCCAGCATATGGACCACGCCGCCCACGCCGCGC
>JBKDUW010000184.1:0-8716 GCA_046339235.1 Erythrobacteraceae bacterium | reverse complement strand
GCGATGGGCCTCAGCCTTGTGCGGATCGGCGAATTCGCGTGGAGCCGGATCGAGTCCGAGCCCGGACAATACGACTGGGGCTGGCTCGACCGGGCGATCGAAACCCTCCACGCCGCCGGCCTGCAAGTGATCCTCGGCACGCCGACAGCGACCCCGCCCAAGTGGCTGGTCGACCAGATGCCTGATATGATCGCGATCGATCAGCAGGGCCGCCCGCGCGGCTTCGGCTCGCGGCGGCACTATTGCTTCAGCCACGAAGGCTACCGGGTCGAATGCGCGCGGATCGTCACCGCACTGGCGCAGCGGTATGGCCAGCACCCCGCCATCGTGATGTGGCAGACCGACAATGAATATGGCTGCCACGATACGGTGCTGAGCTTCTCGCAAGCGGCAGCATCCTCGTTCCGCGGCTGGTTGGCGGCGCGTTATGGCACGGTGGACGCGCTGAATACGGCGTGGGGCAATGTGTTCTGGAGCATGGAATATCGCAGCTTCACCGAGGTCGATCCGCCGCATCTGACCGTGACCGAAGCGAGCCCTGCGCATTGGCTCGACTATCGCCGCTTTGCCTCGGATCAGGTTGCGAGTTTCAACCGCGCGCAGGTCGACATCATCCGCGCCCTCTCACAGGGAAAGGATATCACGCACAATTTCATGGGTTTCTTCACCGAGTTCGATCACCACGCTGTAGGCTGCGATATTGATGTGGCGACATGGGATTCCTACCCGCTCGGCTTTCTCGAGCAGTTCTGGTTCTCCTCCGAAGAGAAGCAAGCCTATCTGCGCCAGGGCCACCCCGACATAGCGGCCTTCCACCACGATCTTTATCGCGGGTGCTCGGGCGGGCGCTGGGGGGTCATGGAGCAGCAGCCCGGACCGGTGAACTGGGCGCGCTTCAATCCGGCGCCGCTGCCGGGGATGGTGGCGCTGTGGACGCTCGAGGCAGCCGCGCATGGCGCCGAGCTGACAAGCTACTTCCGCTGGCGGCAGGCGCCGTTTGCACAGGAGCAGATGCACGCCGGCCTACTCCGGCCCGACAGCACCGAGGCCGAAGCCGCCAATGAAGTGCGCGCTGCCGCCGATGAGCTGACCCGGATCGGCCCGCAACAAACGGCGCAGGCTCCGGCGGCGCTGGTGTTCTCCTACGAGGCAGCATGGACGATCGGCATCCAGCCGCAGGGGCAAAGCTTCCGCTATCTCGAACTGGTGTTCGAATGGTATTCGGCGCTGCGCCAGCGCGGGCTCGATATCGATATCGTCTCGCCCAATGCTGACCTTTCCGCCTACCGGATGGTGGTGGTCCCGACCCTGCCGATCATCCCCGAAGGCTTCGTCGAGAAGCTCGCCGCGCTTACCTGTCCGGTGCTGCTGGGGCCGCGCTCGGGCAGCAAGACTGCCAGCTTCACGATCCCCGAAGGCCTTGCGCCGGGCGAGATCAAGGCACTGATTGATATGACTATTACCCGCGTGGAATCCTTACGCGACGGGGTCAGCGAGCCTGCGGACGGCTGGTCGGTCACCCGCTGGCGCGAGGATGTGCGTGCGCGCTTTGCGCCGGAATTGGCCGACGCTGCGGGGCGCGGGGTGATTTATGCCGTCGCCAATAGGCGTTACTGCGCGATCTGGCCCGACGCGGCGCTGCTGCGGCTGCTGATCGAGCGCATGGCGGGCGAGGCGGGCGTGGACCTCCTCGACCTGCCCGAAAGCATCCGCGTGCGCCGCAGCGCCAGCCATGCCTTCACCTTCAACTATGCCGCACAGCCCGTGTTGGTCCCGCATCTCGGCGAGACGCGTGCGCCTGCCAGCTGCCACATCGCGCCGCTTTAGGCGAGCAGCTTGGCATAGTGATCGCGCAGGGTCTCGCTCCCGAATTCGGGGGTGAGATCGGCCGAATAGCGCCCCGTTTCGGGATCAAGCGCCAGCATGCTTTCGGTCGCGTAATAGCGCGCGATGCGGGCATATTCGGATTTCTCGGCACACCAGTCGGAGACCCCCGCGCCGAGGCCCAGCGCCCGCTCGGCATAGGTGAACAGCTTTGGCGAGATCGATTTGAACCGCGGCTCCTTGCCTGCCAGTTCGAACAGCATTTCGCCCTGTTCGCGCAAGGAGATCGCCGGCCCCGGGCCGCCGATCGGCAGGATGCAGCCCAGTGCTTCCGGGTTGGCGATGCAGCCTGTGATAAAGCGCGCCAGATCGCCGTCGCTGATCGGCTTGCAGCGGGTCAGATTGCCGTCGCCGAAAATCAGAAAGGGCTTGCCCGCCTTCACCCGCTGCACCTGCCCCGAGAGCGATTTGAAAAACGCAGTGGGACGGATGATGGTGTAGTCGATCCCGCTCGCCGCCAGATCCGCCTCGAACTTCAACTTGGCGTGCTGGAGCGCGAGCAAGGGCTTCTGCACGCAGATCGCCGAGAGCAGGATGAACTGCCGCGCGCCCGCCGCCTGCGCCGCTGCCAGCAGCGCGGCATTGGCGGCGTAGTCGATAGCCTCGGCATCCTTGGGCGCGCCGGAACGCGAGGCAATGCAGGAGATCACCACCTCGCACTGCGTCTCGGCCACCGCCTGCCTCAGCGTGTTTGCGTCCGCCAGCGCGCCGCGCGTCAAGACGTGCACCCTGTGCCCCTCTGCCTCCAGCTGGCGCAAAACCGCCGAGCCGATAGTCCCGCTGGCGCCGGCGAGCAGGATGCGGCAAGGCGGTGCAGGGTGCGGTGTCATGATCGCACCCTAGCGCGGCGCGGGAGCCGTTCAAACGGCGAAATTGCGCCATCGCGCATGGCCGCCAGCCTGAGCAAATGCGTCTCGCCAAGGCGGTATACTTGTGCCATTTCTTGGTCCGGTTGAGCGCCCGGGGGGCGCTGCGAACGGTTGCCTAGGGGGGGTGCATGGAAATGGGCTTGTTGCGTTGTCTGGTGCCGGGACTTCTGCTCGCGGCGAGCGGCGCCGGTATTGCCTCGCCCGCCTTTGCGCAGGGCGCGACAGCATCCTCGCCGGTCGAATTTGCGCAGAAGGCCGAGGCGCTGAAGCCCGGTGAATGGGTCTGGGCCGGGGACGTCGCGCCGGAGGGGCCGGTGCTGGTCTATGTCGATCTCTCGCGCCAGACCGCGACGGTTTACCGCAATGGTGTGCGGGTCGCGGTCACCACCGTTTCCTCGGGCAAGCCGGGGCACGAGACGCCGACGGGGGTGTTCACCATCCTCCAGAAGGACGCCAAACACCGCTCGAGCACCTATAACAACGCGCCCATGCCCTATCAGCAGCGGCTCACCTGGGACGGCGTGGCGCTGCACGCGGGCGGGCTGCCGGGCTATCCCGAAAGCCACGGCTGCGTGCACCTGCCGCTGGAATTTGCCAGGAAGCTGTTCGGCATCACCCATATGGGCGGTGCGGTGATCGTCAGCGGGCGCGCGGGCAGCGTGGTCTCCATGCCGGCGGCCGGCGTGATCGCGCCGGCGGACGAGCAAGCCAATGCGACCCCGCACAACCCGCTTGGCCCCGGCGAAAGCTACCGCTGGCAGCCCGAGCTCGCGCCGACGGGGCCGCTATCGGTGGTGATCTCGGCGACCGACAAGCGCGTGATCGTGCTGCGCAACGGCGTCGAGATCGGGCGCGCGCGGGTCGAGCTTGCGACGGATGATTTCGAGACGCATGTCTTCGTCTTCAGCCGCACGCCCGAGGGGCGGGCGCACTGGACGCTGGCGGGCGTGCCCGGCCATGCGGGCGAGGCCGGACAAGTGCTCAATCCCTTTGTTGCCGCCTCGGTACAGATGCCGTCGGCCTTTCTGGCTCATCTCCACGAAAGCCTGGCACCGGGCGCCGCAGTGCTGTTGACCCGCGCGAGCGTGCTGCCGCATCACACCAATGATGGCCGGTCGATGACCGTGCTGGCCGCGGCAGGGGATTGAGGGGTATCAACGTGGCCTGCACCGGCGGGGCGCAAAGGAATAGCTTGGCAGGCGGCCGCACACGGGAACGGCCGGATTGTCCTCGATCGATATCCCGGAGGGAGAGAACCACATGACTCTGCGATTTTCCGCACTCGCCGCTGCCGCTTGCGCGCTGGCGCTGAGCGCCTGCGGGCAGGGGACCAACGACGCCGCGCAGGTGAACGATCCTGCGGCCGCTGCCGCCGCGATGGAGGCAGCACCCGGAGACGGCGACAGCCAGGGCGACGCGCTGGTGGCCGGGACCGATTATAACGCCACCGCACAAATTCCCTGCGCCGGATACAAGGGCGCAGCTGCCGCCAAGTGCGACGCCGGCGTGAAGCGCGACTTGGACGGCACCACGGTCGAGGTGACGCTGGCCGATGGCACCAAGCGCGCGATCTTCTTCAACCCCGATGGCAGCTTCCTCAGCTTTTCCACCGCCGAGGCCGATGGCACCGCGGCCATGGCGATCAGCTCGGAAAAGAAGGGCGACGTGACCATCGCCAAGCTCGGGACCGAAACCTACGAGATCCCCGAAGCCTTCGTGATCGGCGGTTAAGCCGCAGCACAATTGCCGCCAAAAACGTGACGGCAGGGAGCCAGATCAGGCTCCCTGCCGTCAATCGTTCGGGCCGGCTGCTGTTAGACGGTTTGTGGCAGAGGCGCGCTCTTCTGGTTCCAGAACGGCAGCACCACATGGCCGGCGCGAACCGCTCGCACCGCCAACCACACCCCGGTCGAGGTCGCCAGCAGGCAGGGGATCAGCGAGGCCTCAAGCCCGAAGGTGCCGCCGGTGACCAGTTCGGGACCGGTGATCACGGTCGTGAACAGGCCCGGTTCGAACACCCCGCCCGACACGATCCCGCCGAACACCGCCGACTGGGTGTAGTTCCACGAGATGTGGAACCCGATCCCCAGCCACAGCCGCCGGGTCAGCATATAGGCAGCCGCCAGCAGCAACCCGGCCTCGATGCTGATGAAGGTCGCGCCGGTCATCGTTGCCGACGGGTTCATCAGGTGGACAAAGCCGAACACCACCGAGGATATCACCACCGAGGCCCAGCTGCCGAGCCATTCCTCGACAACCCGGAACAGCGCGCCGCGAAACAGCAGTTCCTCCAGAAAGCCCGAGCTCAATGCCATGGCGATCGCGGGGAGCATGATCGTGACCGGGTTCATCCCCTCGATCCGGGCATAGCCGAGGACCATCAGCACCAGCACGCCGGCGGTGTAGAGCAACGAGCCCAGCAGCAGCCCCAGTCCCAGCTCGCGCAGGCCGGGTTTGAGCGCCAGATCGCTCGGCTCGCGGCGCTCGATAAAGCGGGCGAAGCCGACATAGATCCACATCGCCAGCGCAATCATCGCCGCCGCGACGATAACCGCCATAGCTGGCGAACCCTTGTTCTGCTCCATGAAGGCGTTGCTGAAGCCGAGGCAATAGAACAGCGGCACACCGAGCAGCACCAGCCGGATCGGCGGGAACTGCAGAATGCGCAGCCACAGCGGAGCGGGAGAGGTAGCGTCGTTCATGTCAGGGTTTCCAATTGTTGTCGGAAGGTTGGAAATCTTCGAAAATCCCGGTGTCGATCGTCACGCCCGCAACCGGCTTGGCTGACGGCAGAGCGATGGTGGTCTCGCGCGGGTTGTCTTTCCATGCCTCAGGGGTGCGGTGGATGCGCTCTGACGAGCCGTCGGCATAGGTCACCGCCAGATCGAAGGGCAGCGGCATGCCGCCGGGGTTGCGCACGGTCACGACGGCGGTGCTAACCGCGCCGATGCCGAGATCCATGTGGTTGTAGCCGAAGAACCAGCGGGCGAAGAACCAGTCGTAATTGCCCACGCCTGCATTGTTGAAGCTGGCAAACATGTCCCACGGCAGCGGGCGCTTGCCCTGCCAGCGGGTCATGAAGCTGTGCAGCGCGGTCTTGAAGGCGGCATCGCCCATCAGATCCTTGAGCGCGAGATAGCCGAGCGCCGCATTGCCATACTGGTTGAAGGCGAACACCGGCGTTTGTGCGTAGAGCGAATCGTGCGGCGTGATGATCGGCAGGTCGTTGCTGGCGCCCGGCGAGGGCCAGCTGACAAGGTTGAACCGGAAGTCACGGAACAGCGGGTCGCTTACCTCCGGCCCCAGCACCTCGCTGTTGCGCAGATATTCAAAGGCGGTGGTCCAGCCTTCGTCCATGAAGGGATAACGCTTTTCATTGATGCCCATGAAGAACGGGAACCACGTGTGCAGGATCTCGTGCGCGGCGACGAATTCGGTGAAGACATTGCCGCCCAGCTTGGCCGCATCGGGGCTGCCGATGGCCGAGCCGTCATTGACCATCATCGGATATTCCTCGTCGGCGCTGCCGAGCAAGATGGTGGTCTTGGGATAGGGATAGGGCACGCCCGGCCACTGGGTCGAGGCCCAGCGCAATGTCTGGCGGGCCGAGGCCGAGAGCGTTTCGAAATCCGTCGCGCTGTCGGCATAGGCAAGCTCCACTCCGGCGCGGCGGCCGGTGGCGGGATCAACCTCGACGCTCGAGGCTTCCCAGCGGTAGTCGTTGCTCAGGCCGATGGCAAAATCGGGCACGCCCTTGCCGACCACCGCCATGTCAGGCGGTCGCCGCGCGCAGTGACCCGGCCCTCGCGAATATCGTCGGGCGTGGCGAGAGTGACGATCGCGTCGCTTGAGCGGCTTGCCGCCAGCTTCTGCGCAATCGCGGGTTGCAGCACCTCGGCGGGGTTCTGCAGCTCGCCCATCGCCCACACGACATGGTCGCACGGGAGTGTGATCGACACGTCGTAATCGTTCAAATCATTGTTGAACTCGCGCCCCAGCGTAAAGGGCGCGATGGGCCTGCCGCCATAGTCGCTGTAATTGGTGATGCGCGGGTAGAAATAGGCGAGGAAAAAGCGTTCTCGTCGATCGCGCCTTCCTTCCAGCCGGAATCCTTCACCAGATCATAGTGCCAGCGCATCGTGATCCGCACGCTCGCGCCCGGTGCCAGCGGTGCGTCGAGCAGAACGCAATGGATGGTCGAACCGGGCTGGTTAATCGAGCCGAACGGGCTCGCCGGATCGGTCCACGGTTTGGCCACGCCGTCGATCGTGAAATCCTCAACCGTGATGCCATCGGTCAAGAAGGCCTCGGGGATCAGCTGTTCGCGCATCGCCGCGGGATGGTGCGCGTTCATGTAGAGCCGGAAGATCAGGATCGGCAGCGGACCGGGGCTGTTGTTGGTGTAGACGATTTCCTGCTCGCCCGTGATCCGCTTGCTCGGCGGCTCGACCGTCATGTGGCTGGTGTGGCGCGAATGGTTCTGCCAGTAATTCGGCCCCGGATTGCCGTCGCGGCTGCGCGTGCCATTGGCATAGGCCGCCACAATATCGCGCGACACATAGAGCTCGTCCGAGCCGGCCGCATCCGCGATCTGCCAAGGCGGCGCAGCAGTGGCAGGCTCGGCCTCCTGCGCGCCGAGCGTCGCCGGCCAGAGTGCAATTGCCGCGAGCGCGATCTCCGCGCGCGACCGATTCAACCGAAACCGCTTCATAGCCCCACCCCTTGCAGGCAAGTCTGCGCATTCACGGGGAGACTGCGACTGACCGGACTTGCCTCGCGCCCGGTCAGCCGCCGCTTGTCGTGCGCAAAGCGCCAGACTTCGAGCTCCAATAGTCGATCCTTCGGATCAGTCCCGGCAGGTGCGGGGCGAGACGCTTTCGATCGAGTAGATATAGCCATTGCGCGAATTGACCACGAGGCACTGACGCGAGGCCGAGCGCCAATAGGTCATGTAGCGACCTTCATCGGTGCGCTTGTTGTCGAGCTGGTTGAAGCCGCGCCTGGAGAGCTCGCCGGTGGCGTAATCACGCTCCCGACCCTCGAGATCGTTGAACTCGGTATAGGCGCTGTAGCCACCGCTCTGGCTGTAGCCGCCGCGATAGCTGGTCTGGCCGGCGCGCTCGCGCACGCCGCTGTTGTAGCCGTTCGAATAGGCGTCCGAGCGGCTGTAGTTGTGGTAGGCTTGGTTGTAGAGCCCGTCACGGTGGCCGCGCTCGAAATCGGACATGCCGCGCTCGTCATAGTCCTGGCCTTCGCGGTGGTGCGACTTGCTGGCCAGCGCCACGATGCCGAGCAAGGCTGCTGCACCCACGGCGACCGCTGCGGTCTTGTCGCCGCTGTCGCCCTTCTGGTTGCAGTCGGCATTGGTGGTCTGGTCGATCGACTGGTAATTGCCATCATAGGTCACGACCTTGATGCATTCCTTGGTGTTGCCGTTCCACCAGTAGTTGATCTTGCTGTCATATTCGGTGTGGCCCGAAATGAGGTGGAACCCGCGGTTTTCGAGCTGCGTTTCCCCGCTCGATCCCCTGGCGCCGACCAGATCGCGCACCGAACCGGGCGTCTTGGCGACAGCCGCAACCGGGGCCGCAACCATTGCTACGGTAGCCAGCCGCGCGAACATTTTTCCTGCAAGTTTCATTTTCATTTCTCCTCAATGTATAAGTTGGTATTTGATCGGACAGTCGGTGTCTGCGAGTGATCGTTGTGGACCTGTCTGTTAGGATCAGGCCGCGATCATCTTTTCCTTTGCCAGCGGCGTTGCGTCAACAAAGGTGTGCATGGGGGTTTTCCCAAAGCACCAGCGTCCTTGATGGGGTCGTTCGTTGTTGTAGCTTTCAACCCATTCATCCAGATCGGCCTGCAGCTCGGCGATGGAGTGGTAGATCTTCTTGCGGAAGGCGATCCGGTAGAACTCGTTCAACATGGTCTTGTGGAGCCGCTCGACGATGCCGTTGGTCTGC
>JBKDUW010000183.1:0-14137 GCA_046339235.1 Erythrobacteraceae bacterium | reverse complement strand
GCGCCAGCCGAGCCCCCGATGCCGGCACCGATGATGCGTGCGGCGTCGCCGCCGATCGCGTCGCCAAGCAGATAGCCGAGCGCCCCGCCCAGCCCGGTGCCGATCGCGGTGCGCGAGGATGTCTCGATACTCGTGGCGGGTTCGTACTCGGCCGATGCGATGGCTGACCGGCTAAGGATCGATTACGACGAGAACCGTGAATTCGGCACGGCGGCGGGCTATGTCCTGTCGGTGCTCAAGAAGCTGCCGGCCGAGGGCGAGCACTTCACCGATCAGGGCTGGCGCTTCGAGGTGGTCGACATGGACGGTCGCCGGATCGACAAGCTGCTGGTGAGCCGCGAGGACGAGGACAGGGAATAAGCAGGGCGTTCTTGTTATCCGGATCGCCTCCGCGATGCGAAATCCTCGCGCCTGCGGCGCTGTGGGCGGGCAGTCGCCCTTGCGGTCGCTGCGCGACCGTTTCCAGCGCTAGCCTTGTAGCTTGGTGAGGCTGACCTCAGGCGCTCGGGATCACGGTGGTTGCCGACTGCCCATCGCCCTCGGGGGCAGCGATGATGTCGCGGGTGACGCGGCCCTTGGCGACGGTGTTGGTGGCGGTGTCGCCCACAGTGCTGCGGATCGAGGGCGCGGCGCTGCCGGCGCGGTCGATCACGCTCGCTTCGATCCGGCTGCGCGGGGCCGGGCCGCCGAAAATCGCTTCGAGCGCCTGCTCGGAGGCGGTGCCTTCGGTTGGGCGCGGGGCGCCCGGCGCGGGCGGGGTGAGGGTGAAATCGGGCGGCACCACCAGCGGCGCCTGACGCTGCACTGCGAATTCGTCGGGCCGTTCGCGGTTGAACACGCCGCCACCGGCGCCGCATGCCGCCAGCATCGCCGAAGCGCCGGCCAGCAGGATCACGGGTGCAAGTTTACGCATTGTCAGTCTCTCCACGGGGCGTGTCCCCGGTTCCGGTTGCCTCCTTGTCGCGCACGAACAGGCTGCGGGCAAGGATAATGACAACGCCGATGGTAATCGCGGCGTCGGCGATATTGAAGATCAGGAAGGGGCGGAAGCTGCCGATATGCAGATCGGCATAGTCGATCACATAGCCCAGCTCGTACCGGTCACGGATATTGCCCAGAGCCCCGCCGAGGATCAGCGCCAGGCCGAGAATCTCGCCAAGCGCCTTCTCGCGCATCAGCCAGACCAGCACCACCAGCGCGATGACCCCGGTCAACGCCACCAGCAGCCAGCGGGTCTCCATGTCGGTCGCCTGCAGCATCCCCAGCGAGATGCCGCGGTTCTCGGTATAGGTAAGATCGAAAAACGGCAGCAGCGGGATATTGCCGACCTGCCGCAGGGCGAGCGGGCCGATCACATACCACTTCACCAGCTGGTCAATGCCGGCGATAAAGGCAGCAAAGCCAAGGCCGATCAGCCGGTTGCGGGTGAACAGACCGCTCATGCGCCGATTCCTTCCAGCGCATCCAGCTGGGCGACGGTATCATCGCAGCGCCCGCACAGCGCGCTATCCTCTGCCACATCTGGCAGGAGCCGCCAGCAGCGGCCGCATTTGTGGTGGGTGGTCTTGGTCACGATCACGCTTTCGCTCTGCCCGCGGGTGACTGTCGCGGTGATGAACAGTTCGGCGAGCGCTTCGTCCGAAACGCCTTCGGGCACGGCTGCGGCGGGGACGACCACTTCGGCTTCGAGGCTCGAGCGGATCGTCTTGTCACGCCGCAGCGGCTCGATTGCTTCGTTGACGCTGTCCCGCAGCGCGCGCAGCTGGCTCCAGCGGGCGCTATCGACGGTGATCGCCGGAACGCTCGGCCATTCGAGCAGGTGGACAGAACCGCGCTGGCCGTCCTCATCAGGCTCGCCATCCTCGGGATAGCGGCTCAGCCACACTTCCTCGGTCGTGAACACCAGCACCGGCGCGGCATAGCGCACCAGCGCGTGGAACAAGAGGTCGAGCACGGTGCGATAGGCGTTGCGCGTCACGCTGTCCGGCCCGTCGCAATAGAGCGAGTCCTTGCGGATATCGAAGTAGAAGGCCGAGAGGTCCTCGTTGCAGAAATCGACCAGCAACCGGGTGTAGAGGTTGAAGTCATAGCTTTGCGCCGCGGCCTTCAGCTTCCCGTCCAGCTCCGAAAGCAGCGCGAGGACATAGACCTCAAGCTCGGGCAAGGCCCCGCCATCGCTCATGTCGCCGACAAACCCGTCGAGCGCTCCGAGCAGGTAGCGGAAGGTGTTGCGCAGCTTGCGATACTGGTCGCCCACGCCCTTGAGGATCTCATCGCCGATGCGGTGATCCTCGGTGAAGTCGACGCTGAGCGCCCACAAGCGGATGATGTCGGCGCCGTATTCCTCCATCACCTTGATCGGGCTGATGGTGTTGCCTTCGCTCTTGGACATCTTGCGACCCTTGGCGTCCATCGTGAAGCCGTGGGTCAGCACCTGGTCGTAAGGCGCGCGGCCGCGCGTGGCGCAGGATTGCAGGAGCGAGGACTGGAACCAGCCGCGATGCTGGTCGGAGCCTTCGAGGTAGAGGTTGGCGGGCCATGTGAGGTCAGGCCAGCGCCCGCTTTCGAGCACGAAGGCATGGGTGCAGCCAGAATCGAACCAGACATCGAGAATGTCGGTGACCATCTCGTAATCGTCGGGCTTGTAGCCCGCGCCGAGATATTCCGCCTTGCGCGCCTCGTCCCACGCATCGACGCCTTCCTGCATCACCGCCGCGACGATGCGGGTGTTGACCTCCGGGTCTTGCAGATAAGTGCCGTCGGGCCGCACGAACAGCGTAATCGGCACACCCCAGGCGCGCTGGCGGGATAGCACCCAGTCGGGCCGCCCCTCGACCATCGCGCCGATGCGGTTGCGGCCCTTTTCGGGGATGAATTCAACGCGGGCGATTTCTTCCACCGCACGTTCGCGCAGAGTCGGCGATGCGCAGAGGGTTTCCTCGGCCGGATCGATCGCGCCGCCTTCGTTCTCCCAGCGCTTGTCCGCTGGCGTCTTGGGCTCGATCCACTCCATCGCGCGGTCCATCGGCACGAACCATTGCGGCGTGCAGCGGAAGATCACCTTGGCCTTGGAGCGCCACGAGTGCGGGTAGGAGTGAGCGTAATCCGCGCTCGCCGCGAGTAGCGCGCCCGCTTCGCGCAGGTCGGTGCAGATCGGGCCCCCAGTCCCTTCAGAATTAGGCGGCGCGTTGAACTTGGGGTTGATGACGCTCATGCGGCGCTCATCGGTCGCGCCCAGCCATGGCCAGTCGTCGCGATAACGCCCGTCGTCCATCACCGCGAAGACGGGGTTGATGCCATTCGCCTTGCACAGGTCGAAGTCGTCCTCGCCGTGGTCGGGCGCCATGTGGACAAGGCCGGTGCCGCTATCAGTGGTGACGAAGTCGCCGGGAAGCAGCGGGCGCGGGGTCGCGTAGAACCCGCCGAACTGGTGCATCGGGTGGCGGACGAGGGTGCCGGCGAGGTCTGCGCCTTTGAAGACCGCCCCAGGGAAGTTTACATCAGCCCGCTCAGGAACTTCGACGTAGTCCCACTCGACGATGTTGGCGTCTGCAGGCCAATCGGCCCCTCCGGGCATCTTCCGCACTTCAGCTTCAAGGCGGCTCCGGAACGTATCGAGCAGATCGACCGCTACGAGGTATCGTCCTTGAAGGCTCTCTGCACCAGCAAGATGCACCGTTACCTTGCCGATCTGATACTCAACCTCCGGCCCATAGGCCAAAGCCTGGTTCACCGGGATCGTCCACGGCGTCGTCGTCCAAAACACCGCGTGCGCGCCGACCAGTTCGGGGATTGGCGACTCAACGATCTCGAATGCCACATCGATCTGGGTCGAAGTGATGTCCTCGTATTCGACCTCCGCTTCGGCCAACGCTGTCTTTTCGACCGGGGACCACATCACCGGCTTGGCCCCGCGATAGACGTTTCCGGCTTCGGCGAACTTCATCAGTTCCGCGACAATCGTCGCTTCGGCCTGGAAATCCATGGTGAGATAGGGATTGTCCCAATCGCCCATGATGCCGAGGCGCTTGAGCTGTTCGCGCTGCACGTTCACCCAGTTCTGGGCGTAGGCGCGGCATTCGGCGCGGAATTCCTTTGGCGGAACCTCGTCCTTGTTCTTCTTGGCTTTGCGGTAGGCTTCCTCGACCTTCCATTCGATCGGCAACCCGTGGCAATCCCAGCCCGGCACGTAGGGCGCATCGCGGCCCAGCACGTTCTGGGTGCGGCAGACCATGTCTTTGAGGATGTGGTTCAGCGCGTGGCCGATATGCATATCGCCATTGGCGTAGGGCGGGCCGTCGTGGAGGATGAACTTCTCGCGGCCCCGGCGCGCATCACGCAAGGCTTTGTAGAGCCCGATCTGCTCCCAGCGCGCGGCAATGCCCGGCTCCTTCTGCGGGAGGCCGGCCTTCATGGGGAAATCGGTCTTCGGCAGGAAGACGGTGTCCCGGTAATCGCGCTTGGTATTGTCGGTCATAGCGGCTGCGCGCTTAGAAGGCGCCGCGCCTCGGCGCAATCCTTGTCCATCTGTGCGATCAGTGCCTCGAGGCTATCAAACTTTGCCTCGCCGCGCAGGAAGTGGTGGAAGGCGACTTCGATCTCCTGCCCGTAGAGATCGCCGCTGAAGTCGAAGAAATAGGGCTCGAGCAGCTCCTTGGGTGGTTCGAACTGCGGGCGGATGCCGATATTGGCCGCGCCGTGGAGCACCTGTCCGGTGGCGAGCAAGCGGCCGGTGACGGCGTAGATGCCGTATTTGGGGCGCAGGTAGTTGTCGATCGTCACGTTGGCGGTGGGGTAGCCGATGGTGCGCCCGCGCTTGTCGCCGTGCTCGACGATGCCGCGGATCGCAAAGGGGCGGGTGAGCAGGCGCGCGGCCAGCTGCGGGTCGCCATCGCGCAGCGCCTGACGGATGCGGCTGGAGGAGACCACCTCGCCGCCGTTTGCCACAGGCTCGACGACGCGAGATTGCAGGCCGAGTTCGCTTCCCAAAGTGCGCAGCAGATCGACATTGCCCTTCGCGCCCCTGCCGAAGGTGAAGTCGCCGCCGGTCACCACCCCGTGCGCGCCGAAGCGGTCGAGCAGGATGGCGCGGATGAAATCCTCGGCGCTGGTCCCCGCCAGCTCGGCATCGAAATGGAACACCAGCATCGCGGTCGCGCCGGCGGCCAGGTAAAGCTCCTGCCGCTGTTCGAGCGTGGTCAACCGGAAGGGCGGCACATCGGGGCGGAAGTGGCGCACCGGATGCGGATCGAAGGTTGCGATGATCGAGGGGCGGCCCTCGGCCTTGGCCCAGCCAATTGCCTCGCCCGCCACGGCCTGATGGCCCTGATGGAATCCATCGAAATTGCCCAACGCGATAACTGCGCCGCGCAAGGCGCCCGGCACAGGGTCGCGGTGATCGAGCCAGCGCATCAGGCGCTGCCTGCCTTGCGGAAGGTCAGGAACGAGAACGCCGGATAAGCGCCGTCTGCCGCATGATCTTCGCGCCTGGTCAGCACCCAATCGCGGGCCGGTTCTGCCATGAAGGTGTCGCCCTCGTAATCGGCATGGATCTGGGTGAGTTCGATCCGGTGGGCAATCGGCAGGAACAGGCCATAGATCGCCGCCACGCCGATCACCGCGACCGCGCCGCTGTCATTGCCCTTGGCGGCCAACGCCAAAGCCTCCTCGACCGATCCGGCCCGTTCTGCGCCCTCGCCAAGGCTCTCGCCGCGGGTCAGCACGATGTGGCGGCGGCCGGGGAGCAGGCCTGGCAGGCTGGCGAAGGTCTTGCGCCCCATCACCATCGGCTTGCCCATCGTCAGCGCCTTGAAGCGCTTCAGGTCGGCGGGCAAGCGCCACGGCAGATCGCCCTCGCGTCCGATCGCGCCATTGGCGGCGCGGGCATAGATCAGGACGATTTCGAGGTTCACGCCCCCGTACTCATGCCAACGCGTGCCCCACGCGGGTGACGTGGCCCATCTTGCGGCCCTCGCGCGCCTCGCGATTGCCGTAGAGGTGCAGGTGCGGTTCGCCCGGCTCGCTGAGGATTTCATGTGCGGTGAGCGCCGCATCGCCGACGATGTTGCGCATATCGATGCTGGCAAAGCGGGACGCGGTAGCACCCAGCGGCAGGCCGGTGATGGCACGGATGTGGTTTTCGAACTGGCTGGTGGCCGCACCCTCGATCGTCCAGTGGCCCGAATTGTGCACCCGAGGGGCCATCTCGTTGAACACCGGGCCTTGCGCCGTGGCGAAGAATTCGAGTGTCAGCACCCCGACATAGCCCAAGGCCTGCGCGGTCTTCGCGGCAAGTTCGCGGGCCTGCCCCACCTGCGCCTCGATCAATGCGCCCGCAGGCAGCACCGATTGCGCCAGCATCCCGCCTTCGTGGTGGTTGGCGGTCGAAGCCCAGAACCGCACCTCGCCTGTCGTCGACCGCACAAGGATCACCGAGAACTCGTTCTCGAACGCCACCAGCCCTTCGTAGACGCAGGGCCGCCCGGGGAAGCCCACGCCGCTCGCCTCATGGGCCGAAGCGATCCGCCACTGGCCCTTGCCGTCATAGCCCTCGCGCGCGGTCTTGAGGATGCCGGGGGTACCGACGCTCACAAGGGCGCGGGCGAAGTCATCGTCGCTCTCGACCCGCGCATAGGCGGCCGAGGTGCCGCCGAGATCGGCGATGAAGCTCTTCTCGTTCAGCCGGTCCTGCGCCACTTCGAGCGCGCGCGCCGGGCAGGCGAGCAGGGCTGGGGGAATCGCGGCGACCGCGGCGAGAGGGACGTTCTCGAACTCCCAGGTCACCACGTCGCACTTCGCCGCAAAGGCGGCGAGCGCCTCGCGATCACTCCAGCCGCTCTCGAAGAAATCGGCGCAGGCGTCCTCGGCGACATTATCTCCTGGCGGAGCGTAGGCGATGGCGCGGTAGCCGAGCTGCAGTGCGGCCATCGCCATCATCCGGCCCAGCTGGCCGCCGCCCAGAATGCCGATAATGGAGCCTGCGGGCAGCATCAGTCTTGCGGAACCTCTGCCACGGCGGCGCTCTTGGCAGCGCGCCAGTCTTGCAGGCGTTCGGACAGGTCCTTGTCCGACAGGGCGAGGATCGAGGCAGCCAGCAGTCCGGCATTTTTCGCGCCGGCCTCGCCGATCGCCAGCGTGCCGACCGGAATGCCGCCGGGCATCTGCACGATCGAAAGCAGGCTATCCATGCCGCTCAAGGCCTTCGATTGCACCGGCACGCCCAGCACCGGCAGGTGCGTCATGCTGGCGATCATGCCGGGCAGATGCGCCGCGCCGCCCGCGCCGGCGATAATCACATCGAAGCCCTCGCCCTCCGCGCCCTTGGCAAAGGCGACCATCCGGTCAGGCGTGCGGTGGGCCGAGGTGATCCGCGCCTCGTAGGGCACTTCGAGCTCGTCGAGCACCTCGGCGGCGGCCTTCATGGTCGGCCAGTCGGACTGGCTCCCCATCACGATGGCTACGCGTCCCCCGGTCACTTCCATCATGCGTCCTTCAGATAATACCGCTCACCCGGCACCATTGCGTCGTCAAAGTCATAGATGATCGGCTGGCCGGTGGGAATCTCCAGATCGGTGATGTCCGCGTCCGAAATGCCCGAGAGATGCTTTACCAGCGCGCGCAAGCTGTTGCCGTGGGCGGCGATGATCACCGTCTCGCCGCTGGCCAGCACGGGCAGGATCACGCTTTCCCAATAGGGCAGCACGCGTTCAATCGTGAGCTTGAGGCTTTCGGTGTTCGGGATCGCGATCCCGGCATAGCGCGGGTCGGCCGCGAGATCGAAGGCGCTGCCTGCTTCAAGCACCGGCGGCGGCACGTCGAAGCTGCGGCGCCAGATCAGCACCTGTTCGTCGCCATGCTTCTCGCGGGTTTCCTGCTTATCGAGCCCGGTGAGCCCGCCATAGTGGCGTTCGTTGAGCCGCCAGTCCTTGGTCTCGGGGATCCACAGGCGGCCCGCCGCCTCGAGCGCCAGATGCAGCGTCTTGATCGCGCGGGTCTGGAGCGAGGTGAAGGCGACGGTAGGCAGCACGCCCTTGGCCTTGAGCAGCGCGCCCGCCGCAGTCGCCTCGGCCACGCCTTGCTCTGTCAGGTCGACATCCCACCAACCGGTGAAGCGGTTTTCAAGGTTCCACTGGCTCTGGCCGTGGCGGACAAGGATGAGCTTGGGCATGGTGGCTCCGGCAATTCGTCGGGAGCGGCTTCCGTTAGCTTTCGCCGGGGCGCTTGGAAAGCCCTTCTGTCGGCGCATCCGAATCGCCCCCCGTACCCGCGGCCTCCCGCGCCTGGGCCTTACGACGCCGCAGGTTCTCGCGCAGCTTGGCCGCGAGCCGTTCCTCACGGGACATATTCTTGGCGGCGCCTTCATTCATGCGAAACGCATTGCAGATAAGAGGCATCCCCTTCAACCCCCGCTTGACATTGCAGGGGAGCGCGACAATAGGGCGCGCCTTATCCGGCGCTGCTGTAGCTCAGTGGTAGAGCGCACCCTTGGTAAGGGTGAGGTCGGGAGTTCAATCCTCCCCAGCAGCACCATACTCGCCAAAGGTGAGATTGGAGTCCTTGTGGTTTCGTCGCCCCCCGGGCCGACGTCCTCGGTGCAGATCCTCCACTTCGCTACGCGACGTTCCGGGCACCTGCGGGCGCGCGATCTTGTTCGGCCTACCGCTTCGCTATTTTAGGGCGGTCGTGCTTGCGGTCGCTGTGCGACCGTTCGGGCGCTATTCTGGGACTATGGCCCTACCCCCACAAAATTGACGATACGCCCCGCCCCCCCACTCGGCTATCCCTTCGACCCACAACGGCAAGCCGGGGAGAGGCACTATGGATCTGGGACTCAAGGGCAAGAAAGTGATCATGAACGGCGGGGCGCATGGCCTCGGCCTGCAGGCACTCAAGCTGTTCGCGGCTGAGGGCGCTGACGTCGCCTTCTTCAGCCGCAAGGAAGACAAGATCGCCGCCGCCGTCGCCGAAATCGACGCTGCCGGGCCGGGCAAGGTGTTTGCCGAAGTCTTCGACATGGCGACCGGCACCGAAGCCTATCAGGCGTGGCTCGAAAAGGCGGCGCAGGAACTCGGCGGCTGCGATATCTTCGTCCACACCGCGAGCGCCTCTGGTACGGGCGGGGCGGGGGATTGGCAGGCCTGTCTCGACATGGACATCAAGGGCGCGGCCTATGCGGTCGAGACGCTCACACCCTATCTTGAAGCCTCGGGGACCGGCTCGATCGTGATGCTGTCGAGCACCGCCGCGCTCGAAACCTTCATCGCGCCCAACCCGTTCAACGCGCTGAAGGCCGCGCTGATTACTTATGCCTCGCAGCTTTCGCAGGCCTATGCCGCCAAGGGCATCCGCGTGAACACGGTTTCGCCGGGCGCGATCTATTACAAGGGCGGCAACTGGGAGATCATCGAGGAGCACATGAAGCCACTGTTCGATGGCACGCTCGCCAAGATGCCGATGGGCCGTTTCGGCGAGCCGGTGGAAGTGGCCAAGGCGATCGTCTTCGTCGCCAGCCCGGCCGTGCCCTACATGACCGGCGCGAACATCGTGGTCGATGGCGGCTTCACGCAGCGCGTCCAGTTCTGATCCCTCGCATCCCCCTATAAGGTGACAACCATGGCGCAAATCGACCGCGACAAGCTGCTCGACATCTACACCCGCACGATGAAGGTGAACCGCACCGACGAGAAGTTCCGCGAGCTCTTGATGGGCGGGAAGGTCGCGGTGATGTATTACTGCGTGCGCGGGCAGGAACTGGTATCGGCGGCGGCGATGGCGGCGCTGGAGAAGGAAGACTACGTCGTCTGCACCTATCGCGGCCAGGGCGAGCAGACCGCCAAGGGCATCCCGATGGAAAAGTGGTGGGGCGAATGCCTCGGCAAGGCTACCGGCACCTGCAAGGGCAAGGGCGGCACCATGCACATCACCGATCCTGACACGGGGATCATGGTTACCACCGGCGTGGTCGGCAGCGGTTTGCCCATCGCCAACGGTCTCGCCATGGCGAGCCAGAACAATGGTGATGGCCGGGTGACGCTGGTGAGTTTCGGTGACGGCGCGGCCAATATCGGCGGCTTCCACGAAGCGATGAACATGGCCCAGCTCTACAAGCTGCCGGTGATCTTCCTGTGTCAGAACAACCGCTATGGCGAGCACACCGCTTACGCCGACCACACTGACAGTACCAACATCGCATCGCGCGCGGCTGGTTATGGCATGAAGGGCGTGACGGTCGACGGCAATGACGTCCACCAGATCTACCCCGCGATGGTCGAAGCGGTCGCGCGGGCGCGGGCGGGGGAAGGCCCGACGCTGGTCGAGGCCATGTGCTACCGCATGATGGGCCACTTCTTCGGCGCCGACTTCAGCTACATGCCGCCCGAACACATCGCCGAAATGAAGGCCGAAGACCCGCTGCCCAAGCTGCGGCAGGTGATGCTGGAGCACCAGTTCACCGAAGAGCAGCTGGACGCCATCGTCGCTGATATCAACGCGCAGATCGACGCTGCGGTCGAACACGCGCTGGCCGCCCCGCTGCCCGATACCGACGAAATCTACAAAGACGTGCTCGAGGAGACCGCCTGATGGCCCAGATCACCATGACCCAGGCGCTGAACCTCGCAATCGACGAGGCAATGGCCGACGATCCGGGCGTGTTCTGCCTCGGCGAAGATGTCGCCGCCAAGCAGGGCGGCGGGGTGTTCAAGATCACCTCGGGCCTGACCGAGAAATATGGGCCGAACCGCATCCGCGCGACGCCGATCTCGGAGACCGCGATCATCGGCGCGGCGGTGGGTGCCGCGCTGGCGGGCCAGCGTCCGATTGCCGAGATCATGCTGATGAACTTCGTCGGCGTGTGCATGGACCAGATCGTCAACCACGCGGCCAAGCTGCGCTTCATGTCGGGTGGGCAGACCCCGTGTCCGATCGTGATCCGCACCACCACCGGCGTCGGCGTCGGCTTTGGCGGGCAGCACTCGGATATGCTCGAGGCGTGGTTCGCCCATGTCGCCGGCATCCATGTGGTCACGCCCAGCAACCCGGCGGACGCGCGCGGGCTGATGCGGGCGAGCATCGACGCCAATGACCCGGTGATCTTCATCGAGAACATCCTGTGCTACGGCCTCAAGGCGGAAGATCCCGGCCCGGGTTACCGCGTGCCGCTCGGCAAGGCGGCGATTGCGCGCGAGGGGACCGACATTTCGATCATCACCTATGGCCGCACCGTGCTCGATGCGCTTAGCGTGGCCGATGATCTGACCAAGGAGGGTATCTCCGTCGAAGTCATCGACTTGCGCACCATTGCTCCGTACGATGAGGCAACCGTGCTGGCGTCGGTGCGCAAGACCGGCCGCGCGATCACCCTGCACGAAGCGGTGCGCCCCTTCGGCACCGGGGCAGAGCTCGCCGCCAACATCCAGGAAAAGTGCTGGGACAGCCTCAAGGGTCCGGTGCGGCGCATCGGCGGCACCTTCTCCGCCGTGCCCTTCGCCTCGCACCTGGAACAGGCATGGATTCCGCAGAAGTCGGACATTGTCGCACAGATCAAAGCGAGCGTAGGAAAGGTCTGATGGCTAGTGAAATCCGCATCCCCAAGCTTGGCATGAGCGCAGTCGAAATGACTCTCGTCGAATGGATGTTCGGCGATGGCGAGCGCGTCGAGAAGGGTGAGATCATCTACACCGTCGAGACCGACAAGAGCACCACCGAGATCGAGGCCCAGGCCAGCGGGGTGATCCATCCCACCGGCGAGGAAGGCGCGGTTTACAAGGTCGGCGATCTGATCGGAACGATTGAGGAGTGAGCACGCCGAGGGAGATGCTGGCGAGGGTCTATGCCACCGCCGGGACGCGCGATTGGGGTGCGGTCGAGGCGCTGATTCATCCCGATTTCGTGCTCTACGAGGCGAACTCGCTACCCTTTGCAGGCGAGTGGCGCGGCAAGGATGCGCTGCAGCGCTGTGCTGCGGCGATGTATGGCACCTGGGCCGACACCAAGCTTGAAATGCTCGACTGCACCGGCGGCGAGACCTGGGCGGTGATGGTGATCCGCCTCACCATGCATCCCAAGGACGGCTCTGCGCCCTTCACCCAGACGATCTGCGAGGCGGGCTCATTCGAGGACGGGTTGCTGCGCGAATTGCGCATCCACTATTTCGACGCGGCGGAGATCGCGGCGCGGGCCTGACCCGCGCCCGCCACGCCGTCAGCCGACCGCGCGGTCGGCCTTGTCCTTCTCGTTGGTGCCCTTGATCATGCTGCGCATCTGATCCCATTCGGCATCGCCCAGTGCGTGGAGCATCGGGTAGAAGGTGCCACCATTGGCCTGGAAGCCCGCGCCGTCGATCGCGATGGTCTGGCCGTTCACATATTCCGCGCCTGGCCCCATCAAGAACACCGCGAGGTTGGCGAGTTCATGCATCTCGCCCGCGCGGCCCATCGGGTTGAGGTCGTTCTTGGAATTGCCGCCCTGCCCGCCGGGGGACAGGCGCGCGCTCATGCCCTTGGTCGGGAAGAGGCCCGGCGCGATGGCGTTGAAGCGCAGGCCATAGCGGCCCCACTCAGTTGCGAGGCTCTGGGTCATGGCATTGATCGCGGTCTTGGACATGGCCGACGGCACCACAAACGCGCTGCCCGACCACACCCAGGTCGTGAGGATCGAGAGGAAGCTGGCGCGCTTCTTCTCGGCAATCAGGCGCTTGCCGATGTCGAGCGTGACATAGAAGGTGCCGCGCATGACGATGTCGGCAATCGCGTTGAAGCCGTTGACCGAGAGATCCTCGGTGCGGCTGATGAAGTTGCCCGCGGCGTTGTTGACAACCCCCGTCAAAGCCCCGCCATCGGCCCAGATAGCATCGACCATCGCGTGGATCGCGTCCGCATCACGGATGTCGCAGGCGTGGCCCACGATCTTGCCGCCGTGCAAGGCCGTCAACTCTGCCGCCGTCTCGTCCAGCTTGTTCTGCCGCCGCCCGCAGATGTAGACGGTCGCGCCCAGCTTCAGGAAGCCCTCGGCCATCTCGCGCCCGAGCCCGGTGCCGCCGCCGGTGACGAGAATGCGCTCGCCCACCATCAGGCCCTCGCGGAACATCAGCTTTGAAACGTCCATTGGTCTTTAGTCCTCTCAGAGACCAAGCACGGTCTTGGCGATGATGTTCTTCTGCACTTCGTCCGAGCCGCCGAAGATCGTCGCGGCGCGGTTGTTGAGGTAGCGGCCCATCGCGGTCTGGGCATATTCGCTCCCCACCGGCTCGGGCGCTTCGTTGCCGTAGAGCGGGCGTTCGAGCGGCAATTGCAGCGCATCCGGCCCGAGCAGCTCGAGCCGAAGCACATCGACCTTCTGGCCGATATTCGATCCCAGCAGCTTGACCAGCGAGGTCTGCGGCCCGGGCGCGCGGCCCTTGGCTAGTTCGGCGAGGATGCGCAGTTCGGTGACTTCGAGCGCCTCAGCCTCGAGCCGCACGCGGGCGAGCCGGTCGCGGAAGCGCGGATCATGCGCCAGCGCGCCGTTGACGCCCGAGGGCTGGGTCTCGGCCAGCGCTTCGAGCCGGTCGATCGATTGCAGCAGGCGCGGAGCATAGCATGATCCGCCGCGCTCGTTCTCCAGCAGGAACTTGGCGACGCTCCAGCCCTGTCCCTCGTCGCCGATGCGGTTTTCTGCGGGCGTGCGGGCATCGGTGAAGAACACCGCGTTGACCTCGTGATCGCCCGACATCGAATAGATCGGGGTCACCGCAACGCCGGGCTGGTCCATCGGCACCAGCAGGAAGCTGATCCCGGCCTGTTTCTTCACCGCAGCATCGGTGCGCACCAGCGCGAAGATCCAGTTGGCGTGATGGGCGTGGGTGGTCCAGATCTTCGATCCGTTGATGACATACTCGTCGCCATCCAAACGCGCGGCGGTCTTGAGGCTGGCAAGGTCGGAGCCGCTGCCCGGCTCGGAATAGCCCTGACACCAGTAATCATCGCCCGACAGGATGCCCGGCAGGAAGCGCGCCTTCTGTTCGGGCGTGCCAAAGGCGCAGATCACAGGGCCGACGAGGCGCAGGCCGAGGATCGCCAGCGCCGGCGCGCCGGCCAGCGCGCATTCCTTTTCGAAAATGAACTTCTGCGTCGGGCTCCAGCCGGTGCCGCCATCTTCC
>JBKDUW010000182.1:0-10934 GCA_046339235.1 Erythrobacteraceae bacterium | reverse complement strand
ACAGGGCTGCATGATTGTCGCCGTCAGCCGCCCGGTGGCGCGGATCGCGCGGGGCTTCTGCTCGAGCGCCACTTCGGCCCGCAGGCTTTCGACCGCGCCCAAGCCGAACCGGCTGGTCAGTGCCGCGCGCTCTGCCTCGCTCGCGGTGATCACCACTGGCTCGCCCGGCAGCGGGCGTGCCTTGACCATCCGGGTCAGTTCGGTCGGATCGCCGCTCACCAGATCGCGCTCGCTTTCATCATTTCGGCATCCGAGAAGCGCGCAAGGCGCTCGGACAGCTTCATCAGCCGCTCGGCCACAGCCGCCGCGCTGGCGGCCTCGTCTGCGCCGTCGGCAAAGGTGACATTGCGCTGCACCGCGCCCGTCAGCCGCTCGAGATCGCCGGCATTGAGCGCGCCGCGATAGGCGCCGAGCCGCCCGCCCAACACGCTCATCAGCTTGCCGATGCGCTTGCCGACGACGACATCATTCACCCCGAATTCGCGCAGCTGCCCGTCCAGGTCCTCGACGAACAGCTCGGCCAGCAGCGCGCTTTCAGCCCGCATTTCGGAGGCCTCGACGCGCACCATCACCACGCTCAGCACTGCGGTGATCAGATCGAACCGCCCGGCGATTGAATCCGCCACCTTGCAGTCGGCATAATAGGCCGGATCGCGGGCGAGCTCGATCACGCGGTGCCACAGCGGGCGCACGCTCTCGCGCGGGTCAGGGGCCGTGCCGAGCAGGCGGGAAAGGAAGGACATGGGAGGGTATTCGCCTTTGGTAAAATCGTTCTCAGGTGTGCCTGCACTTACGCTGGGCGGGCCGCTGCGGATGCGTTCAAGCAGGGTTCAAGCCACCCGTGTCACTCCGCTGCGCGCATCTGCCCACAGATGGTGCGTTGCAAGCTTGTGCCTAGCCCCTTAAAGCACAAGTCCCAAGGAATATGAGACAGCCGCTGCGCGCGGAGACTTTACGGAACGGACCTGATTTGACGCAGATGGCGAAAATGACACCCGAGGCAAGCCGTCGGCCCGCGATCATGCGAGCTGCACTGGTGTTGGGCGTGGCGGCGGCGCTACCCGCCTGCACCTCGATCAACGAATCGCGCGGCTACATCACCGATCCCTTGCTCGCCGATGTGGTCCAGCCCGGGCTCGACAACCAGCGCTCGGTCGAAGGTGCGCTGGGCCGGCCGACCTTCACCAGCCAGTTCGGTGCGCCGACGTGGTATTACGTGTCGAGCATCACCGGCCAGCGCCCGTTCTCGCGGCCGAAGATCCGCCAGCACACGGTGCTGTCGGTGCGCTTCGATGAAGCGGGCAAGGTGGCCGAGGTCGGGCGGACCGGGGTCGAAAAGATCACCTATCTCGATCCCGATGGCGACAAGACGCCGACGCTGGGCCGCGAGCGCGGCTTCCTGGAAGACCTGTTCGGCAATATCGGCCAGGTCGGTGGGGCGGGCCTGCCGGGTGGCGGCGGGCCGGGCGGGCCATAGGGCCAAGCCAGCGGCGCGCTTGATCCTGCGGACAGGCGCGCCATATTTGGCCCCATGAGCAACACTTCAGACAGCCACGGCCTGATCCAGTGGCACGGCACCACCATCATCGGCGTTCGGCGCGGCGGCGTCACCGTGATCGCGGGTGACGGGCAGGTGTCGATGGGCAACACTGTGATGAAGCCCAATGCCCGCAAGGTGCGCCGACTTGGCGATGGCAGCGTGATTGCCGGGTTTGCCGGCGCGACCGCTGATGCCTTCACCCTGTTCGAGCGGCTCGAAAAGAAGCTCGAGCAATATTCCGGGCAGCTGATGCGCGCGAGTGTCGAGCTTGCCAAGGACTGGCGCACCGACAAGTACCTGCGCAATCTCGAAGCCCTGATGATCGTCGCCGACAAGGACACGCTGCTGGTGCTGACCGGCAATGGCGATGTGCTGGAACCGGTGGGCGAGATCGCCGCGATCGGTTCGGGCGGCAATTTCGCGCTCGCCGCGGCCCGCGCGATCGCCGATTACGAGAGCGACGCCGAAACCATCGCAAGGAAGGCGATGGCGGTCGCAGCCGACATCTGCGTCTTTACCAACGGCAATTTGACGGTCGAAACGGTTTAGCCCTATTCGCCGTGCCTCAAGCGCGGGGGAGCGGGGCGATCAACGGCACCATGAAGCAGCAGGCGGGCGACAAGATCGCCGCAATACAGCTGCTGCGCGCGCTTGCTGCGATCACCGTGGCGGCGGGGCATATCGCCTTTGCCTTTGCCGACCATATCGGCCCCGGCCTCGGTCTCGCGGCAATCTGGCGCGGCGATATTCCCGGACAGCTGGCCGTGATGCTGTTCTTCATTCTCTCGGGCCATGTGATGGTGCTCGCGGCAGCGGGCCAGTTCGGCCAGCCCGGCGCAAGATGGCTGTTCTGGCGGCGGCGCTTCATCCGCATCATGCCGCCTTACTGGCTTGCGACCTTGCTGCTGGCGGCGATCTTCCTGACGCTGTTTCCCACCCCGATCGATGGCGGCAAGTTGGCCAAGTCGCTCGCGCTGATTCCGTACTGGCCGGATACGGTTTACCTGCGCCCGATGCCGTTCCTGTGGGTCGGCTGGACACTGTTCTACGAAATGACCTTCTATTTCGTCTTCGGACTGTTTCTGGCGTGGCCGCGCCAGCAGGCATTGCTGGGCGTGGCAGCGGTGCTGGCGGGGCTGGTGATCGCCGGAACCTGGGTGCCGCCGGTCAATCCCTTTCTCTTCGCGCTCACCCGGCCGGTCTCGGTGATGTTTGCCGCCGGCATGGCCATCGCGCTGTGGCGGACGGGCGGGGGCACGGCGCCGGCATGGCTGCGCTGGCTGGCGCTGGCGGCGAGCGCAGCGGCATTGTGGCTGGTGCCTTTCCCGCCGCAGGCGAGCGCGATGGGGTGGGACTATCTTGCATGGTGCGGCGTGCCCGCGCTGCTGATTGCTTTTGCCGCGCTGGGCGGGCCACTGACGCTGCCCGGCGCGCACCTGATCAACCGCGCCGGCGACATCAGCTATGCCGTCTATCTGTTGCACGTGCCGATTGCGTGGTTCTGGCTGTGGTTCTGGGGCCTCGTGCCGGGGTTCGATGCGGGGCCGTGGGAATACTTCGTCAGCGCGATGCTGGCGACAGTGGCGCTCGGCTGGCTGTTCCATGTCCGGGTTGAGCGGCCGATGACGCTGGCCTTGAACCGGCGGCTGGCCGCGCCACATAGCGACAAGGAACTGCATAGAAAGACCCCATGACCACTTCCCTCGCTCCGCAGGCGCTCACGCCCAAGGCGATTGTCGCTGCGCTCGACGAACACATTATCGGTCAGGCCGAGGCCAAGCGCGCGGTAGCGGTTGCGCTGCGCAACCGCTGGCGGCGGCAGCGGCTCGGCGCCGATCTGCGCGACGAGGTCACGCCCAAGAACATCCTGATGATCGGGCCGACCGGCTGCGGCAAGACCGAGATCAGCCGCAGGCTGGCCAAGCTCGCCGAAGCCCCCTTCATCAAGGTCGAGGCGACCAAGTTTACCGAAGTCGGTTATGTCGGGCGCGATGTTGAACAGATCGCCCGCGATCTGGTCGAAGAGGCGATCCGTCTGGAGAAGGAACGCCGCCGCGACAAGGTGCGCGAAGCCGCCTCCGAAGCCGCGATGGACCGGCTGCTCAATGCGCTGGTGGGCGACAACGCCTCCGAGGCGACCCGCGCCGCCTTCCGCCAGCGCATCACCCAGAACGCGATGAACGATGTCGAGGTCGAGATCGAAGTCACAGACGGCCCATCTGCCCCGTTCGACATGGGCAATATGGGCGGACAGGTGGGGATGATCGACCTCTCGGACATGATGGGCAAGGCTTTCGGGCGCAAAGCCACGCGCCGCCAGAAGCTGCGCGTGCCCGATGCGTGGGACCGGCTGGTCGACGAGGAGGCCGACAAGCGCCTCGATCAGGATGATGTCGCGCGCGCCGCGCTCCTCAACGCGGAAACCAACGGGATCGTGTTTCTCGACGAGATCGACAAGATCGCCGTCAGCGATGTGCGCGGCGGTTCGGTGTCGCGCGAAGGCGTGCAGCGCGATCTGCTCCCGCTGATCGAGGGCACGACCGTGGCCACCAAATACGGCCCGATGAAGACCGACCACGTGCTGTTCATCGCGTCGGGCGCGTTCCATGTCGCCAAGCCTTCGGACATGCTGCCCGAATTGCAGGGCCGTCTGCCGATCCGGGTCGAGCTGCGCGCGCTGACCGAGGCCGATTTCGTGCGGATCCTCAGCGAGACCCGCGCCAATCTCGTCGCGCACTACAAGGCGCTGCTGGCGACCGAGGAGGTGACGCTCGATTTCAACGAGGATGCGATCGCCGCGATTGCGTCGATCGCGGCGCAGGTGAACGGCACGGTCGAGAATATCGGCGCGCGGCGTTTGCAGACGGTGATGGAGCGATTGCTCGAAGAGATCAGCTTCACCGCCGAAGACCGCAAGGGCGAGACCGTGCGGATCGATGCCGCCTATGTGAAGGAGCGGCTCGCCGGGCTTGCGGGCAATACCGACCTTTCGAAGTATATCCTCTGATGGCGGCGGTACCAGTCAGCGATCTTGCCGCGATGCTGGCGGGGATGGCTCCGGTGCTGGACGAACGGGCGTGGTTTTTTGTGCAGGTGGAGGGCGCGCCGCCCGCAGATGCCTTCGCTCTGATCCGCGAGGACGAGGGCATCACGGCGATTGTCGCCGGAGCGGGAGAGGGCGCCGTATTCGCCCGCATCACCCTGATGGTTCACTCCGCGCTCGAAGGCGTGGGGCTGACTGCGGCGGTGTCAGGCGCCCTGGCAGGGGTCGGGATCGCTTGCAATGTCGTGGCGGGATACCACCATGATCACCTGCTTGTTCCATGGGACCGGCGCGAAGAGGCGCTCGCAGTGTTGCGCGGGCTGGCTGTCGCCCCTTCCTGATCTGCGCAGCTTTCCTACTGGCCGCGCACCTGACATGATCGCGGCATGCGCTGTCATTCCCGCCTTGCCGCATCCCCTACCCTCAGCGCGCGCACACAGCCCGTGCAGCCCTTCGGGGGACCGGGTTTTCGGTTCCTGGACAGTGTCACATGTGTCTCCAACAGGTCAGGCTTGCAGCGTCACTTGCCCAGCAGGTGCTTCTCCCAGAACACCAGCTGGGCGAGGAAAGCGTATTCGGAATTGGCCTTCTTGCGGAAGCCATGGCCTTCGTCGGCAGCGACAAGGTGCCAGGCCTCGCCGCCGTTCGCCCGGATCGCGGCGACCATCTGGTCGGCTTCGGACTTGGGCACGCGCGGATCATTGGCGCCGGTGATCACGAACATCGGCTTGGTGATCTCGCCGACACGGGTCAGCGGGCTGATTTCGGTCAGCTTGGCGCGCTGCTCGGGCACACGCTCGTCGCCATATTCCACCCGCCGCAGATCCTGCCGGTAGGGATTGGTGTTTTCAAGGAAGCTGACGAAGTTGCTGATCGCCACCGTGCACTGGGTCGCGGTCAGCTTGTCCTTGAGCTGCACGGCGGCCGCATAGCACATATAGCCGCCGTATGATCCGCCGGTGAGGCCGACCTTGGCCGGATCGACCGCCGCATCCTTGCGCACCGCATCGATCAGCGCGGCCATGTCCTTGACCGAATCCTCGCGCTTGAAGGGGCCATTGTCCAAGCTGACGAAGGTCTTGCCGTAGCCGGTCGAGCCGCGGACATTGGGCAAGAACACCCCGACGCCCAGCTCGTTGAGTAGGTAATTGTCGGCCCCCATGAAGCCGGCGGTGCTCTGCCCTTCGGGTCCGCCATGGATGTCGACGATCAGCGGGCGCTTGCCAGGAAACTTCGCCGGATCGGGGAGATAGAGCAGGCCGGAGACCTCGAGGCCGTCAAAGCTCTTGGTCGTCACAATCCGCGGTTCGACATTCACGGAAGGATCGAGCCCGCCGGTCTCGCTTCGAGTCCAGCGGGTGATCTGCATCGTCTTGGGATCGAGCGACCACACATCCGCCGCGCTCTTGGCGCTGTTGAAGGAGAAGCCGATCTCGCCCCACGGCGCGATCTCGATCCCGCCGATCTGGCCCGCAGGCAGGGCATCGACCTTGGTCACCTTGCCGCTCGCCACATCGAGAATGCGCATCCGGTCCGATCCGGCTTCATTGACCTTGTAGACGATGGTCTTGCCGTCATCGGAAATGTCGAAACTGTCGACGTCCCATTGCTCCTTCGAGACCGGCGTGAACGCGCCCGAGGCCGGAGCAAGGCGGCCGAGACGCTGGAAATCGGAGCCCTGATCGCTGGTGACCCACAGCGTGCCGTCCGGCGCAATTTCCAAGCCGCTATAGGCAATCTCGGCCTTGGGATCGCCGATCGCGGTCATTGCGCCGGTGGCGAAATCGAGGGTGTAGAGATCGACATCCTGCACCGACTTGTAATCGGCGACATAGGCGCGCGCATTGCCCGGCGCGAAGGCGACCAGCGCCCAGCCGCCGCCCTTGCTTTCGTGCACTATCCGCGCCGAGGCGGGATTGCGCGGGTCCATCACGTAGAGATCGGAATCCACGCCGTTGCGGCGGGTCGAGCTGAACGCCACCAGCTCGCCGTCCTTGCTCCACGCATTGGGCTCGTTGCGGCTCTTGCCATCGGTCAGCAGCGTGAGCCGCCCGTCCTTGAGCGTGTGGAGCTGGTAATACTCGTCCCCGCCGCGATCCTTGGCCACAAGCAGCACATCGCCCTTGGTCGGGGCATAGGATCCCGAGACCGGCTCGGCCTCGAAACTGATCTGGGTGCGCGCACCCATCGGCATGGCGACGCGGTGCAGCTGGCTGACATTGGCAAAACGGGTGTTGATGAGCACCGCGCGGGTGTTAGGGTCCCAGCCTGCAAAGCCTGCGCCGCGGGATTCGAGATAGGGCCGCACGCGGGCCGCCAGTTCCAGCGGGACGGGCGGCATTTGCTCGGCGGTCAGCGCTGCGGGGACCGGCAGGGCGGGCGCTTCGGGTGAAGCGGGTGCTGGTGCCGGGGCGTTCTGTGCGGCGACCGGCACAGCGGCAGAAGCAAGCAGCAAAGCAAACAGACGGGTGTTCGGGCGCATGGGCAGCGGTCTCTCTCTCAGGATTGTCCCTCATAAGGGACCTGAAGAGCAGGAGTAGTCAGCCGCAGGGGCGCGGGCAATCCCCGCGGCGCGCGCTACTCCGCCGCCTCGGCCGCAGCCGGAGCATCATCCTCGCGCCGTTCGGCCGCCTGCCGCGACCACATCTCGGCATAGAGCCCGCCCTTGGCGAGCAGCGCATTATGCGTGCCGCTTTCAGCGAGCGTGCCGTGATCCAGCACGAGGATATTGTCGGCGTCCGCAATGGTCGAAAGCCGGTGCGCGATCGCGATGGTGGTGCGGCCTTCCTCAAGCCGCTTGAGCGTGCCGAGGATTTCCTGCTCGGTGCGGGTGTCCAAGGCGCTGGTCGCCTCGTCGAGCAGCAGGATCGGCGGGTTCTTGACCAGCGTTCGGGCGATGGCAACGCGCTGCTTTTCGCCGCCCGAAAGCTTCAATCCGCGCTCGCCCACCATAGTGCCAAAGCCATCGGGCAGGCGTCCGATCAGCGGCATCAGCGCGGCATCGCGCGCAGCCTGTTCAACCATCGCGTCATCTGCGCCCTCGGCCCCGTAGGCGATGTTATAGGCAAGGCTCTCGTTGAACAGCACCGAGTCCTGCGGAACGATGCCGATGCGCGCGCGCAAGCTGTCCTGCGTCACCAGCGCGATATCCTCGCCCCCGACCAGCACGCGGCCGCCCTGCGGATCATAGAAGCGGAACAACAGCCGCCCGATGGTGCTCTTGCCCGCGCCCGAGGGGCCAACGATCGCAGTGGTGGACCCTGCCGGCACCTCGAAAGAGAGGCCATTGAGGATGGTGCGCCCCGGCTCGTAACCGAAGGTGACATTGTCGAACACCACCGTGGGCGTGCGCACGATCAGTGCGGGCGCGCCGGGCACATCCTTCACCTCGATATCGGTATCGATCAGACGGAACATCTCGGCCATGTCGATCAACCCTTGGCGGATCGTGCGATAGACCCAGCCCAATACGTCCAGCGGGCGAAACAGCTGGATCAGGAGCGAATTGACCAGCACCAGATCGCCGACTGTCATGGCCCCTGTGCTCCAGCCCCAAACGGTGTAGGCCATTGCCGCGCCCACCAGCGCATTGGTGATGATTGATTGCGCCATGTTGAGCAGGCCGACCGAGTTTTCGGATTTTACCGCAGCCTCGGCATAGGCGCGGGCGGCCTGCGCATAGCGGGCTTCCTCGCGGGCCTCGGCATTGAAGTATTTCACGGTCTCGAAATTGAGCAGCGAATCCACCGCGCGGTGCAGCGCCTTGCCGTCGAGATCGTTCATCTCGCGCCGCAGCTTGGTGCGCCATTCGGTGATGGCTCGGGTGACCCAGACATACAGCACCACCGTCACCGCAGTGGCAACGACAAGTTCGATCCCGAATTGGAAGTAGAAGATCACGCCGACCGCGATCAGCTCGATGATCGTCGGTGCGATGTTGAACAGCAGGAAGTAGAGCATCTGGTCGATGCTCTTGGTGCCGCGCTCGATGATCTTGGTGACCTCGCCGGTGCGCCGCGCCAAGTGGAAGCGCAAGCTGAGGCGGTGGAGCCGGTGGAACACGTCTTCGGCCAGATTGGTCGTGGCGACCTGCCCGACTCGCTCAAAGGCGATATTGCGCAAATTGTCGAAAGCGACCGAGGCAAAGCGCCCCAGCGCATAGGCGGCGACCAGCGCGAGAGCGACCTGCAGGCCTTCATCGACCGACGTCTTGCCCGACATCGCATCGACCGCACCCTTGTAGGCGAAGGGCAGCGCAAGGGTCACCGCCTTGGCGGTCAGCACCAGCACCATCGCCACCACGATACGCCATCGCAGCGGGGCATTATCCTTGGGCCAGAGATAGGGTAGGAACCGCCTGAGCGTCGCCCAGCTCTCTACATCGCGCGAGCGCTTGTCGGGATCGGCGGGCTGTTGGCTGTCGGGCGGCATGGAGGCCCAGGTGGGCGCAGGCACCCGGCCGTGCAAGACGACTCTCTGCTCCGGCGGCTTCTATTGCGATGCGTTGAAGCCCCGCGCGCGGTTCTGCCGCATCGCGCGGGCGATATCGGCCGGCACGTCGAACATCACCCGCCGGTTGGCAAAGTCGATCGCCACCCGGTCGAACAGCGCAAGATGCTGCATCCCGAGCGAAAGCGCGGGTGTGTCGGTCAGGCCGAGCGCTTCGAAGGCGGGGGTGTCGGCAAAGGTCAGCGGAACATTGGTGAGCGACAGGCCTTCGATCGTGAGGGTGCGCATCAGCGACATCTGACCGATCAGATCGACGCCGTTGACATCGGTGGTGGTCACTTCGGAAGCGCGCTGGGTGCGGATCCGTTCGCGCAGGGCGTTGTTGGCAAGGCTGGCCTGCGCGCCGGTATCGATGATGACCGTTGCATGGACCCCTTCGACGATCGCATCGGTGATCAGGAGCTGGCCCAGCTTCTGGCGCGCGCGCACCACGATTTCGAACCCGCGCTTGCTTTGCTCGCGGCCGCGCATGTCCTCGAGCGCGATAGTCTGCTCGCGGAAGTCGATCATGACGCGGAAGTCCTGCAACGAATCAAGCCCGACAATGCCGTCGGCCCCGACATGCGCGCGCTCGAGCACCGGCGCTGCAAAGTCTGTGATGGTGTGGCTGCCAATATCGAGCCGCGCGACCTCGACCAGCTCGACCGCGCGGCGGCTGGCCATGCCGACCAGCGTTGCCGTGCCGGCTGGGCGCAGGGCGAGCGTAGCATTGATTTCGCGGGTAACGGCGGTGGCCTGGCTGCCGGTGTCGATCATGAAATCGAACGGGCCGTTGCCATCAATATGCACCGGCACAGTCAGGCGGCGGTTGCGCTCCTCCTCCAGCGCGAGGACTTCGGCAACGGCGGGATTGATCAGGGAAGGGGCCGGAGTAGGAGCCGGCGCCTGGGCTGCGCCCGGCATCGGGCTTGCCGAGTTGGCCGAGGCAAGACTGCCTGCCAGCAAGGCGGCGGTGGCAGCGGCAAGGACCGGCTGCTGGAGCGTGTGACGCGGCATGTGTCTCTCCCGGGCGGCACGGCGTCATGGCTGTGTCCGCACAGCAGAGAATACCACCAATGCGCTGCGCGCCCAAATAGAGCGCGCTTCGCAGGATGGAGAGACTCGCGGCTATCGGGCAGGCCGAGGCTCCGGGTTGGCCTCGCTGAGCGGGACCAGGCGCAATTTCGGCGTGGCTGGAGGGGTGATTCAGCGGCTTCGGGCGCTGCCAGAGCCCGCTTCAGGCCTCCAAAATGGCCATTTGAGGAAGCAAAACTAGGCGAAAAATGGCGGATTTCTGGGGTTCTTGCGCGGCAGTGAAATAAAATGGCAAAAAGCCGTTGACCGAATCTGAGGTCGCCCATATATGCCCCTCACCGACGCGGCGCTGACGGCTTCCACCGCCACCGCAACGCCCGGTCGCCAACATAAACGGATAGCCGGTCCCCCGGTGTAAATCGGGGAACCAATCGCTGTCCGCTATTACTGTCTGGCGGCTCTTTGACATTGTTGGTTTTTGATGAAGGGACATGTGGGCGACGGCGCCCGGTCCGGGGACCTCAAGGCTCCGGTAACCGGTTAACTCAAGCCGATGCCACATCCGATCGCGGGCTCCACGCCTGTCCGGATGGCAAGCATGTTCATTCGTATCCATTACGTTTGACAGTGCAGGTATTGGCTCCTTGCAGCTCATGCCAGACCGGAGGGTGGGGTTATCCCCATGCTGGTTTGGTGTGTGACACAACTTGAGAGTTTGATCCTGGCTCAGAACGAACGCTGGCGGCATGCCTAACACATGCAAGTCGAACGAGACCTTCGGGTCTAGTGGCGCACGGGTGCGTAACGCGTGGGAACCTGCCTTTAGGT
>JBKDUW010000181.1:0-3263 GCA_046339235.1 Erythrobacteraceae bacterium | reverse complement strand
CGAGACGCTGAGCCGCGTCGCGCTGGATATTTCCGGGCGGCCGTTTCTGGTGTGGAAGGCGAAGTTCACCCAGGAACGCCTCGGCGAATGGGATACCGAGTTGATCGAGCACTGGTTCCACTCGGTGTCGCAGGCCGCCGGCATCACGCTGCACATGGAACTGCTCTACGGCAGCAACAACCACCACATCTGCGAGAGCCTCTACAAGGGTTTTGCCCGCGCGATGCGGCTGGCGGTCGAACGCGACCCGCGCAAGGGCGAGGCGATTCCGAGCACCAAGGGGCAATTGGGTGGCTAGCATCTTCATCGCCTCGCTCACCTACACCGTGCCGATCGCGCGGATCGATGCGGTGCTCGCCGATCATCTGGCATGGCTCAAGGCGGGGCACGAGGCCGGACACTTCATCGCCTGGGGCCCGCGCGAGCCGCGCGACGGTGGGCTGATCTTCGTCAAGGCAAAGGGCCGCGCCGAAGCCGAGGCGCTGCTGGCAACCGACCCCTTCATCACCGAAGGGCTCGCGCACCTCGCCATCATCCAGTGGACCCCGCGCTTCGCCTTCCCGGGATTAGAGGCTTTCAATGCGTAGAAGCGCTGGAACGGCGGCGCAGCAGCCGCAAGGCCGACTGGCGGCCCGCAGCGGGCGCGGCTTTGCCGCGCACACAGCGAGGACCGCGCGCTCGGAGGGTCGTGCGGAACACAAAAATGACTGAGGTTGTTGCCTTGGTCGATTACGGCGCGGGCAATCTCCACTCGGTCCACAATGCGCTGAAGGCTGCGGGGGCCGAGGTCACCGTGACCGCCGATCCTTACGTGGTGCGCGCGGCTGACCGCATTGTCCTGCCCGGGGTTGGCAGCTTCAAAGCCTGCGCCGAAGGCCTCGCCGCGATCCCGCACATGATCGAGGCAATGACCGAGCGGGTGCACGTGGGCGGCGCGCCGTTCCTCGGCATTTGTGTGGGCATGCAATTGCTCGCGGATCGCGGGTTTGAGCATGGCGAGACGCCCGGCCTCGGCTGGGTGCCGGGCGAAGTGCGGCTGATCGCGCCGACCGATGCCGCAATCAAGGTGCCACACATGGGCTGGAACGATGTCGCGGTGCTGCCTCATGCGCGGGATCATGCGGTGATCGAGGCGGGCGAGGCCTATTTCCTCCACTCTTTTCACTTCGCCGCCACCGATCCGCACCATGTTGCCGCGATGACCGAGCACGGCGAGGGGCTGGTTGCTGCGGTCGAGCGCGGGAACATCCTCGGCGTGCAGTTTCACCCGGAAAAGAGCCAGAACTATGGTCTGGCAACGCTCCGGCGCTTTCTGGAGTGGTATCCGTGATTGTCTTTCCCGCCATTGATTTGAAGGGTGGCCAGGTCGTGCGTCTTGCCGAAGGCGATATGGAGCGCGCCACGATCTATGGCGATAACCCGGCAGCCCAGGCGCTGATCTTTGCCGATGCCGGCGCCGAGCACCTCCACGTGGTCGATCTCGACGGCAGCTTTGCGGGCGAAAGCCGCAACCGCGCGGCGGTGGAAGCGATCATCGCAGCCTTCCCCGGCTATGTGCAATTGGGCGGCGGCATCCGCGATGCCAAGGCGGTGGAAGACTGGTTCAACCTCGGCGTGGCGCGGGTGGTGATGGGCTCGGCGGCGCTCAAGAACCCCGAATTCGTGAAAGACATGGCCCGCGAATGGGAAGGCGGCATCGTCGTCGCGGTCGACGCGAAGGACGGCATGGTCGCGACCGAGGGCTGGGCGGAGGTCTCCGACGTCCCCGTCACCGATCTTGCCCGCCGCTTCGAGGACGCAGGCGTCGCCGCGCTGCTGTTCACCGATATTGGCCGAGATGGTTTGCTCAAGGGCGTGAACATCGAGGCGACCGTCGACCTCGCCCGCCGGGTGGACATCCCGGTGATCGCCAGCGGCGGCGTGAAGGGGCTCGACGATATCCACATCCTCGCGCTCCACGCGCATGAGGGGATCGAGGGGGTGATCACGGGCCGCGCGCTCTATGAGGAGCGCCTCGATCTCGCGGCGGCGATCGCGATGGGGGCGCGGGCTGGATGACCGTCCGCATCCGCGTCATCCCCTGCCTTGATGTCGCCGATGGCCGCGTGGTCAAGGGTGTCAATTTCGTCGACTTGAAGGACGCTGGCGATCCGGTCGAACAGGCGCGCGCCTATGATGCGGCGGGGGCGGACGAGCTGTGCTTTCTCGACATTTCCGCCAGCCACGAAGGGCGCGGGACGCTGCTCGACATGGTGCGGCGGACGGCGGAGGTGTGCTTCATGCCGCTCACCGTTGGCGGCGGGGTGCGCAGCGCCGAGGGTGCGCGCGCGCTGCTGCTGGCGGGCGCGGACAAGGTCGCGGTCAACTCAGCCGCGGTCGCCCGGCCCGAGCTGGTGGGCGAAATCGCCGCACGGTTCGGCAGCCAATGCCTCGGCGCCAGTGTCGACGCGCGTCGCCCGCCGCGCGGGCACTGGGAAATCTTCACCCACGGCGGGCGCAAGCCCACCGGCATCGATGCGGTCGAATATGCACTGAAGGTCGCCGATCTGGGCGCGGGCGAGCTGCTAGTCACCTCGATGGACGGCGACGGGACGAGAGCCGGCTACGACCTCGATCTCACCCGCGAGATTGCGGACGCCGTGAGCGTGCCGGTGATCGCCAGCGGCGGGGTGGGGAGCCTCGAGCATCTGGTCGACGGGGTGGTGAAGGGCCATGCCAGCGCGGTGCTCGCCGCCAGCATCTTCCACTTTGGCCACCACACTATCGCCGAGGCCCATGCGGCGCTCCGAGCGGCGGGCTTGCCCGCCCGAGGCGTCTAGAATGCGCGCAGCAGGCTTGCCCGCGCGCGGGGTTTGACCGAAAGAAGCGTCATGGACACCCTGACCCGCCTTGAAGCGACCATCGCCCAGCGGCTGACCGCCTCTCCGGACGAGAGCTACGTCGCCAAGCTCCACGCCAAGGGGCTCAAGACTATCGCCCAGAAGCTCGGCGAAGAGGCGACCGAGGCGGTAATCGCCGCGCTTGGCGGGAACGAGGCCGAGCTGGTGGGCGAGGCGGCGGACGTGCTGTTCCACCTGATGGTGCTGCTCGCCGAAAAGGGTGTTCCGCTCGCGGACGTCCTCGCCGAACTCGACCGGCGCGAGGGCACCTCGGGGATCGCCGAGAAAGCATCACGGAGCGAATAATGCCGATCGACCCTACCCTGCCTTACGATGACGCCAACATCTTCGCGAAGATCCTGCGTGGCGAGATCCCCTCGAAGA
>JBKDUW010000180.1:0-8775 GCA_046339235.1 Erythrobacteraceae bacterium | reverse complement strand
CTCTGGCGCAGCTCGCCGAGACGGCTGACGCAGCCGCGGGCGATGCCGCGCGCCAATCCGAATGGCAGGCCGAGAGCCTCGCCGCCGCCGAGACCCGCAGCCGCCGCCTCGCCGAGCGCGAGGCCGAAGCGCGCGCGGCGTTCGAAACGCTCAAGCTGCGGCGCGAACAGGCCCGCTCGCTGCCGCTGGCACGCAAGTTGCTATCCTGACCGCAGCCCAACCCGATCAACCCCAAGGATGACGCGATGATTGCTTTCCTGCCCGAACTCCCCGCCGCGCCTGTCCCCTTGACTGCCCCCCTGCCCCGCGCGTCGCAGGTGGCGGCAGGCACCGCGACGCTCGATTTCGCCGGGCTGCTCGATGCGGCATTGCCGGCCGCGGTGGCGATCGGGCCCGAGACCGCCCAGTCGGAGACGGCGCTGGCCGTGACTGGCCTGCCCGTGACTGGCCTGCCAAGCCTGCCCGGCGAGACGCCGTTGCCGCCGCTCGCCGTGGGCCTGCGCGCTCTTGCTGATGCGCCGCTCGAACCGCCACCCGCAACGGCGCCCGAAGCGGCTACCACGCCGGCAACCGATACCGCGCCGGGCGGCACCGTCCTGCCGCAGACCGGCGGGACCTTGCCGCTGAGCGAGCCGCCCGCGATGCTTCTGACCATCCCCGCCGCGCCCGCGCCCGTCACACCCACGCAGACACCCGCCAGTGTTGCCGCCGCACCTGCCGAGGATGATGCCGAGGAAGGCCCGGAGCCGCTGACAGTGCCCGAATCCGTCCCGGCCGCCGTGCCGCTGGGTGCTCCGGCGCTGGTGCTTGCGCCGGTGGTGCTTGCCGCTCCGCCACCCGCCGCGCCTGTATCGCGCACGCCGCTCCCCGCCGCCGCGCCGCTGACCGTGCGCGTCACCGCTGCGCCGCGCGGGCCTGCTCCGCAGTCATCGCTACCGCTGGCGCCCGTGTCCGAGGAGGCCTCCGCCAGCGCGCCGTCCGTTCCGGCCCCCGCCTTGCTGCCCGAACTGGTCGAGGCCGCGCCCTCTGTCGCCGCGCCGACCCAGCCCGCCACCCCGGCTCTCGCGCAGACCGCGCCTGCGCAGCCCGCCCCCACCGAGCGCGCCGAGGTGCGCGGTCCCTCCGCCAGTCAGGAAAGCACCATCGCGCACGTCGGCGAGATCCGCGAGGCACTGCGTTCGGTGCGGCCCGAGATGACCTTGCGCCACGCCGAATTCGGGCTGATCTCGCTGCGTATCGAAGGCGCCGCCTCGCAAGACCCGCGCGCGGTGCTGGCGAGCCGCGATCCAGGCTTTATCCCCGCGATCCAGGCCGCATTGGCCGAGCGTGCAGTGGCCGCTGCCGCCGATACGGCGGGCACCGGCAACCATACCGGATCAGGCTCCGGATCGGGCTCGGATCAGCGCTCTTACGGGTTTTCCCTGGGGCCGGGCCAAAGCTCGTCTCAACCATACCTGGAGCAATCGGGAAAGCGTGACGAGGGCGCCTCGCAGCATCAGCGCCAGCAGCAGCGCCGCGCCGATGAGGCCGCGTCTGCCGGTGCCGGTGATGCAGCCCCGGGCGACGCGCGCGACCACGGCCTGTTCGCCTGAACCGGCCGTACGGCAACAAGGAGTTGAAGTTTCATGTCTAAGGACAAGGACAAGTCGGACAAGGACGGCGAGGGCGGCGGCAAGTCGGGTAAGGGCGGGATGATCAAGATCATCCTCGGCGCGGTGCTGCTAATGGGGCTCGGCGCGGGCGGGGCGTATGGCGCCTATGCCGCAGGCTTGTTCGGCGAGGCGGGCGGGCATGACGAACCCGATCAGCCCAAGCTCGTGCTCAAGAACGAGGAAGACCCCTATGCCATGCCGGGCAAGGACAAGGAAAAGGACGCCGCCGCGCCGGTCTATGGCGAAGGCGGCACCAAGTATCGCACCGCCTATTACAGCTTCCAGGAGAGCTTCACCTCCAACCTCGCGGATTCGCCCGGCCTGATCCAGGTCGAACTGGCGGTCTCCACCCGCCGCGACGGCCGTGTGCTGCAATGGGTCAAGAGCCATGAGCTGGCGATCCGTTCGGCCATCCTCGCCCAGCTCGCCGCCACCACCGAGGCCGAGGTCTATGATGTCGAGGGCAAGAAGCGCCTCAGCGCGCGGTTGACCAAGGCGGTCAATGCCGTGCTCGAGGAAAACGAGGGCTTCGGCGGGATCGATGCGGTGCACTTCCGGGGGTTCTTGGTCCAATGAGGATGTCCCATGAATTTGCCGCTGCCAGCGCCGCCGCGCAGCATTGCCGCGAGATCACCACGCGCGGCCCGCGCCCGGAAGAACGCGCGGTGCTGCTGGCGGCATGGCGGCGCGATCTGGCGCGGCTGCTCGCCGAGGAACTCTCCGCGCTGCTCTCGGGTGACCGGCTGGAGGTGAGCGTGAGCGAGCCTGAAGCGCTTGCGGGCCACGCCGTGCTGGCGCGCATCGGGCCGGTCGCCGCCAACAGCCTGCTGAGGTGCGGCCCCAGCGCCGAGACCGCGCTGATCGCGTTCGATTTTGCCACCGCGATTGCACTGACCGAGCGCTCGTTCGGCGGCGACGGCAAGGCGGTGACGAGCGTGCCCGATCAGCTCCCGCGCTCGGCCGCGCTGCTAGTGGACGAGATCGCCGCGATCATCGCCCAGACCATCACCCGCGCCAGCCTCCGCGACGGGGCGCTGCCCGCCGGCAGCGCGCTGATCGGAGAGGTGATTGTCCGCAGCGAAAGCGCCGTGCGGCTGAAGCCCTTCGAGCCCGAGGCCGAGGCGCTGCTGTTCACGCTCGTCATCGCCAACCGCCAGGGCTGCGAATGGCGCGCCCAACTGGCTATCGCGGCCGAGCGGATGGAGCGCCTGCTGCCAGCCCTCGGGCGGGCGCATCCCGCGCGCGGGGGCGGCGTAAGGCGCGCGCCTGCCAGCGCGATGGCCGCGCCCTTCGCCGCTATCCCGCTGCCACTCCACGTGGTGCTGGCCGAAATCGATCTCTCGCTCGTCCGACTCCAGACGCTCGGCCCGGGTGACCTGTTGCCGCTGGCGCTGGGCCGCCAGGTGCCGCTTATGCTGGGCGACAAGCTGCTCGCCCACGGCAGTATCGGCACGCTGGAAGACCACATGGCGATCCGCCTCACCCGCTTTCCCTCACAAACCCCCGCATCACAGGGAGTCGCATGATGACCGCATTCCAGCCTGCGCAATTGCACCGCTTCGGCGCGGTCGCGGTGCGCCTGTCGGTCGAACTGGGCCGCACCGAGATGCCGCTGCGCGATGTGTTGGCGCTGGGCGAGGGCAGCACGGTCGCGCTCAACCGGCTGACCGATGAATTGCTCGATGTCACCGCCAATGGCCGCGTCATCGCGCGCGGCGAGGTGGTGGCGGAAAAGGGCCGCTTTGCGCTTCGGATTGTCCACCTTGTGGGCGAGGACGGGCAGGACCTGCCGCCTGCCGCCCCCACCGAATCCGCCGCTGCGCCCGCCGATCCGGCGGAGAGCGCGGCGGACGCCGAATAAGGCGCGCAGCGATGCTCGAATATTTGCTGCGCCTCGCGCTGCTGCTGCCGCTGCTGGCGGGGCTGATCTGGGGGAGCCTGTGGCTGACCCGCATGATGCAGACGCGCCTTGCCGGAACGCCGGGCGGCGGGCGGCACCTGCAACTGGTCGAAACCAGCCTGATCGCGCCGGGCATAAAGCTTGCCGTGGTGCGCTTTCACGGGCGCGAGATCCTGCTCGGCTTGTCGCGCCATGGGATGGTGCGGCTGAGTGAATTGCAGGTGGGCGAAGCCCCGGCGAGCGAAGCGGAGAGCGAATGATGGTGCGCATCGCATTCTGGCGGGGCGGGCTGCTATGCCTTGCCGCGTTAACCATGTTCGTGCTGCCCGATTGGGCGCACGCCGCTGCGCCTGCGCCGACGCTGGCGCCTGATCCGGTCACAGCCGGTGTCGGCACCGCCATCGAGCGCGCGCTGGGTGACGAGGGCGCAGGCGATGATACGCCCTTGAGCCTCTCGCTCCAGCTGCTGGTGGTGATGGGGCTGCTCAGCATCCTGCCTGCGCTGGTGCTGATGATGACGAGCTTCCTGCGCATCCTCGTGGTGCTGGCGATCCTGCGCCAGGCATTGGGCCTGCAAGGCTCGCCGCCCGGGCAGGTGCTCGCGGGATTGGCGCTGTTCCTCTCGCTGTTCGTCATGGCCCCGACGCTCGAACTGGTGAACACGCAGGCGATTGCCCCCTATGCCGCCGGAAGCATCGGCGCCGACGCCGCGATCGCGCAGGCGGGCGAGGCCTTCCACGCCTTCATGCTGCGCCAGACGCGCGAGGCGAACCTGATGATGTTCACGGATATTGCCGGAGGAGGGACGTTTGCCAGCGGCAAGGACGTGCCCTTCTCGATCCTGCTCCCCGCCTTTGTGACGAGCGAACTGGAGACCGCGTTCCAGATCGGTTTCATGATCTTCCTGCCCTTCCTCGTGATCGACCTTGTGGTGGCGAGTGTGCTGATGAGCCTCGGCATGATGATGCTCTCGCCGACGATTATCTCGCTGCCGTTCAAATTGCTCTTGTTCGTGCTGGTCGATGGCTGGGCGCTGCTGATGGGCTCTCTCGCCCTTAGTTTTTCCTAGGGGAGTTTCGCCTGATGCCCGAAGACGCCGCGCTGCTCTCGCTGGCCGACCAGACCTTGTGGGTGACCGCGCTGATCGCCGGGCCGGTGCTGGTGGCGACGCTGGTGGTGGGCCTGGTTGTCGGGATCATCCAGGCCGCCACCTCGGTCAACGAACAGACCCTCAGCTTCATCCCCAAGCTGGCCGTGACCGCGCTGGTGTTCGTGGTGCTCGGCGCGGCGATGATGGGCCTGCTCGCCGATTTCATGCGCGAGATCATGGCGCAGGTCGCCGATCTCTCGGCCTAAAGCAATGAACGTCCTCGATCTCGGCTTCGGCAGCCTAGAGGCGCAATTGTGGCAGATATTCTTCCTCTCGATCCGCTGCGGGGCGGCGCTGATGGCCGCGCCGATGGTGGGCGGCACCGCCGTGCCCGCGCCCTTGCGCATCCTGCTCAGCCTCGTGCTCGGCTTCTTCGTGGCAAGCTGGGTGCCGTTTGCGCCCGCGCCCGCCATGCTTAGCCTCGCCGCGGTGCTCGCGGTGTTGCACGAGGTCGCGATCGGGGTCGCGCTTGGGTTCGTGCTGCAATTGGCCTTTGCCATTCCGCTGATCGCGGCCGAGCAGATTGCCGGCACCATGGGCCTTGCCATCGCCACCTCGATCGATCCGGCCAGCGGCGCGCAATCGGGCGCGCTCGGCACCTTCTTCGGGCTTGTCCTGAGCCTGCTGTTCTACGCCATCGGCGCGCATCTCTTGTGGTTTGATCTGCTGATCGAAAGCTACCGCCTGCTGCCCGCCGGACAATTCGCCTTCGGAGCGTGGCGGGCCGAGAGTGTCGTTATGTTCATGGGCTACGGCCTCGCCACCGCGGCTGCGATTGCGCTGCCGGTGGTGCTGGTCTTGCTGCTGGTGCAGGTGGTGACGGGCCTGATCGCGCGCTCGGCCCCCTCGCTCAATCTCTTCGCATTGGGCCTACCTGCAGGCGTGCTGGCGGGCATCGCGGCGCTGGTCATCGCGCTGCCGGTGATGGAGGAGCAGTTTACCGGCGTGCTCGAGACCGCGCTCGATCAGTCCGCGCTGCTGCTTGAAAAGGCCCCGCGCTGATGGCCGAGGAAAGCGCCGGCGAAAAGACCTTTGCGCCTACCGCCAAGCGCCGCAAGGATGCCGCCAAAAAGGGCGATGTGCTGCGCTCCAAGGAGGTGGCAACGCTGGCCGCGACCAGCGGGGGCGCGCTCGCGCTGCTGGTGCTGGGGCCGTGGCTCAACGAGAGCATTGCGCGGGTTGCGCGTGCGGGCTTCCATTTCGATCGCGCCGCGCTCGATGGCTTTACCCCTGGCGCAGCGATCGCCGATGCCGCCGCCGCGATCCTGCCGCCGATCATGGCGCTTGGCCTGATCGTGGCGGCGATCACCATCGCCTCGCAATTGCTGCTGGGCGAGGGGCGCTTCAACGCGGGCAATGCGGGGTTCAAGGGATCGCGCATCAATCCGCTCAGTGGCTTGAAACGCATTCTCGGCTGGCAGGGGGTGATCGAGCTCGGCAAGGGCCTGCTGAAGCTCGCGCTGCTCGGCGCCATCGCGTGGTATTGGGCGGCGGCCAACCTGCCCGCGCTGCTGGTGCTGGGGCGCAGCCCGCTAGAAGCGCAGGTCGGCATCGCGACCGCCGCAATCTCCGGGCTGATCGGCGCGCTGCTCGCCGGGCTGCTGGTCATCGCCGCGATCGACTATCCGCTGCAGAAATTCCAGCGCGACAAGCGACTGATGATGAGCCTGCAGGACATGCGCGAGGAGCAGAAGGAAGCCGAGGGCTCGCCCGAGATGAAATCCGCCCGCCGCCAGCGCCAGCGCGATCTGGCGCGCGGCGGCGTGGCCAAGGCGATGCAGGACGCACAGTTCGTGATCGTCAACCCGCTGCACTTCGCCGTCGCGCTGACCTATGATCCGGCGCGCGCGCCCGCGCCCGTGGTGCTGGCCAAGGGGCGCGGCGAAACCGCACTGGCGATGCGCGAGATCGCGGGCGAGCAGGGCCTGCCGCTGCTCGAATATCCGCAGCTCGCCCGCGCAGTCTATTTCACCACCCGCGAGAACCAGATGGTGCGCGAGGAACTCTATGTCGCGATCGCTGCGCTGGTGGCTTTCGTGATGGCGCTCAAACGCGGCCAGCGCCCGCGCCGCCCAGTGGTGGCGGTGCCGCGAGAATTGTGCTTCGACGGCGATGGAAAGGTGCCCGATCCGGCTTAAATCCGGCGGCTGGCAGTCGTTCTCCCTGTCATGGAAAACGCAGGCTCCTCGATCATTACGGCGCTCGGCGCTGGCAGCGGTGTCGACTTCATCCGCCTGGCCTCGGATATCGCGGCGGCGAGCTTTGCGGTGCAGCGCCAGTCGGTCGAGACCCGCCGCACCAGCCTCGAAGCGCAGGTCTCCGCCGCCGCACAGCTGCGCAATGCGGTGACCGGCATCGCCAGCGCGCTGGGCGAGCGGATCCGCAGCGGCGATCTTGCCCCCAAGCCCCAGCTTGCCAATGCCGCCGTTGCGCGCGTCTCGGTGCCCGCCGGCCTCAGCCCGCGCGGCACGTTCTCGCTCGAGGTGACCCAGCTGGCGCAGGGGCAGACGCTGGTGTCCAAAGCCTATGCCAGCCGCGATGCGCTGGTGGGCGAGGGCACGCTGGCGGTCCGCTTCGGCACGGTCGCGGGAAGCAGCTTTACCGAGGATGCCGCCAGCACCGCGCTGTCGATCGACGTCACCGCCGATGAGACGCTCGCTACGCTGGCGGCCAAGATCACCCAATCGAGCGGCGGCGCGGTGCGTGCCTATGTCGCGACCGGAACCACCGGCGCGCAACTGGTGCTCAAAGGCGCAGAGGGCGCAGCCAGCGGCTTTGTACTCGAACCCGTCAGTGTCAATCATCCGGCCACCGCGAACCCGGGCGATCTCAGCTATCTCGGCTGGAGCCCGGCCACCAATGCGGGCGAATTGCGCGGCACTGCGCGCAATGCCGCCTTCGCGCTCGACACCGTGGCGATGACCAGCCCGACCAACCGTGTCACCGGCCTGCCGGGCGGCTTCACGCTCGATCTTACCGGCACCAATACCGGCGCGCCCACCAGCCTGACTTTCGCCAACAGCACCGAAGCGATAACCGGGGTGATGGGCGATATCGTCGCCGCGCTGAACGATATCGTCGCGCAGGTGAACGAGCTCGCCGCGCCGCTCGGCGGGGAACTGGGCAATGATGCAGGCGCGCGCGAATTGCGCCGCGATCTGGCGGGCCTCGCGGGCCGGATCGTGATCTCCGGCGCGGCGGCAGGCGAGCCGCGCACGCTGGCCGATCTCGGGCTTGCGCTCAATCGCGATGGCACTTTCCAGCTCGATAGCGCGCGGCTGAACCGGGCGCTCGAGGACAGCCCCGATGCGGTCGCAGCGATGTTCACCGTCGGGCCGACCGGCGTGTTCGCCACCGTGGATCGCTTCGCGCGCGAGAACAGCCTGATCGCCGACCCCGGCTCCTTGGGCGGCTCGCTGCGGCGGTTCGAGACCCAGATCGCCAGCAGCGATGAACGGCTGACGCGAATTGGCGAGCAGCAGGAAGCGCTGCGTGAACGGCTGACCCGCGAATTCGTCGCCTCCGAACGCCGCGTCGCCGCCTCGCAATCGACGCTGACCTTCCTGCGCGCGCAGGTGGCTGCGTGGTCGTCCGAAGACAACTAGGGAGCAGACCATGATGACGCTGGCCCGCAATCCTGCCGCCGCCTATCGCCGGGTCGGGCTCGACGCGCGGATCGAGGCGTCGAGCGCGGCCGATCTCACCCGCATCTGCCTAGAGGAGGCGGTGGCGGCCTTGTTGCAGGCGCGTACCGCGGCCGAACGCGGGTCGTTAGCGGTTCGCGAGCCGCTGGTGCGGGCGCAGACGATTATGGTGTGGCTGGCGGGATCGGTCGCGCCGGAGCATCCGCTCCACGCCAGTCTCAAGGCCTTCTATGGCGGGCTGGCGAGCCAGATCGCGGTTAATTTCCAACAGGCCGATGCTGGCGCGATCGCCAGAATCAGAAACGATATCAGCGATTTGCTTGAGGCCGCGGGCTAGTGTTTCACGTGAAGCATTTGCAGTGACCATCCCTCATCTTCATAATCGAGGCCGGGCGAGTCCATGTTTGCGCTTCGAAGTCGATCTGCTCC
>JBKDUW010000179.1:0-5110 GCA_046339235.1 Erythrobacteraceae bacterium | reverse complement strand
TGCAGATCGGCATCAGGAACACAGAGAGCATGATCAGCAGCAGCGCGATCCCGTCGATGCCGAGCGCCCATGAGAAACCCGCGAACAGATCGGCCCGCTCGGTGAACTGCCACTGCGGCCCACCGATCTGGTAGTTCGACCACAGCACGATACCGAGCGCGAAGGTGACAAGCGTCGCCCCGAGCGCGATCCAGCGCGCCATGTTCGCGCCCGCAAACAGGCACGCGCAGGCGCCTGCCAGCGGCACGAGCATCATCAGCGACAGGATGGGAAGGCCTTCCATGAGCGAAGCGCGCTCCTAAAGCAGTACGTAGGTGATAGCGGCGACCAGCCCGAGCAGCATGATCAGCGCATAGGTGTAGACGTAGCCCGACTGGATCGACTTGGCGGCAACCGCGCTGCGCTCGACCACCCAGGCAATGCCGTTGGGGCCGAAGCGGTCGATCGTGCCGATATCGCCAAGCTGCCAGAACTTGCGCCCCAGCCAGAACGCGGGCTTCACGAAGATCGCGTCATAGAGCTCGTCGAAGTACCACTTGCGATAGACGAAGTTGTGCAGTGCCGGGAAGGTCGCGACGAACTTCGCCGGGATGTCGGGCTTGGCGATATAGGCAACATAGGCCCCCGCAAAGCCGAGCAGCATGACGATCAAGGCGGCATACTTCACGAGATAGGGCACCGCGTGCATCGCGTGGATCAGCGGCGCGTTGTAAAAGATCGATCCGGCCCAGAAGCTCGCATCATCCAGGAACTTGGGCGCGAAGACCTGACCGGCCGCGATCGCACCGATGCTCAGCACACCCAGCGGGATCAGCATCGAGACCGGGCTTTCATGCGGGTGATAGCCGCCGGTGGTGTCCGCGCCCGCCTGCTCGGGGGTCTTGTGGACGGCGTGCTGGATGTGCTCGCTCTCGATCCAGCGGGGCTTGCCCCAGAAGGTCAGGAACAACAGACGCCAGGAATAGAAGCTGGTCAGCAGCGCCGCGCCGACGCCGAGCCAGAAGGCCGTGACCGAGACCTGCGTCCCGCGCGCAAAGGCGACTTCGAGGATCGCATCCTTCGACCAGAAGCCCGCAAAGCCGACGCCGAGGTGATAGACCCCCAGCCCCGTGATCGCCAGCGTGCCGGCCAGCATCGCATAGAAGGTGAAAGGGATCGCCTTCCTGAGGCCGCCGTAATAGCGCATGTCCTGTTCGTGGTGCATCGCGTGGATCACAGAGCCTGCGCCGAGGAACAGCAGCGCTTTGAAGAAGGCGTGGGTGAACAGGTGGAACATCGCCGCGCCGTAAGCGCCGACGCCGGCAGCAAAGAACATGTAGCCCAATTGCGAGCAGGTCGAATAGGCGATCACCCGCTTGATGTCCCACTGGGTGGTGCCGATGGTGGCCGCAAAGAAGCAGGTGGCAGCGCCGACGATGGTGACGATGGTCAGCGCGGTCGGCGCGGTCTCGAACATCGGCGAGAGACGGCACAGCATGAACACGCCCGCGGTCACCATGGTCGCGGCGTGGATCAGCGCGGAGACCGGCGTCGGGCCTTCCATCGCGTCGGGGAGCCAGGTGTGCAGACCCAACTGCGCCGACTTGCCCATCGCGCCGATGAACAGCAGGATGCACAGGATATCCATCGTGTAGAGGCGCATCCCGACAAAGGTGATGGTCGAGCCGCTCATGCCGGGCGCTGCAGCCAGGATCTCGGGGCTCGAGGTGGTCTGGAACACCAGATAGGTGCCGAAGATGCCGAGCATGAAGCCGAGGTCACCCACGCGGTTGACCACGAAGGCCTTGATCGCGGCCGCACCAGCGCTCGGCTTCTTGAACCAGAAACCGATCAGCAGATAGGAGGCAAGCCCGACGCCTTCCCAGCCAAAGAACATCTGCACGAGGTTGTCGGCCGTCACCAGCATCAGCATCGCGAAGGTGAACAGCGAGAGGTAGGCGAAGAACCGCGGCTGATCCGGGTCTTCCTCCATGTAACCCCACGAATAGAGGTGCACGAGCGCCGAGACCGAGTTGATCACCACCAGCATGATCGCGGTGAGCGTATCGACCCGCAGCGCCCAGTCGAAGGTCAGCGTTCCGCTCTCGACCCACTTGAGGACCTGCACCACTTCAGCGGTTTCGGTGCCGCCGATATAGCCGAGGAAGATCGGCCACGAGAGGCCTGCGGACAGGAACAACGCGCCGGTGGTGACCGATTTGGCCGCCACATTGCCGAGAAAGCGGTTGCCCAGCCCTGCGATCAGGGCTGCCAGCAGCGGCGCGAAAACAATGATGAGGATAGTATGCACGCGCAGCTTACCCCTTCATCTGGTTGATATCGTCAACCGCGATCGACCCGTGGCCGCGGAAGTAGATCACCAAGATCGCCAGCCCGATCGCCGCTTCGGCCGCTGCCACAGTCAGCACCAGCATGGCGAATATCTGGCCGACCAGATCCTGCATGAAGGCGCTGAAAGCGACGAGGTTGAGATTCACCGCAAGCAGGATCAGTTCGACCGCCATCAGGATCACGATCACGTTCTTGCGGTTGAGAAAGATCCCCAGCACGCCGAGCACGAACAGGATCGCGCCCACGGTGAGATAATGTTCGATGCCGATCCCGCCTGCACTGATCCCTGAACTCATCACAGCTCGACCCCTTGCCCGACTTCCGGGTTCTTCATGACGGTTGCATCCTCCGGACGGCGGCGGACCTGCTTGCCGACATCCTGCCGCGCGCGCGCGCCGGGCTTGGGCGGCTGGAAGGTCAGCACAATCGCGCCGATCATTGCGACCAGCAGGATGATCCCCGCGATCTCGAACAGCGCGATGTAGCGCCCGTAAAGCAGCGCGCCGAGCGCCTCGATATTGCTCGTTCCGGCCGCCTGCATCGCAGCGCCATCGGGCGAGCCCAATGTCAGACCGCCGGCATTATAGGCCCCCACCGCCAGCAGCAGCTCGGCCAGCAGCACCGCGGCGACCGCAAGGCCCAGCGGTGCATTCTTGCTGAAGCCTGCGCGCATCGCGGCAAAATCGATGTCGAGCATCATCACCACGAACAGGAACAGCACCGCGACCGCACCGACATAGACAATCACCAGCAGCATCGCGATGAACTCAGCGCCCACCAGCACCATCAGGCCGGCGGCGTTGAAGAACGCCATGATCAGCCACAGCACCGAGTGCACAGGGTTGCGCGCCATGATCACCATCACGGCGGCGCCGACCACGATGGTCGCGAAGAAATAGAAGGCGATGGCCTGTATCATGATATGTCTCCGCCGGTCCGTCACCCCGGTGAAGGCCGGGGTCCAGAAAGCGGCAATGTGATCCCTTAGTCCAAGCTGGATCCCGGCCTGCGCCGGGATGACGACGAAATGTATTCTTGCCCCCGTTTCCCTCGTCCGGCGCGCCCTAGCGGTAGGGTGCGTCGGCTTCAAGATTGGCCGCGATGGCCCGTTCCCACTTGTCACCATTGCTGAGCAGCTTGGCCTTGTCGTAAAGCAGCTCCGCGCGGGTTTCGGTGGCGTATTCGAAATTCGGACCCTCGACGATCGCATCGACCGGGCAGGCTTCCTGACAGAAGCCGCAATAGATGCACTTGGTCATGTCAATGTCGTAACGGGTGGTGCGGCGGCTGCCGTCCTCGCGCGGTTCGCTCTCGATGGTGATCGCCTGCGCCGGGCACACGGCCTCGCACAGCTTGCACGCGATGCAGCGTTCCTCGCCGTTCGGATAGCGCCGCAAGGCATGCTCACCGCGGAAGCGCGGGCTGAGCGGCGACTTCTCGAACGGGTAGTTGATCGTCACCTTGGGCTTGAAGACATACTTCAGCGTCAAGGTGTGCGCCTTGAGGAATTCCCAGAGTGTGAAGCTTTTGATGAGGTGGGAGACGGTGGTCATGAGAAATGCCCAATGGTCATGAGGTAACCGGAAGTGGCGGCGACAAACAGCAGGCTCATCGGCAGGAACACCTTCCATCCGAGCCGCATCAGCTGGTCATAGCGGTAGCGCGGCACGGTTCCCCAGATCCAGCTGAACATCAGGAAGAAGGCGAAGGTCTTGAGCAGGAACCAGATGATCCCCGGCACATAATACAGCACCGGAATGTCGAGCGGAGGCAGCCATCCGCCCCAGAACAGCAGCGTGTTCAATGAGCACATCAGCAGGATGTTGGCATACTCGCCGAGCCAGAACAGCGCGAAGCTCATCGAGGAATATTCGGTCTGGTAGCCCGCGACGAGCTCGCTTTCCGCCTCGGTGAGGTCGAACGGCGCGCGCGCGGTTTCGGCGAGCGAGGAGATGAAGAACACCACCCACATCGGGAACAGCAGCGGGTGCACCACAAAGCCGTTGATGATGCCCAGCCCGAACCCGCGCTGCGCCTCGACAATCCCGCTCATGTTGAAGGTGCCGGCGAACAGCACCACGCAGACGAGCACGAAGCCGATCGAGACTTCGTAGGAGATCATCTGCGCCGAAGCGCGCATGGCCGAGAAGAACGGGTATTTGGAGTTCGACGCCCAGCCCGCCATCACCACGCCGTAAACGCCCATCGAGGAGATCGCGAGGATGTAGAGCAGGCCGACATTGATGTCGGCAATAACGCCGCCGTCCCAGAACGGAATCACCGCCCAGGCCGCGAGTGCGACCGTGAAGGTGATGATCGGCGCGAGCAGGAAAATGCCCTTGTTGGAGGCCGAGGGAATGATGGTTTCCTGCAGGAACACCTTGAGGCCGTCCGCGAAGGACTGGAGCAAGCCGAACGGCCCGACCACATTGGGCCCGCGCCGCATCATGATCGCGCCCAGCACCTTGCGGTCGACATAGATCACCATCGCGACGCTGAACATCACGAGCAGCGAGACGATCACGATCGCGGCCACGGTGGCGATCGTCCAGGCCCATTCGTAGCTGAGGCCGAGCGATTGGAAGAAGGCGGTCACGCGTCCGGACCTTTCATCTTGTCATGGATTGCAATCAGCACCTGAAGCATCGCCGCGCTCGCACTCAGATAGACCAAATCAGCAACGCCCCAGTAGATCGCAGAGGAACGTCCGGCTGAATGAGTCAGGCTGAATGCTGGATCGCTGAAGTCGCCCACAGCCGCCGAATACGCGCTTTCAACC
>JBKDUW010000178.1:0-3576 GCA_046339235.1 Erythrobacteraceae bacterium | reverse complement strand
TATTCGATCAGCTTGGGGCCGTCCGCGGTCAGCATCAGGCCGGCGAACAGCACGCCCTGATAGGGATGCCCCTCCTCGCGCATTGTGCGCACCGTGGGCTCGATGATCTCGGCCATGACCCGCGCCTGCAATGCTGGGGTGAGCACGGGGGCGGGGGATTAGGCGCCCATGCCGCCGGTGTTGGGGCCGGTGTCGCCGTCGCCCACGCGCTTGTGATCCTGCGCGCTGCCAAAGGGGATGATCGTGGTGCCGTCGGTGAGTGCGAAGAAGCTGGCCTCTTCGCCGTGCATGAACTCCTCGATCACCACTTGCGCGCCCGCGCCGCCGAACGCCCCGCCGAACATGTCGGCGAGCGCCGCCTTGGCCTCGTCGAGCGTTTCGGCGATCACCACGCCCTTGCCTGCCGCTAGCCCGTCAGCCTTGAGCACATAGGGCGCGGCGAAGCGGGTGAGGGTGGCGCGGGCCTCGTCGAGGCTGGCGGTGCGCACGTAACCGGCGGTGGGAATGCCTGCGCGGGCGCAGAGGTCCTTGGTGAAGCCCTTGGAGCCTTCAAGCTGCGCGGCGGCCTGCGAGGGGCCGAACACCGGCACCCCGGCGGCGCGCAAGGCATCCGACAACCCGTCCACCAGCGGCGCTTCTGGGCCGATCACGACAAGATCGATGACGCGGGCTTGGCAGAAGGCGATCACCGCGGTGTGGTCGGTCGCATCCAGCGCGACCAGCTCGGCTTCCTCGGCGATGCCGGGATTTCCGGGGGTGGCGTAGAGCTGCGTGAGGTTCGGGGATTGCGCCAGCTGCCATGCCAGCGCATGTTCACGGCCTCCCGAACCCAGAAGCAGGATATTCATGGCACCTCCGCCGACCAGTGATGACCCAAGCGGTCTTAACGATGCCGGGCTGGTAGCGCGCATGGCGCAGGGCGACAATGCGCAGCCCCTCACGATCAGCGAAATATCCGCGCTGCTGAAGCGCACGGTCGAGGATCGCTTCGGCTTTGTGCGGCTGCGCGGCGAATTGTCGGGAGTGAAGCGCGCGGCTTCGGGGCATTTCTACTGCGCGCTCAAAGACGAAGGCGCGGTGATCGACGGGGTGATGTGGAAGGGCAACGCCCAGCGCCTCAATTTCCGCGCCGAGGACGGGCTGGAGGTGATCGCCACCGGCAAGCTCACCACCTACCCGGGCCGCTCGAAGTACCAGATCGTGATCGATAGCCTCGAACTGGCGGGCGAGGGGGCGCTGCTGGCGCTGCTCGAGAAAACCCGCGCAAGACTGGCAGCAGAAGGCCTGTTTGCCGAAGCGAAGAAGCGCCGTCTGCCCTACCTGCCGCAAGTCATCGGCGTGGTGACTTCGCCCACCGGGGCAGTGATCCGCGACATCCTGCATCGGCTGGCGGACCGCTTTCCGAGCCATGTGCTGGTCTGGCCGGTGCTGGTGCAGGGGCAGGGCGCGGCGGAACAGGTGGCGAGCGCCGTGCGCGGCTTCTCCGCGATCCAGCCAGGCGGCCCTGTCCCGCGCCCCGATGTGGTGATTGTCGCGCGCGGGGGCGGTTCGATCGAGGACCTGTGGAGCTTCAACGAGGAAGTGGTGGTGCGCGCCATCGCCGAGAGCTCGATTCCGGTGATCTCCGCCGTCGGGCACGAGACCGACACCACGCTGGCCGATTTCGCCGCTGACCGCCGCGCGCCGACGCCCACGGCTGCGGCCGAGATGGCGGTGCCGGTGCGCGCCGACTTGGCGCTGACGCTGGCCGATTTCGGTGCCCGCCAGCGCCGCGCGGTCTATCGTCCGGTCGAACTGGGCCGCGAGCGGCTGGCGGCGCGCGCGCGGATGCTGCCGCGGCCCGAAAACCTGCTCCAGCCCCAGGCCCAGCGGCTCGATGATCTGTCGGAGCGTTTGCGGCGCGGTCTGGGCGAACGGTCGGCCAAGGGCCGCGAGCGGCTGGCGGGCGCGGCGGCGCGGCTTTCGCCCTCGCTGCTTGCCCGCTCGGCCAGCGAAGCCCGGCGGCGGCTGGAGCGGGCGCGTCTGTCGCCGGCGCTGATCGAGCGTCCGTTGGCGAGCGGGGCGGACCGGCTGGCTGCGCTGACCCGGGTGATGAGCCAGCTCCACCCCGAAAAGCCGCTGGAACGCGGCTATGCGATCATCCGCGACGCTTCGGGCCGCGCGCTCACCACCCGCGCCGAGGCGGCGGGCGAGGCGAGCCTCGTGCTGCAATTTCGCGACGGGACGCTCGATGCCGTGCCTGCCGATGGCGCGCCGCCGCCCGCCAAACCCCGCCCGGGCCCCGCGCCGAAGCGGGCATCCTCGTCCGCCGCCAAACAAGATGATTTGTTCGGTTAGCCGAGCGGTGCTATCGGAATCGCCATGCTGATGTCCTCCGCCGACAAGACCGCCAAGCTCTATTATGGGCCCTCCAGCTTCCGGGTGCTGCGTCCGGGCAGCCATGTGCTGTGCGCGGTGACGGGTGAGCCGATTATGCTCGCCGAACTGCGTTACTGGAGCGCAGAGCGGCAGGAGGCCTATGTCTCGTGCGAGATCGCCACGCGACACTTGCTCGGTCTCGACCCCGCCTGATCCCCGCGCCCAAAGCGCGGATGCGTCGCCTGCTGCTCCTTCTTGTCGTGATTGCGGGCCTTGCCCCCGTCACCTTCCTGCGCACCCCGACCGGCCTGCGCAGCGATATCGCCGAGGTGGCGGTGACGCCGGTTGCGGGCCGCGCGGGTGTTACGGGCGAGCTGGCGCTGACCGGAGCGTGGGAGCTGTCATCGGCGCATGGGTGGTTCGGCGGGTTCTCGGCGCTGGTTGCGGATGGTGGGGCGGGCCTGATCGCAGGCAGCGATCGCGGCTGGCTGCTCGATCTCGACCTTGCCAGCCCAAGCCCGCGCGCGGTGCCCCGCAGCTTCCGCTTCGTCGGCAAACGTGCAGGCGAGCGCAAGGAGGTGATCGATCTCGAATCGCTCGCCCGCGATCCTGCCAGTGGCACGTTGTGGGGCGGGTTCGAGCGCGCCAATCTGGTGATCCGCTGGGCCGCAGATGGCTCGCAGACACTCCGCCGTCCCCCCGAGATTGCCAAGTGGAGCGAGAATAGCGGGCCGGAAACGCTGGTGCGGCTTGCAGACGGGCGCTTTGTGATGCTGGCCGAGGGGCCGGAGCGCGGTAGCGACACGCATCACCGGGCGCTGCTGTTCCCGCGCGATCCGGCCGAGCCGGGCGCTCCGCTGCCGTTCCGCTTTGCAGCGCCGGCCGATTTCGATCCGGTCGATGCGACGCAGGTGCCCGATGGCCGTGTGCTGATCCTGCTGCGGCGGGTGCGCTACACGCTGCCCGTCCGGTTCGACACCGCAATCGCCATCGCCGATCCGCGCGCGATCCGCACCGGCGCGGTGTGGCAAGGACAGATCATCCAGCGCCTGTCAGGCGATGTGTTCGGCGACAATTTCGAGGGCATTGCCTTCGTGCCGGCAGCGGGTGATCCGGCGCGGGGCGCGGTGTGGCTGATCGCCGACGACAATTTCTCGGTGTTCCAGAAGAACCTGCTGTTGCGGTTTGACTGGAAGCCTTGAGCGCTCGATCCACAAA
>JBKDUW010000177.1:0-4827 GCA_046339235.1 Erythrobacteraceae bacterium | reverse complement strand
ATCGTGATGCGTTCGGCACGGTAGCGCGGTGGGCCGCTCGGCTTGACCAGCATTGATCCTTCAGCCATTTGCGCGAGCACCGCATCCTGAAAGATCGGGGGCGAATAGACATAGCCCTGCACCAGATCCGCGCCGCGCGCGCGCACCAGTTCGAGCTCGTCCATCGCCTCGACACCCTCGGCGACGGTCTCCATCCCCAGCGCCTTGGCCCGCGCGACGATTGCGGTGATGATTGCTGGGTTGATATCGCCGTTTTCGGTGCAGCCGCGCACGAAGCTGTGGTCGATCTTGAGCTTGTCGAAATGGCCGTGCTTCAAATAGGCGAGCGAGGAGTAGCCCGTGCCGAAATCGTCGAGCGCGAGCCGCACGCCGAGCTGCTTGACCTCGCGGAAGATCGCGTCGACCGCCTCGAGATCGCCGACGAACGCGCTTTCGGTGATTTCCAGCTCCAGCCGCGAGGGCTCGAGCCCCGATACGTCCAGAGCGTAGGCGACCGCCTTGCGGAAACCGGGGCGCAAGAATTGCTTGGCCGAAACGTTGACGGCCACCTTGATGCTCTCGGGCCACTGCATTGCATCGGTGCAGGCCTGGCGCAGCGCCTCTTCGCCGATCCGGACGATCAATTCGTCATTCTCGGCGATCGGGATAAAGTCAGCCGGCGCAATCGCGCCTTTCTCCTCATCGTGCCAGCGCAGCAAGGCCTCGAAGCAGCGCACCTCGTTGGTGACCGGATCGACCAGCGGCTGGTAAGCCAGCTTGAGATCACCACGATCGACCGCGTCGCGCAGCCGGTCGCCAAGCTCGGCGGTCTTGGAAGCGGCATCGCGAAGGTCGGTGGTGAAGAAACAGAAGGTGCCCCCGCGCGATTCCTTGGCGGCGTAAAGCGCCATGTCGGCGGCGCGGGTAAGCTCGTCGGCGAAGAGCCCGTCATAGGGCGCGATCGCGATCCCGACCGAGGTGCCGATGATCGCCTGGCGGCCATTGATCTGATAGGGCTGGGAAAGCGACTGGACAATCCGGTTGGCCAACTCGCCCAATGTGCCGCGATCATCCAGATCGGGCAGCAGCACCTGGAATTCGTCGCCCCCCAGCCGGCCGACCTCGCCCTTGTCCTTGACGATGCTCTTGATCCGCTCGGCCACCTGCTTGAGCAATTCGTCGCCCGCGAGGTGGCCCAGCATGTCGTTGACGTGCTTGAAGCGATCAAGGTCGAGCATCATCAGCGCGCAGCTGCGCTTGCTGGCGCGGAAGGCGCCGAGGGTCGCGGTAAGGCGTTCGCCCAGCTTGCGGCGGTTGATCAGGCCAGTGAGCTCGTCGACCTGCGATTGGCGTGCGGCCTGCATTTCGTGCACATACTGGCTGGTGATGTCGACCGCGCTGCCGCGATAGCCGAAGAACCTGCCAGTTGCATCGATCAGCGGACGGCCGTTGAGCCGCCACCAGCGCGTGCCCTGCTCGCTATTGCCGCCCTTGGTGGCGCTGACGGCGATGACGTGTTCTTCGATCTTCGAATGGGCCTTGATCTTGAAGCTGAGCGCGCGCTGATGCAGCGACCCGGCCTCGACCTCGATGTCGGTGAACACCTGCAGCACCGGCTTGCCGATCAGCTCCTCGCTGCCCGTGCCGAGATCCCCAAAGGCGCGTTGCGACAGGAAGGTTAGCCGTCCCTCGGCATCGGTGGCCCAGAACATGCCGATGCCGAGCTCCTCGACATCATTAAGCACGCTGGCGCGCGCGGGCAGGACAGGCGAATGCGCTTTCGGACCGGCAGCCGAAGGCCGAGCGCTCGCAATTTTCTTGCCCGCCTGTTCCCTGACTGACTTGAGAAAATCCAACGGCATTAACTGTCCTCATGCGAGCATTCGATGTGCGACCCGGAGAGCGGTGCGGAGCGTCTCGATAGACTTTTGAAAGTGACCCAAGTTTAACTCCATGACATCTAACCAAAGGCAGTTGAAAAACCGTTACGACCGGCTGGCGGTGCATTTTTCGCACCAGGTGTTCAGGTAACCGGAACATCCTGACCCAACGCGCGTTATTGTCGCTCAAGCCTTGAGAAAAATAATATTACCCTCAAGCTTTTGTGGTGAAATTTTTTGCATGCCGCTGTGCGCCTGGGGATCAGCGCCAGCGGTTGGCGGACTATCTTGGGGAAGCAATGATGCCTGAAACCGGTGCAGGCGCTGGCGGGAGTGTCGTGCAGGTCAATCGCGTGCGCACCCGTGCCGATTGGGATGCCATGCGCGCTGCCGCGCTGGCTGATCCGGGCGCGTTCCACGGCGAGATTGCCGGGCGGGGCATGCACTGGTTCGTGGCCGATTGCGGTGCTTCCGGCGCGTGGCTGGCGCGCGGCGCGGATGGCCGCTGGCATGGCTGGGACGCGGCCACCGCGCTGCCGGTCAGCCCCGATCTGCCTGCTGATTTCACGCCGTGGCACACCGGTTTTGACGGCTCTGTCGCGCCGCATTGGCGCTGGTTCGTGGGCGGGCGCACCAATGCGGCCTTCTCCGAACTGGATCGCCACGTGCTCTCAGGCCACGGCGATGAGGCCGCGCTGGTGTTCGAGGGCGACCGCTGGGACATGTCGGCCGACGGCGGCAAGGGCGCGCCGCTGGATTGCTTCACGGTCAGCCGCAAGCGCCTGCTGCTCGAAGTGGCGAAATGCGCGGTCGCGCTCGAGACGCTGGGACTGAAGCCGGGCGACCGCATGGCATTGAACATGCCGAGCATCGTACCGCAGATTTACTGGACCGAGGCTGCCAAGCGGATGGGCGTGGTCTACACCGCCGTGTTCGGCGGCTTTTCCGACAAGACCCTGTCCGACCGGATCGCCGACACCGGCGCGCGGGTGATCGTGACGTCCGACGGTTCTTATCGCAACGCACAGGTTGCCGGGTTCAAGAACGCCTATACCGATCCCGCGCTCGACAATTTCGTGCCCGTCACGACGGCGCTCGCGATCCTTTCGGGCCTCGACATGGGTCTACCCGATGCTGATGCGGCCACCATCGTCGATACGGTGCGCGAGGCGCTGGGCGGAGAGATCACGGTTGACCGTTCGGACGTGATGCGCGGCGTGGGCCGGGCGTTGATTAATCTGGGCGCGGAAGGCCGGATCAGCACCGCTGATGCGGCGCGGGTGCGGATCGCGATTGCCTCCAGCCTCGTCACCCTGCCGCCGCGCGTCGAAGCGGTGATCGTGGTGCGCCACACCGCGCAGCCCGACGTGATCTGGCGCGAGGAACGCGACCGCTGGAGCCATGAGCTGACCGATGCGGCGCTGGTCACCGTGCTGGAGAGGGCGCACGGGGCCGGGTTCGCGGTAACGAACGAAGACGACCTGCTGGCGCTCTCCGACAGCGATTTCGTCCAAGCGATCTGGGCCTCGTCGAAGCCCCTGCCGGTCGATGCTGATTACCCGATGTTTTTTATTTACACCTCGGGTAGCACCGGCAAGCCCAAGGGCATTGTCCATCCGCACGGCTATGCCGCAGGCGTGGCCGAGACGATGGCGGCGAGTTTTGACGCGCGTCCGGGTGATACGCTGTTCGTGGTCGCCGATCCAGGCTGGATTACCGGGCAGAGCTACCTGATTTGCGCGCCGCTGATGACGCGGGTGACAAGCCTCGTCTCCGAAGGCTCGCCGGTGTTCCCGCACGCAGGCCGCTTCGCTTCGATGATCGAGCGGCACAATGTCCGCATCTTCAAGGCGGGCGTGACCTTCCTCAAGGCGATCATGTCCGATCCGGCGAACTTGGCCGAGCTCGACCGCTACGACATGAGCGGCTTGCGGGTCGCGACCTTCTGCGCCGAGCCGGTCTCGCCATCCGTGCAGGCCTTCGGGATGGAGCACGTGACGCCGCGCGACCTCAACTCCTACTGGGCGACCGAGCACGGCGGGATCGCCTGGACGCCGATGTTCGGCAATGACGACTTCCCGCTGCGCCCTGATGCGCACGACTATCCGCTGCCGTGGATTGTCGGCGATGTGTGGGTCGAGGACGAGGACGGCGTGCCTGCCGATGCGCCCTTCGCTCGCGCCGATGCAGGCGGCGTGCCGTGGCGGCGTGCGGAAATGGGCGAGAAGGGCGAAATCGTTATCGCCGCGCCCTATCCCTATCTCGCACGCACCATCTGGGGCGATATCGAAGGCTTCAAGGTTTCCGATGGCAGTGTCGATCCCGCATGGCGCGGCGATGCCGCCCGCTGGGAGGATGGTTATTGGCGCCGTTGGAAGGGCGCTTGGGCCTATACCCAGGGCGATTTCGCGATTGCGCATGAAGACGGCTCGTTCTCGCTCCACGGGCGCAGCGATGACGTCATCAATGTCTCGGGCCACCGCATGGGGACCGAAGAGATCGAAGGCGCGGTGCTGCGCGACAAGGCGCTCGCGCCGGACTCGCCGGTCGGCAATGTGCTGGTGGTCGGCGCGCCGCACCGCGAGAAGGGCCTGACCCCGCTCGCCTTCGTGGTGCCGGGCCCCGGCCGCAAGCTGACCATCGAGGACAAGCGCCGGCTGTTCGATCTCGTGCGCACCGAGAAGGGCGCGGTCGCCGTGCCCGCCGACTTCATCGAAGTCTCGCAATTCCCCGAGACCCGCAGCGGCAAGTATATGCGCCGCATGGTCCGCGCGTTGGTGGTGGGCGAGGATGTCGGCGACGTCACAACGTTGCGCAACCCCGAGGCGCTGGACGAATTGCGCACCGTCATCGCTGACTGGCAGCGCAAGCAGCGGATGAGCGACGAGCAGGCTCTGTTCGATCGCCACCGCTATTTCCTCGTGCAGTATAACAGCGTCGCCCCCGGCAAGCAGGTCGCGACCGTCAC
>JBKDUW010000176.1:0-3143 GCA_046339235.1 Erythrobacteraceae bacterium | reverse complement strand
GTCTATCTCGGCCTCGCGCTGATCGTGATCGGCACGCTGCACACCGGTTTCCAGATCGGCTGGAACGTCCACACGCTGGCCTATGTGCTGATGCTGCTGGTGATCATCACCGGCATCTACGGCGTGGTGGTCTATGCCACTCTGCCCGCCAGCCTTTCGGCCAACCGCAATGAAATGACCCGCGCGCAGATGCTCGATGCGCTGACCGCGATTGATCGCCAGCTGGAAAGCGCCGCCCAGCCTTTGGGCCGCGCCGAGGCCGATCTGGTGATTGCCGCCTTGGCGCAGGACGTGTTCGCCGGCGGCCCGCTGGCACGGCTGACGGGGAGCTATCCCGGCTGCGCCACCACCCGCGCATTGCGGGGCATGGGCGGCAGCGGTGAGGCGACCACACGCGTCGCCGCCTTGCTCGAGAAACGCCGCGAACAGCTCGACCAGATCCGCGGCGCCTTGCGCATCCGCGCGATGCTGGAGATCTGGCTGTTCATCCACATCCCGCTGACCATCGCGCTGATCGCCGCGCTCACCGCGCATGTCATCTCTGTGTTCTTCTACTGGTGAGGGGCTGGCTGTGGCATTCCTGATCCGCACCATCGATTTAACCGCCGCCGGGCGCGAGCTGATCCGCGACCGGGTGGTCGAGCAAACCGCCCTCACCATCGGCCGCGCGTCGGAAAACGACATTCACCTGCCCGATCTCGCGGTCGAGCAGAACCATGTGCGGATTGTCACGCAGCCGGACGGGACGCTGGGCGTCGCGGCGCTCGGCACGCTGGGCTTCGGGCTCGATGGGCGGGTGGTCACCGAAGGCAGCATCGATCCGCGCACCGGCGGCGAGATTGCCTTGGGCGCGGCGCGGTTGGCGGTTGCGCGCGAGAGCGACGGCAACACCAGCATCACCATCCGCCAGGTCACCGCTGACGAAGGCAAGGGCGACGCGCTGCGCGGCTTCGCGCTCGCCAGCGTGTTGCCGAGCAAGCGCGCAATGAGCTGGGTGTTTGCGGGCGCGATCCTGCTGCTGCTGCTCGCGGTGCCGGTCGCCAGCTATATGATGCGCGCGCCGGTGAAGGTCGATCCCGAGGGCAAGACGCCCGGCCAAGTGGTGCTGGACGCCGCCTGGACCAGCGGCGAGCTGTCACTCAAGCACCATGATCTCGAAGACAATTGCGAAAGCTGCCACGTCGCCGCGTTCGAGAGCGTGCAGGACGAAACCTGCATTGGCTGCCACAAGGAGACCGGCGACCATGCCGCGATGCCGCGCCTCGCCAAGGGCATGGCGCCGCTGAGTTCCGGCGACGCGCTGCAATGGAAGATCGCGCAGGGATTTGGCAAGGAAGGCCCGCTGGGCTGCGTCTCCTGCCATGCCGAGCACGAAGGCCCGGTGCGCCAGAAGCCTGCGTCAGAGGCCTTCTGCGCCGATTGCCACGACACGCTGGACACACGGCTCACCGATGCTGCGTTCACCAATGCGCATGATTTCGGCAAGGAGCACCCGCAGTTCCGCCCGGCCTATTACGCCAGCTTCGGCGCGGCCACGCCCGTGCGCGCTTCGCTGGATAGCAAGCCGCTCGAACGCTCTGGCCTCAAATTCCCGCATGACGTCCACATGGACGCGCGCGGCGGCGCGGCGCGGATGGCGCTGAGCCTGCCGCAATATGGCGAGCCGCTCGAATGCAAGGACTGCCACAGCCTCACCGCCGACAAGATCTCCTTCAAGGAGGTCAAGATGGAGGATTCCTGCGAGGGCTGCCACAGCCTCGTTTCAGGCCGCACGGGGAGCGGGTTCAGCAACCTGCGCCACGGCGACATCAAGGATCTCGCCGAGGATCTCGCGCGCATCAATACCGGGCCCCGCCGCGCAATCACCAGCGGCCGCGAGCGCCCCGGGCAATTTGGCGGCAACGGCGCCTATGCGGCCGATTTCGGCCGCCCGGTGCGTGCCTATATCGGGCTATCCAACGCCCTGTCAGCCGGCGGCATCTGCACCGAGTGCCACCTGCCCGCCCGCGGCCCCACGGGGCAGGCCGATCTCATCCCGGTCAACTTGCCCGATCGCTTCCTCACCAGCGGCTATTTCAGCCACGAGGCGCACAAGAAGGAGGAATGCACCGATTGCCACGCGGCGGACACCTCAAGGGCGGCGAGCGATCTGCTGATCCCCGATCTCAAGAGCTGCCGCGATTGTCACCTCGGGGCGACAGCGGTGAAGACCAAGAAGATCGTGCCTTCCGAATGCGCGATGTGCCACGCCTACCACGTGCCCGCCGGCCAGTGGTCGCCCAAGGGGCCAGAGCCGCACTACGTTCCCAAACCCCTCCCGCCGCCTAAGTCCAAACCCGCAGCCGCCAAAACAGTTGTTGCAGCAATTGCAGGTTCCGCTAGCAACTAGGAATGGGCTGGGTCGCCGAATCCTCTGGGGCCGTGCTGATCGCACAGATGACCGACATTCACGTCGGCTTTGCCCCTGATGAAAAGCCCGAAGAGCTCAATCTCACCCGCTTTCGCGCCACCCTCGCGCGGCTGATGGATGGCCCCAACCGGCCTGACATGCTGGTGCTTTCGGGCGACATCACCGATCACGGCGATGACGAGAGTTTCGCAAAAACATCAGCGTTTCTGCAGGATTGCCCGTTTCCAATCATCCCGATGGTGGGCAATCACGATAGCCGCGCAGGACTGCTGGGCGCTTTCCCGCAGGTCGAGCCAGCCGAGGGCGGCTTCCTGCACTATGTCGTGGAGGCGCCGCTCGGCCTCAGGATCATCTGCCTCGATACGCTCGAGGATGGCCGCCACGGCGGGGCCTTCTGCGATGCCCGGGCGCGTTGGCTGGCCGATCGCCTCGCCGAAGCGCCCGCGCAGCCGACGTTGATTTTCATGCATCACCCGCCGGTGGTGGTCGGGATCGACTGGATGGACCCCGCGCCCGACGAGGCCTGGATCGTGCGCCTGCGCGATGTGCTCACGGGGCAGCATCAGGTGCAGGCGATCCATTGCGGGCACCTGCACCGCCAGATCACCACGCGCTTTGCCGGCATTCCGCTCGGGGTCACGCCCTCGGTCGCACCGCTGGTGGCGATGGACCTCTCGCCGATCGACCAGAACGTGCCCGATGACCGCGAGTTGATCACCACCGAACCGCCGAC
>JBKDUW010000175.1:0-17939 GCA_046339235.1 Erythrobacteraceae bacterium | reverse complement strand
CCGCACGCCTTGCCGCGCTGATTGACGAACGCAAGCGGCTCGAAAAGGAGCTCGCCGAGGCCAAGAAAGCGCTGGCGCTGGGCGGCGGCGGGACGGGCGGGGCTGCGGCTGCTGCCGACGAGACTGTCGCGGGCGTCGCCTTCAGCGGTCAGGTGCTCGAAGGGCTCGACCCCAAGGAACTGCGCCCGCTGCTCGATGCGGCGAAACAGCGCATGGGTTCGGGCATTGCGGCGGTGATCGCGGTCAATGACGGCAAGGCCAGCATTGCCGCGGCGGTCACCGATGACCTGACAGGGCGGTTCAGCGCGGTCGATCTTGTGCGTGCAGGCGTGGAAGCGCTCGGCGGCAAGGGCGGCGGCGGGCGTCCGGACATGGCGCAGGGCGGCGGGCCGGATGGCAGCAAGGCGGCGGATGCTCTGGCGGCGGTCAAGGCTGTGCTGGCGGCGGTTTCTGCGGCGTGATGGCACGCCAGCGGTCGGCTTCGGCCACGCCGCTGGCAATGTCCAATTTAAGGTAGATTGCGCGCGCATCAACCCAGCATCGAGCGGCTTGGTCGGTCGCGCCGAGGGCTGAATGAGCCAGCGCGGTAACCCTCAAGGCATTGGCTAATTCGAGCGGATCGTCCGCGCATTCTCGGTAGATCGCGACGGCTTCCTGCCCCGCGGAAAGCGCGGATTCGTGATCGTTGTCATCAAGAGTGATGATGCCGATATGGCGCAGGCAATGCGCCAGTCTATCAGCATCGCCAGACTGGCGAGCGCGGTCCGCCGGCTGTCGGTAGAGCGCCAAGGCTTCGGCCCCGTTTCCGCGTTGCGGATTGGTTCGTGCCTGATCGATCAGAGGCGCAATCGTGTCATGCATCGTTCCACACCTCGACTAGGGTCCGGACTCGTTAGAGCCACCATGTGACGAAGGCGGCGATGGCGATGGTGGCCATGAAGGGCTTGATGATGCGGTCGAAGCGGGTTGCGACGCGGCGCCAGTCCTTGAAGCGGCAGAACATGCGCTCGACGACATTGCGCTGACGGTAGATCTGCCTGTCGTGCTCGATGTGCACCTTGCGGTTGGACTTGGCGGGGATGACCGGGGTGGTACCGCGCTCTATCAGCCAGGAGCGCAAGGCGTTGCTGTCGTAGCCTTTATCGGCAACCAGATAGTCAGATGGCGGCACGGCATTGATCGCCAGCATCGCGACCTTGGCATCATGCGTGTTGCCCGGTGTCAGCAGGAGGACGTGCGGGCGGCCCTTCTCGTCGCAGATGGCGTGGAGCTTGGTGTTGCGCCCGCCTTTGGTGATGCCGATACCATGAGCCAAGGCCCCCCTTTTGCGCCTCCGGCGGTGCGGTGGACCTTGATGCAGGAGCTGTCGATGAAGAGCCTGTATGGGACGCCGTCGACCCCGGCGAGCTGAGTGAAGATCCGTTCCCACACGCCGCGTTCGGCCCAGCGCCGGAACCGGTTGTAGAGCGTCTTCTTCGGCCCATAGACATGCTCGGGGCAATCGCCCCAGCGGCCACCGCTCTTCAGAGCGTGGACAATCCCAGAAAGCACGCGCCGGTCATCGACCCTCGGCATACCGCGGGTATCCTGCGGCAGGAGCGGCTCGATCCGCGCCCACTGCTCATCCGAAAACCAGAAGAAATCCGCCATCCCAACCGCCTCCTCGCTGAAGGGAGGTGAATCATATCCTGGCAGCGCTGTGAACCCCGTTTATGGGTTCGGACCCTAGACCTCCTGCAGACCGGGGCTATCTGGCCTGAGGCTCGCGGTCTTGAGCCGAGGCTTTTCGCTCAGCCCGCCCTCGCGTTCCAGCTGCTCGCGGAACTCGTCGCGCTTGGCGTGGATCGAGGCGATCACCGGGCCCATCGCTACGCCGATATCCACCAGCACGGCTTCGGACAGCTGGAGCGAGCTTTCGAGCGTTTCAGGCACTGCGTGGCTGGCGCCTGCACGGTACATTGCGGCAGCGTGAGCAGTGTCGCGGGCGCGCGCGACGATCAGGAGATCGGGCCAGGTCTGCCTGAGCTTGATGACGAGGCGCTGCGCCAGCACCGGCTCGTCCATCGTGAGCACCACTGCGGGCGCGCTCTCCACCCCGAGCCGGCCGAAAGTGCCGCGCCGGGCGGCATCGCCGAAGGTTGCGCGGTAGCCGTCGCGCTTGGCGCTGATAATCAGATCGGGGTTGGAATCGATCATGACATAGGGCTTGTCATGGGCCTGCAACATGTCGGCCACCAGCCGCCCGACGCGCCCGACGCCGACGATGATGGTGCGCCCCTCGATGTCGTCATCCTCGCGCGGCAGGAGCGATGCATGCTCCACCCGGTGTGCGATGACCTGCCCGAGCTTGGCCAGCAGTGGCGTGATGGTGAGGCCGATCGCGGTGACGGTCTGCCAGAACCGCGCAGTCTCGCTATCGATCACCAGGGCAGCGCTGGCGGCTGCGAGCACGATCAGCGTGGTCTCGCTCGGGCTGGCCATCATCACCCCAGTCTCGGCCGCGGTGCTGCGCCTCGCGCCCATCAGCCGCAGCAGGATGCCGGTGACTAGCGCCTTGAACACCAGCACGCCGACCACGGCGAGCATCAGCGCGCCGATCTGGGCGCCGATCTCCACCAGATTGACGCTCATGCCTACGGTGATCAGGAACACGCCGAGCGCAAGGCCCTTGAACGGCTCCATGATCAGCTCGACGTCGGTGCTATACTCGGTCTCGGCGATCAGCAGCCCCGCAATCAGCGCGCCGACGATGGGCGACAGGCCGACCAGCGCGGTGGCAAGGCTGGCGCCGATCACCACCAGCAGCGAAGCGGCGAGGAACAGTTCGGGGCTCTTGGTGCGCGCGGCCTGCGCAAACAGGGTGGGCAGGGCGAAGCGGCCCGCCACCAGCAGCACGACGACCACCAGCCCGCCTTGCCACAGCGTTGTGATCAGGCCCTCCCAGCCTTCTGCTTGCGCATTGGGCGCCAGTGCGCCGAGGATGAAGATGATCGGGACGATCATGATATCCTCGAATAGGAGCATCGACAGCGCCGCGCGGCCTACAGGGGTGCTTGTCCCCGCGATTGGCAGCACGATCGCGGTCGAGGAGAAGGCCAGTGCAAACCCCAGTGCCAGCGCGGCGGTAAAGTTCATGTTCCCGGCAACGCCCACGAGCAGCGCCAGCGCGGAGCCGATAATGATCAGCTCCAGCGCGCCAAGCCCGAACACCAGTTTGCGCATCTGCCACAGGCGATTGAACGACAATTCCAGCCCGATCGCGAACAGCAGCAGCACGATGCCGAAATCGGCAAAGGGCGTAAGCACTTCCGGATCGGTGATGGTGATATGCTTGAGCCACGGCACGCTCGGCACCAGCGAGCCGAGCCCGAATGGCCCGACCGCCACGCCGATCAGGATGAAGCCGATGATCGGGGTGATGCGGAAGCGCGCGAAGACCGGGATTACGATCCCCGCTGCGCCGAGGATCACCAGCGCATCGGACAGGAACGGGGTAGGGGTGAGTTCGCCAGCCACACCACTGGCTTAACGCGCTGCGGGAGTGCTGTCACTTGCGGCGTTCGGGCGCGGCTAACGTTCCTCGCCGAGCGGGTCCTTGATGTTGCCGACGCGCTTGTCTCACTCGATCCGATAAAGATCGAACCGCCGGTCTGCGAGGTTCGGGACGGTGCCCTCGGCGCGGGCCCATTGCGGATCGGCGAGATTGACGTCGCTGATCGTCAGGGTCTCGACATTCTCGCTCGCCTCGGCCACGATCCCGTCACGCGCAAAGGGGAAGTCGCAGGGGGTGAGGATGCAGCTCTGCGCGTATTGGATGTCCATGTTGGCGACATTGGGCAGGTTGCCGACATTGCCGCTGAGCACCACAAAACACTGGTTTTCGATCGCGCGCGCCTGCGAGCAGTAACGCACCCGCATATAGCCCTGACGGCTGTCGGTGCAGAACGGGACGAAAATGATCCGAGCGCCTTCGTCGACCAGCCGCCGAGAGAGTTCGGGGAATTCGGCATCGTAACAGATCAGAACGCCGATCGGCCCGCAATCGGTCGGGATCGCATCGATGCTGTCGCCGCCCTTGATGTTCCACCAATAGGCCTCGTTGGGGGTGGGGAGGATCTTTTCCTGCGCGTGGATCGATCCGTCGCGCAGGCAGACATAGGCGACGTTGTGGATGTCGCCGTCGGGCATGCGGGTCGGGTGCGATCCGCCGATGATATTGATGTTGAACGCCAGCGCCATTTCCGACAAGCGCTGGCGGATGGCGCGGCGTGTAGTCGCTGAGCGCCTCGATGGCTTCCAGCGGCGAAAGCTCGCGGTCTTCGGCGGACATCTGCATCACCGTGAACATTTCTGGAAACACAATGAAGTCTGCATCGTAATCGGCGGCAACATCGACGAAATATTCGATCTGCTTTATGAATTCATCGAACCCTGACACCGCGCGCGATTGCAGCTGGCAGGTGGCGATGCGCACGCTTTCGACGTCGCGCGGCAGGCGGTGTTTGGGCGGCGACTCGCTGTCGACATAGGGATTGCGCCAGACCATCCGCACGGCATTGCCGCGGCTGGCCTTGTCCTCGAGCAGGTAGCGCGGGAGGATGCCCTGCGGCTCGAACCCGTTGGCCAGCTAGAAGCGGAGCACTGGATCGTGGATCTTGCTGTCGATTACCAGCCCGAGATATTCCTCCGGCGTCTTGGCGCGGTTGGACTTGCGCCGTTTGGCGCGGGCATAGCCGGGCATCCGTTCGCCGAGCCCGATCCCGGTGAGATCGAGCCGCTCGGCCAGCGCGCAGCGTTCCTCGTAAAGGCGGCGCCCTAGCCGGGTGCCGCGCACGGCCCGATCGACGCAAAGCTCATAGCCGTAGAGCCAGTCACCCGCAGGATCGTGGCGGCTGCCAAAGCCGTTGCCGGTGACTTCGTCCCAGGTGTGGTTGGAGAGCGCCACGCGCTCGTCGAGCCGCATCGAGGCGCAGTAGCCAACCACTTCGCCATCGAACAGCGCGACAAAGCAGCCTTCGGGGTAATTGTTGATCTGCCCGCGAATTTCGCCCTGCGTGTAAGCGGGCAGATCTTCTAGGCACGCCGCACCAGCTCGCCGATCGCCCGCACATCCTTCAGTTTGGCCTGTCGGATTTCGAGGCGCGGGGTTGATCGGCTTGCCATGGTGGGTCAGCCGGGGCTTACGCTCCGACGTTCATTTCCTTCTCGAGGTTCTGCACGATCGTCTCGAAGAACTGCTCGGTGGTCTGCCATGCCTGGCCCGGGCCGATCAGCAGCGCGAGATCCTTGGTCATGTAACCCTTCTCGACCGTCTCGATGCAGACGCGTTCAAGCGTCTCGGCAAACTTCACCACCTCGGGCGTGTTGTCGAACTTGCCGCGGTAGATCAACACGCGCGTCCAGGCGAAGATCGAGGCGATCGGGTTGGTCGAGGTCGCCTTGCCCTGCTGGTGCTGGCGATAGTGGCGGGTGACAGTGCCGTGCGCGGCTTCGGCTTCCACCGTCTTGCCATCCGGTGAGAGCAGCACAGAGGTCATCAGGCCGAGCGAGCCGAAGCCCTGCGCCACGGTGTCCGACTGCACATCGCCGTCGTAGTTCTTGCACGCCCAGACGAACTTGCCCGACCACTTGAGCGCCGAAGCCACCATGTCGTCGATCAGGCGGTGCTCGTAGACCATGCCCTTGGCCTTAAACTGCTCGGCAAAACCTTCGTTGTCGAACACTTCCTGGAACAGGTCCTTAAAGCGCCCGTCATAGGCCTTGAGGATGGTGTTCTTGGTGGAAAGGTAGACCGGCCAGCCGAGATTGAGGCCGTAGTTGAAGCTGGCGCGGGCGAAGTCGCGGATCGAATCGTCGAGGTTGTACATCGCCATCGCCACGCCGGCGCTGGGGAAATCGAACACGTCGAGATCGATCTTTTCGCCATTTGCGCCGTCCCACACCAGCCGGAGCTTGCCCGGACCGGGGATCAGGGTGTCGGTGGCCTTGTACTGGTCGCCAAAGGCATGGCGGCCGACCACGATCGGATCGGTCCAGCCCGGAACGAGCCGGGGGACGTTCTCGATCACGATCGGCTCGCGGAAGACGACGCCGCCGAGGATGTTGCGGATCGTGCCGTTGGGCGACTTCCACATCTTCTTGAGGCCGAATTCCTCGACGCGCTGTTCGTCAGGCGTGATGGTGGCGCACTTCACGCCGACCCCGTACTGCTTGATCGCATTGGCGGAATCGACCGTGACCTGATCATCTGTCATATCGCGGTTTTCGATCGAAAGGTCGTAATAGTGCAGGTCAATGTCGAGATAGGGCAGGATCAGCCTTTCGCGGATCCACTGCCAGATGATCCGGGTCATCTCGTCCCCGTCGAGTTCGACCACCGGGTTGGCGACTTTGATTTTCTGCATGGCTGTTGCCCTATCCTTCTTGCCCCGTCTGCGCAGGACTGTGATTGACCGACAGGAAGTTGTTCAGAGCCCGTCCAAAGGCTCAAAGATCCCGCGCGGCCTTTAGCAGAGGAGGACAGCCATGCAAGGCGGGGCTGGCGTAAATCAATGGCAACGGCTGTTGCGCCCCGTGCAAGCCCCAGGCGTGCAACGCACAAAAAAGCCCGCCGGATGAGGGCGGGCTATTCGTCGTTCGGGCCGATGGTGGGCGTAGCAAGGATTGAACTTGCGACCCCTACGATGTCAACATAGTGCTCTACCACTGAGCTATACGCCCGCACCATCGGTTCAGCCCCATTCGGAGCGGAGCGGCCCTGTATCGCAGCCCTTTGCAAGGTGCAAGCGATTCGGACAGGGCAAATGTCAAACCGGCGCCTCGCCCGCTTCTTCGAACACGCGCTCCACTTCGAGCACCAGATCGCGCAGGTGGAAGGGCTTGGAAAGCACCCTGGCGGTAGGCTGTTCGCGGCTCGCGCGCAAGCTGACCGCGGCAAAGCCGGTGATGAACATCACCTTAGTATGCGGCGAAATCTCTGCGCAGCGCTGGGCGAGTTCGATCCCGTCCATCTCCGGCATGACAATGTCCGACAGCAGCAGATCGAAATCGCCGGTCTCCAGCAGCGGGATAGCATCGGTGCCGCGGTCGACCGCGCTCACCCGGTAACCGGCATTGGTCAGCGCCCGCTCGAGATAGGTGCGCATCGCCTCTTCGTCTTCGGCGAGCAGGATGTGCGGGGAATTGGTCGATGTCATGCACAGATGTGTAGCACGGCCGGCTTAAGAAATCTTTCCTTTGCGCCTGCGAAAACACCGGCGTTAGTCGCGGCCGGCAAACGATCAGGCTTTGACAGCGTCGGGCAAAGACGGCAGCAAGGTGGGCGCAATGGCGCGCTTGTCTTCTGGCCCTCACAATGATCCCGATGCCCTCAAGCAGGGCGATGGCTTGCGTCTGAGCGGCGGACGGGTGCCGGGGCTGGAGGGGCGGGCGGCCTATACCTTTGCCGCGCCCCGCCAGATGCGCTTGCCGGTGCTGGTTGCCGTGCCGCACGCGGGCCGGGCCTATCCTGCGCCGGTGGTGGCACGGATGCGCGATCCGCTGGCGGCGCAATTGCGGCTGGAGGACCGGCTGGTTGACCGGCTCGGCCGGATGATCGCGCAGGCGACCGGGGCAGGGCTGCTGGTGGCCCATGCGCCGCGCGCGCTGATGGATCTCAACCGCGCCGAGGACGATATCGACTGGGACATGATCGAAGGCGGGCGGTCGGAATATCTTGCCCCGCCAGCGCCGTCATCACAGGACGGGCAGGGCGGCAATCGCCGTGCGCGCAGCGGGCTGGGGCTGGTGCCGCGCCGCCTGCCGGGCTCGGGCGAGATCTGGCGCGGACGGTTGGCGCGCACCGAGCTGGCCGCGCGCATTTCCGGTATTCACCGCGCCTATCACACCTTTCTGGCAGACGAGCTCGTCCGCATCCGCAAGGTCTGGGGCGCGGCGCTGCTGATCGATCTGCATTCGATGCCGCCGCTGCGGGTCGACGAGGGCGAGGCTCATGCCCCGCAGCTCGTGCTGGGTGACCGTTTCGGTGTCTCCTGCCACCATACCCTGATGGGCGCGGCGCTGCGCCATCTCGACGCGCGCGGGCTACCTGCCGCGCAGAACAGGCCCTATTCGGGCGGCTATGTGCTCGATCGTCACGGCGCGCCGCAGCGCGGGATCCATGCCGTGCAGGTCGAGGTGTGCCGCGCGACCTATCTCGATCACCGTCTGGCCGAACCGGGCGAGGGGCTGGCGGGGATGGCCGCCGCGCTCGCCGAGCTGGTGCGCGTGATGGGGGCCGAGACCGCGCTGCTGGGCGGCGGCGAAAATCTGCAACAGGCCGCCGAATAATCGCAAGCACCGGACAGGAAACCAGAACGGGCGGCCCTGCCTTGCAGAGCCGCCCGTCATTGTGCCTTCCACAATCTGCTAAGCCCGCCGCAGGGACGGGCCCAGGGCGCGCTATCAGTTGGCTGCGCCCTGCATCGCGGGCATCTTGCCAAGTGCCATCTGGCGCTCGAAGATGGTGCGCATCAGATTGAGCGAGAACAGGTGCGCGTGGATTATGATCAGCATCCCGTTCTTGTTGAGCTCTTCGAGGGTCGCGCCGGGCAGTTCGCGCAGCTTCTCCTCATTGACCATCTGGAAGCCGCGATAGACGAACGGCTTTTCCGGCTGGTCGTTGCGGGTGATGGCGATTTCGCCGTCCATCAGGATGCCGAGCTTCTTGAGCTCGTCCATGAACGCCTTGGTGCGCTGGCCGGCTTCCTCGAAGCGGCGGCAGAATTCGAGCACGCCCTGCGTATATTCGGTCGGCGCTGTGGCTTCGTCGAACAGCGCGAGGCCTTCGTCACGCTTGCTGATGAAGTCGACGGTGGGATCGAAGCACAGCGACAGCTCGTCGGCATCCGGACGCAACTTGGCGAGCATGAACGGATAGCGCCGCACATAGGCCGGGACATAGACGAGTTCGGTCAGCTTGTTGTCGTCGCCCATGAAGGTGTTGACGCCTTCGTTGAGCCCGAACAGCGCGATCGGCAACGGGTTCTCGCCTGCGGTAAACACGATCGGGTAATGGCGCTGGGCGTCTATGAACTCGTCGGTGGTGACCGGCACGGCATGGGTCTGCGCGAGGAACGCCGCGTTTTCGAGCGTGCCGACCTTCCAGTCGGCATGGTCGCGGCTGTTGAGCGGCAGCAGATCATTGTAAAACAGCGGAAGTTGCGGTTGCGGCGCGCTGGCCATGAATTCGTCTCCGAGAAAAATCAGTTGCGGGCGATCCCTGCGGCGGGGCACCCCCGCCGGACGGGGCGCGCTGTAGGCGTTTGCGGCTTCAGGTGCAAGCCGCCGGGTCGGTGATAACCAGCTTGCCGGGATTGAGCAGCCCTTGCGGGTCGAGCGCCTGCTTGACGCTGCGCATCAGCGCCAGCGCCACCGGATCATGCAGCCGCGCGAGCTCGGCGACCTTCATCTGCCCGATCCCGTGCTCGGCGCTGATCGATCCGCCCCATTGCTTGACCAGATCATAGACCGCCGCGCTCACGGCCTTGCCGCCGGCCTCCTCCCATTCCCCGCGCACCGCTCCGGCCGGGGCGAGCACGTGGAAATGGACATTGCCATCGCCCAGATGGCCAAAGGCGACCGCGCAGGTGCCGGGGAAGCCGGCTTCGATGGCAGGGCTGGCGGCGAGGATGAATTCGGGCATCCGCTCGACCGGCACCGAGATATCATGTTGCATCGCCGGGCCAAGCGCGCGTTCGGCGGCTGAGATGGAATCGCGCAAGAGCCAGAAATCCTCGGCCTGCCGCTCGTTGGCGGCGATCACCGCGTCTTGCAGCAAGCCGTCTTCCATCGCCGCGGCAAGGCTGGTCTCGAGCCTGTCGCGCAGCATCGCGCTGTCTGCGGTGGCCGAGACGCATTCGATCAGCGCGTTCCAGCCATGGCGCTCGGCGAGCGGGGCGCGGGCGCCGGGCAGATGGGCGAGCACCGAGTCGAGGCAATGCGCGGGCACCACCTCGAAGCCTTCGAGCGCCTCGCGCATGTCACGCTCGACCCGCCGCAGCAGGCTGCGCGCATCGGTGATGGTGGCAAGCCCGGTCCACGCCGTCACGCGGCCGGTCGGCGCGGGCAGCAGCCGCAAGGTGGCGGCGGTGACGATCCCCAGCGTGCCCTCCGAACCGATCAGCAATTGCTTGAGGTCGAACCCGCGATTGTCCTTCTTGAGCGGGGTGAGCGCATCGAACACCGCGCCGTCAGCCAGCACCGCTTCCAGCCCCAGCACCTGCGCACGCATCGTGCCGTGGCGCAGCACCTGCGTGCCGCCGGCATTGGTCGAAACCAGCCCGCCGATGGTCGCCGAACCCTTGCCGCCGAGCGTTAGCGGGAAGCACAGCCCGGCCTCGGCAGCGAGATCGTGCAAGTGCTGGAGGATCACGCCCGCCTCGCACACCACTTGTCCGGCGGCGGGATCAAGGCTGCGCACGGTGTCCATGCGCCTGAGGCTGAGCAGCAGCGCGGAGCCGGTGGCATCGGGGGTCGCGCCGCCCGCCATGCCGCTATTGCCGCCCTGCGGGACGATCGGGACGCCATGCGCGGCGCATAACTTGACCAGCGCAGCGACTTCGGCGGTCGAGGCAGGCGAGGCCAGCGCCAGCGCGCGCCCAGTGTAGCGTCCGCGCCAGTCGGTGAGCCAGGTATCCATCCGCTCGGGATCGGTGGTCAGCCCGCGCTGGCCGAGCACGCGGGCTGCATCCTCGAGAAAGGCCGCGGAATCAGCGGCAGGGGCAGGGGCAGAGCGGGGCGCGATCATTGTTGCGCCCATGCCACAGTCTGCGGCAAATGTGCCAGTGGTTTTGCGCCAGCCCGCGCGCCAGTTAAGCGGGGGTTCAATTGCCAACGTTAGTCCGAACCCCGCCCTGAGCTGCGCACAACGCACAGCCTGGCGCGTTTCTGGGAGAGGCCTTCAGCCGCCATGCACAGCCTGTTTTCCCTTGCAGCGCCGCTTGCGCTGATGCTGCCATGGGCGGCGGGGGAAGACGCGCCCGCGCTCAAAGCGGCCTCTGCTCCGCAATGCGAGGCTGCGGCCCAGTCGGAGGCGCCGCAGGTCAACCCGCTCTCGGCGATGCGCGTCCAGCTGATTGCGCGGCAGGTGCGGATCGAGCAGCGCGTGGTGGTGCGGATCGCGCCGGCCTCGACGACGGTGCGCCAGAACATGCTCGCCGAGCTGCCCCAGCGCGCCGTTTCCCCGCGCTTCGAGGAAGCGGGCAACGAGAAATGCGTTGCGCTTGAAGGCATCGCCGGGGTGCAGACCGGCAGCGGCAACCGGCTCGTGCTGTTCCTGCGTGACCGGCGCATGATCTCGGTCAACCTCGAGAAATCGTGCCGCGCGCGGGACTTCTATTCGGGCTTCTATGTCGAGCGCCGCAAGGACGGGCGGATGTGCGTTGATCGCGACGAGTTGCAGTCGCGCACCGGCGCGCGCTGCGAAGTGGATTCGATGCGCCGGCTGGTCGAGGTCCGCGAGTAGCCGAACCCGCGCCCGACACGCGCGTTTCCTTGACTTTCGCGCCCGTTTGCGGGAAGGGCGCGACGCTCTCCCCCTCAGCGATCCATCGCAGGGCGGGCAACAATCCCGGCAGCAACCCTGCCCGCTATTTTTCGGACACCACACACCGCATGACCTTCGCCGATCTCGGCCTTTCGCCCGAATTGCTCAAAGCCGTGGAGGACGCAGGTTATTCCACGCCGACTGCGATTCAGGCGCAGGCTATCCCCACCGTTCTGATGATGCGCGATCTGATCGGCATTGCTCAGACCGGCACCGGCAAGACCGCGAGCTTCGTGTTGCCGATGATCGACGTGATGGCCTCGGGCCGCCGCCGCGCGCTGATGCCGCGCTCGCTGATCCTCGAGCCGACGCGCGAACTCGCCGCACAGGTGGCCGAGAATTTCGAGAACTACGGCAAGAACCACGATCTCAAGATGGCGCTGCTGATCGGCGGCGTGCAGATGGGCGACCAGTTGAAGGCGCTGTCTGACGGGGTCGACGTGCTGATCGCCACCCCGGGCCGGCTGATGGACCTGTTCGATCGCGGCAAGATCCTGCTCAACGGCTGCGAGCTCTTGGTGATCGACGAGGCCGACCGGATGCTCGACATGGGCTTCATCCCCGATATCGAGTTCATCTGTTCCAAGCTGCCCGAAACCCGCCAGACGATGCTGTTTTCGGCCACACTGCCGCCACCGATCGAGAAGCTGGCGAAGAAGTTCCTGACCAATCCCAAGCGCATCGAAGTCAGCCGCGCAGCCTCGACCAATGCCGATATCACCGCCTTCAAGGTGCCGGTGAAGAGCCGCGCGAAGAAGGACACGCTGCGCTGGTTCCTGGAGACTGATCTGGTTGAAACCGCGATCATTTTTGCCAACCGCAAGACCACCGTGCGCGAATTGAACCAGAGCCTGACGCGGTTCGGGTTCCGCTCGTCCGAGATCCACGGCGATATGGACCAGTCCAGCCGGATCAAGGAGCTGGATCGCTTCAAGGCTGGCGAGGTCAATATTCTGGTCGCGTCCGATGTCGCGGCGCGCGGGCTCGACATCAAGGGCGTGAGCCACGTGTTCAACTACGACACGCCGTGGCACCCCGATGATTACGTCCACCGCATCGGCCGCACGGGCCGTGCCGGAGCGAAGGGCCGGGCTTTCACCTTCGTTTCGGAAGACGATGCCGAGGCGATCAGCAATGTTGAGAAGCTGACCGGCAGCGCGATCAAGGTGTTCGGCAAGGAAGACGTGCGCGTCGATCTGTCCGAAGCGATCGCCAAGGCCGAAGCCGCTCAGGCGGATCCCCCCCGCGAAGAGCGTGAGGAACGCGCCGAGCGCCCCGAGCGCAAGCCCCGCAAGGCCAGAGACGAACAACGCGAAGACCGCGAACCGCGCGAAGAGCGTGCTCCGCGTGCAGAAGGCGCACCGCGTGAAGAGCGCGCCGAACGGCCGCGCCGCGAGAAATCCGCACCCCGTACCGATCAGGTCACCGCCAGCGACGATCGCAAGCCGCGCCGCCGCTATCACGAGGACGACGAACCCGTCCCCGCCGGCGAATGGAACGGCCCGCGCCCCGCGTTTCTCGACATCAGCTTCGACTGAGGCGTTTAACGCTTTCTTCGCCACTGCTGCGCTAGTTCTGCGAGCGTCATGGACGCCTTTTTCGAAGCCCTCGGTAGCACCGTCAAGGAGCTGGTTCCGGCGGCGTTGATCTTTGCGGCGCTGGCTGTGATCCTCAAGCGCGACAAGGTGCTGGCTGCGCTCATGGCGGCGCGGCGCGAGATCGGCACCAATCTCGGGCTGATGCTGTTCAACACGCTGGTGCTGGTGCCGCTGGTCGCAGTGCCGGTCGCGGCGTTCCGCAGGCTGATGCCGCGCACCGATGTCCTGCTCGAATTCTGGCAAGGGCTGCCGGGCATCCTTGCGGTGTTGTCTGCGATCATGCTGATCGATTTTGCCGCCTACTGGCGTCACCGCTTCGAACACAGCCCCGCCTTGTGGCGTATCCACGCGACCCACCATGCCGACGAGGCGATGAACTGGCTCACCCTGCATCGCAAGCATCCGCTTGGCGAGTTGTTCAGCATGCTGTTCGATATGCTGCCAGTGCTGCTGCTGGGCCTGCCGATCTGGGCGATCATGCTTGCGGCGCTGGTGCGGGCATGGTGGGGCTATTTCATCCACGCCGATGTGCCTTGGACATTGGGGCCGCTGGGCAAGGTCATGATGGCGCCCGCCGCCCACCGGGTCCACCACATCCGCGACGAGACGCTGATGGGCGCGAACTTCGGCAACACGATCACGCTGTGGGACCGGTTGTTCGGCACCTACACCGACCCTGCCCCTTACGTGGATTGCGAGACCGGTATCGCCGAGGGCACCCGCGATGTGGCTGGCGAGTTGCTGCGACCGTTCGAGGCGCGTTACTGGAAGACGAAGCCCGAGGCGGCGGCTGAACCGGCCGAGTAATCCTAGCCCACCACTGTCACAAAACTATCCAGCACCCGCTTCTCGCCCGCATCCTCGAACAGGATCGTGAGCTTGTTGCCTTCCTGATCGATCACGCAGCCGGTGCCGAACTTGTCGTGGCTCACCATCGCGCCGATCGTGATGTCCGAGCGCGCCGGTGCGGCAAAGCTGGCAACCGAGCGCGTGTTTTCGCGCACCCGGGCGGGCCTGGTGTCGTAGCCCGAGGTCAGAGCCCGCTGCCAGCCGGGGCCGCGGGTCTGGGCGCGGTCGGGGCGGTCGCGTGCAACGTGCGCGAAGGGGTCGTCCTGCTCACTCCAGTTGGCGCGCCACAGGCTGGCCCCTCCCGTCAGCGTCGTTTCCTGCTCGATGTGTTCGGCGGGCAAGTCCTCGATGAAGCGCGAGGGGATGCTGCTCGTCCACTGGCCATAAATCCGGCGGTTGGCGGCGTGGAGGATGGTGCAATGCTGCCGCGCGCGGGTGATCGCGACGTAAGCGAGGCGGCGTTCTTCCTCCAGCGATGCGAGCCCGCCTACGTCGATCGCGCGCTGGCTCGGGAACACGCCTTCTTCCCAGCCGACGCAGAAGACATTGTCGAATTCGAGGCCCTTGGCGGCGTGGATCGTCATGATCGTCACGGTTTCTCCTGCATCCGAACGGTCATTGTCCATGACGAGGCTGACATGTTCGAGGAAGTCGCCGAGCGTTGCGTAGTCCTCCATCGCGCGAGCAAGTTCGGAGAGGTTTTCCGCGCGGCCCACACTCTCGGGCGAACGGTCGGCGGCGAGCATCGCGTTGTAGCCCGATTCCTCCAGCACGAGCCTGAGCAGGTCGGACGATGAGAGCGCCTCTGCCTCCTCGCGCCAATATAGGAATTGCCGCATCAGTCCGCCGATGGTGATCGCAGTGCGCTTGGGCAATTCGTCGCTATCGGCCAGTTGCAAGGCAGCGGCCGCCAGGGGGAGGCCGGTGCGGCGCGCATGGCTGTGCATCTGCTCGAGCGCCTTGGCGCCGAGCCCGCGTTTGGGCTGGTTGTGGATGCGCTCGAACGCGAGATCGTCCTGTGGCTGCGCGATCAGGCGCAGATAGGCGAGCGCATCGCGAATCTCCGCGCGCTCGTAGAAGCGGAAACCGCCGATGATGCGGTAATTGATCCCGATCTGGATGAAGCGGTCTTCGAACTCGCGGGTTTGGTATTGCGCGCGCACCAGAATGGCGACCTGATCCAATGCCGCGCCTTCGCGTTCGAGCCGCTCGATCGCCTCGCCCACGCGGCGCGCTTCCTCGGGCGCGTCCCACACGCCGATCACCTTGACCTTGTCGCCGCCATTGACCTCGGTCCACAGCGTCTTGTCGTGGCGCTGCGAATTGGCGCGGATCAGCCCCGAGGCAGCGCCGAGGATATGCGGGGTGGAGCGGTAATTCTGTTCTAGCCGGATCACCTGCGCGCCCGGAAAATCCTTCTCGAACCGCAGGATATTGGCGACTTCCGCGCCGCGCCAGGAATAGATCGACTGGTCATCATCGCCGACCACGCAGATGTTCTTGTGCCCCTGCGCCAGTAGCCGCAGCCAGAGGTACTGCACCGCGTTGGTGTCCTGATATTCGTCCACCATGATGTAGCGGAAAGCGCTCTGATACTGGCTGAGGATGTCGAGGTGGCTGCGCAGGATGTTCAGCATATGCAGCATCAGGTCGCCGAAATCACAGGCATTGAGCTGCTTGAGCCGCTCCTGGTAGCGGGTGTAGAGCGCGGCGCCTCGGCCATTGGCATAGGCCTCGTTCTCCACCGCATCGAGATCAGCGGGGTTGAGGCCGCGGTTCTTCCAGCGGTCGATCAGGCCTGCGAGCTGCCGCGCGGGCCAGCGCTTCTCGTCAAGGTCGGCCTCGGTGATCAGCTGCTTCAAAAGCCGGATCTGATCATCGGTGTCGATGATGGTGTAATTGTGCTGCAGGCCGACCAGTTCGGCATGGCGGCGTAGCATCTTGGCGCAGATCGAATGGAAGGTGCCGAGCCACGGCAGGCCTTCCGCCGCCGGGCCGAGCAGATGCGTGACCCGCTCGCGCATCTCGCGCGCGGCCTTGTTGGTAAAGGTGACGCACAGGATCTGCGAAGGGTAGGCGCGGCGGGTCGCCACCAGATGCGCGAGGCGCGCGGTGAGCGCCGCGGTCTTGCCCGTGCCGGCACCTGCCAGCATCAGCACTGGGCCCTCGGTCGCCAGCACGGCTGCACGCTGCGGCGGGTTCAGCCGCGCGGCATAGGCGGGCACCGGTTCATGCGCCGGGACAGAAGGGGGTAAAGTCGTGCTCATGGTCTCATGCGAACAGGTAGGGAACATTGCCGGCGCGGGCAAGCGCCTTGGCACAGCTTATCGACGGAGTGCCTCAGGCGGCGGCCGATGCCAGCCGGAACAGGCTGAGCTTGGCCTTGCCGACCTTGCGCATCGTATCGAGCGCGAGGCCATTGATCGCCGGATCCTCGTTGAACGCGGTCTCGAGGCTGATCCAAGTCTGCGGTCCGATCCAGCCGAGGCGCAGCAGCCGGTCAAGCGCGACTTCGCCCGCGCCCGAGTGATAGGGCGGATCGGCGAAGATCAGATCGAGCGGCTGCGGCGCGGCGCGCAATTGCGTGGCGGATCCGGCCTCGACGCGCGCCTTATCGCCGGCGCCGAGCGTGGTGATATTGGCGCGGATCGCATCGAGCGCCGGGCGGTCCTGCTCGACGAAAAGGCAGCTTGCCGCTCCGCGCGAGAGCGCCTCCAGCCCGAGCGAGCCCGAGCCGGCAAACAGATCGGCGACCTGCAGACCGTCGAAATCGCCGAGCCGGCTGACCAGCATCGAGAACAGCGTCTCGCGCGCGCGGTCGGCGGTCGGGCGGGTGGCATCGCCCTTGGGCGCGGTGAGCTTGCGACCGCGCCATTCGCCGGCGATGATCCTCACTTGCGCGGGCCCCGCTGCGGGGTGTTGCCGCGCGTGGGGGCCGGACGCTTGCGCGATGGTGAGCGCGCGCTGCTGGGCGGGCCCGGACCGCGTCGCGGCGCGTTGGTCAGGGTTTCGTTGCCATTGCGCGGCGCGGTTGCGCTGCGATCAGCGCCCTTGCGCGGCGCTGGTGCTGCACGATCAGAACCCTTGTTCGGGGCGTTCGCGGCGCGATCCGGGCCTTTGCGGGGCGGCGATGCGGCGCGATCAGCGCCCTTGCGCACCGGAGAACGCGGGGGCCTTGCGGCGTCGTCGTAATCCTTGCGCGGCGCAGGCCGAGCGGACGGCCCTTTGTGCGGCGCAGGACGCTGTGGGCGCGGGGCTTTCGCCGGGGCGGCGATGACGACCTTGTCGGCCTTCTTCTCCCCGCCGCGCGGGATCGGCGTGCCGGTCCTCTCGGACAGGAAACGCGCCACCGGCTTGCCGGTCAGCTCGACCGCCTGCCCGCGCGGCAGATCGCCGATGTTGAACGGGCCGTAGCCGGTGCGGATCAGCCGGTTGACCTGCAATCCGAGATATTCGAGCACGCGCCGCACCTCGCGGTTCTTGCCTTCGGTGATGGTCATTTCGATCCACAGGTTGCGGCCCGAACTGCGTTCAAGATTGGCGTTGATCGAGCCGTAGCGCACCCCGTCAATCTCTACCCCGTCCATCAGGTCTTCAAGCTGGCCTTGGGTCACCACACCGAAGGCCCGGGCGCGATAGGTGCGCGGCACCTTGGTGGCGGGCAGTTCCATTACGCGCTTCAATCCGCCGTCATTGGTGAGCAGCAGCAGGCCTTCGGTGTTGAGATCGAGCCGTCCGACCGGGATCAACCGCGGCGTGCCTGCGGGCAAGGCATTGCGCAGCGCGGTGTAGATGGTGGGGCGGCCGGCCAGATCACGCTCGGCGGTGATGAGGCCGGTCGGCTTGTGAAAGGCGAACAATCGGGTCGCCTCGGCAGCGGCAACCGGATTGCCATCAACGGTGACGCC
>JBKDUW010000174.1:0-9042 GCA_046339235.1 Erythrobacteraceae bacterium | reverse complement strand
GATCGTTTTGCGGCGGATGCGCCATGCACGGCGGCTGACGCTGCGGCTCGCACCCGATGGCAGCGAGGTGCGCATTACCCTGCCCGCCTGGGCCGAGGCGCGCGAGGCAATCGCTTTTGCCCATGCCCGCGCCGACTGGCTGGCCGCCCAGCTCGCCCGCCTGCCCGCGCGCGCCGCGCCGGTGCCCGGCAGCGAGGTGCGCTATCGCGGCGCAGGGCTGCGGCTGGAATGGGAGGCACGCAGCCCCCGCCGTCCGGCGATCGCGGGCGAGGCCTTGCTGCTGGGCGGGCCGGAGACGGGCCTCGAAACCCGCATCCGCCGCTGGCTCGAGGCCGAGGCGCTGCGCCTCTCCGAGGCCGATATGCACGACTATTGCGCTGCCGCCGGGCTCGATCCCGTGCCGGTCGGCCTCACGCGGGCACAGCGGCGCTGGGGCTCGTGCTCGGACAAAAGCCGCATCCGCATCAACTGGCGGCTGGTGCAGGCCCCCGATTTCGTCCGCCGCTCGGTGGTCGCGCACGAGGTCGCGCATCTGGTGCATTTCGATCACAGCCCGGCGTTCCACGCACTGCTGGGGCGGATCTACGAGGCCGACATCGCTGTCGCGGATCAATGGCTGCGCGATCATGGCCGCACCCTCTATGCAAGTTTCGGCTAGAGCGCGAACCGCTCGCCCCCTATAGTGGCCCGTATGCTGTCCAAGTCCCGCTTCAACCCCGCGCCGGGCTTTGCCGATTTCTGGCATGAGATCCGGCGTCCGCGGCCCTATCGCTGGGCCTTTGCGCTCGCCTCGATGCTGCCGGTGATGGCGATCCTCTACTGGGCCGTCAGCCAGGTCGAATACAAGGCGCCCGAGCGGCCGCAGATCGACTATATCAGTAGCTTCGATCCCGAGCGGACCGAGGCCGAGATCATCGCCTCAAACCGTGCCAATCAGGAACTGAAGGACCTGCGCGAGGCCGAGGAAGAGCGCATCTCACAGCGCAAGCGCGACATGTACAAGGCGCTCGGCGCGGCGGCGGGCATGGATGTCGATGAAATCGAGCGCAAGGCCGAGGCCAGACGCGCGGCCAAAGAAGCCGCCGAGGCGAAGAAGCGGACCGCGCCCGCCGTCAACGCGGACCCCGCGCCATAGGCAGCCTCACTCCCACCGATCACGACTGGATGGCGGCCGCCGCGCGGCTGGCGCTGCGCGCGCGTCCGCTGTCCCGCCCCAATCCCGGCGTCGCGGCGCTTGTGGTGCATAAGGCGCGAGTGATCGCACGCGGCTGGACGCAAGCGGGCGGGCGGCCCCATGCCGAGGCCGTGGCGCTGGCGGGGCTGGCGCCTGGGGTGCTGGCCGAAGCAACGCTATACGTCACGCTCGAACCCTGCGCGCACACCTCGCCGCGCGGGCCGGCCTGTGCTGATCTGATCGTCGCCGCCAAGCCCGCACGTGTCGTCATCGGCCAGCACGATCCTGATCCGCGCACCGCGGGGCAAGGCCTCGCTCGGCTCGAGGCAGCGGGGATTGCGACCACGCTGCTGGATGACCCCGCGTCGGCCGCCAGCCTCGCGGGTTTTCTCACTCGTCAGCACCTCGGGCGACCGTGGGTGACGCTGAAACTCGCAACCTCGCTCGATGGCTGCATCGCGCTCGCCGATGGAACCAGCCAATGGATCACGGGAGAGGCGGCCCGCGCCCATGTCCACGCCCGCCGCGCGCAGTATGACGCGATCCTCGTGGGCGGCGGGACCTGGCGGGCAGATAGCCCGCGCCTCGACGTGCGCCTGCCGGGACTGGAGGCGCGCTCGCCAGCACGCGTGATGCTGACCCGCGGGGAAGCGCCCGCAGGCATCACCGCCATCGCCTCCCCCGCCGCCATCACGGGCCTTGAGGGGGTGCAATATCTCTATGTCGAAGGCGGCGCGGAAACGGCGGCGGCCTTTCTTGCGGCTGATCTGGTCGACGAGTTGCACCTCTACCGCGCGCCGATCCTGATCGGTGACGGCAAGCGGGCATTGGGCGCGCTCGGCCTTGCCAGCCTCGATGCCGCCCATGGCCGCTGGCACGCGCCAGAGCGCCGCCAGCTTGGCAGCGATGAATTCACCGCCTATCTCCGCCGCCGCAGCTAGCAAGGACTTGCCCACCATGTTCACCGGTATCGTCACCGCCATCGGCACCATCGCCAGCGTCCACCAGCGCGGCGACATGCGCCTCAAGATCAGCGCCCCGCTCGATCCGGCGCGGATCGATATTGGCGCGTCGATTGCGTGCTCGGGCGTGTGCCTGACCGTGGTCGAACGCGGCGGGACGGCGGGCGATGCGTGGTTCGAGGTCGATGTCTCGGACGAGACCATCAGCCGCACCGTGCCCGCCATGTGGGAGCGCGGCGCGCGCATCAATCTCGAACCCTCGCTGCGCCTCGGCGATGAGCTGGGCGGGCACATCGTCACCGGCCATGTTGATTCGGTGGGCGAGGTGGTGCTGGTGGCGCAGGAAGGCGGCAGCTGGAAGGTAGCCATCCGCGCCCGCGCCGACATGAGCCCCTTCATCGCGGAGAAGGGCTCAATCACGGTCAATGGCGTGTCGCTTACCGTCAACGACGTGCGCGACCGGCCCGATGGCACCTGCGACTTCCTGCTCAACATCATCCCCCACACCGCCGAGGTGACGACGCTGGGAGCTCTCAAGGAAGGCGACAGCGTAAACCTCGAGATCGACGTACTGGCGCGTTACCTCAAGCGGATGCAGAGCCTCGCCGCGACGCGCTGATAGGGGGCGGAGGGACGGGGTAGCACCGCGATATTGTCTGCTGGCCGATAGTTGGTATCCTGTGTCCCGCATCAGATGGGGGAATGCAGGATGGGGAATGCAGCTGGGCTCGCACAAGCGGGCGGACGCATCGATTATTTCAGCGGCACACCGCGCGCCGATGCAATCGATCGCTGGATTTATGTCGCAATGGCGGGCGGGCTTCTGGCGATAACCCTCGCCGGTTTCGTGCCGGATTCCTTCAAGATGGTTGCTGCCGTCAAGGACGGAACCCACCCGCCGATGACAACGGTTCTGCACCTTCACGCCGTGCTGATGGGCAGTTTTCTGCTGCTCCTGCTCGCCCAGACATGGCTCGCCGCGACGGGGCGTATCAAGGGGCACATGCAACTGGGGCTGACGGCGCTGGTGCTGGTGCCTGCGCTTGTGATTGTGGGCACCATGCTGGCCGCCGAAAGCTACCGCCAGGTCGCCGAGGTCGCCGCCAGCGCCGCCCCCGATCTGCGCGCCGCCGCCGAAGCAACGGTGCTGCGCAAGGAGAACATTCTCCTCAGCCAGCTGCGTGCAGGGCTGCTGTTCCCGCTGTTCGTTGGGCTGGCCATGCTTGCGCGCCATTCGGACCCGGGCTTTCACAAGCGCATGATGATCCTCGGCACCGCGAGCGTCATGGGCGCGGCAATTGCCCGGGTGCCGGGGCTGCCGACCAGCGCGCCGCATTCACCGATCAGCACCGAGCTTTACATCCTGCTGCTAGCGGCACCGATGTTCGCGAGGGATCTGCTGCGCAACGGCTATGTCCACCGCGCCTATTGGGTGTGGCTGGCGATCATCCTGCCGACCCAGATCACCATGCTGGTGCTGTGGGATACGCCATGGTGGCACAGCGTCGCGCGAGCGGTGCTGTCGGCCTAGATCAGGCAGCCAGCGGCCCGCTCGCAAAACTCTCGCGGGTGATGACATAGGTGAGGTGCGGGATCACTTCCCCGCCCGCCATGATGCGCTCCTCGCGCCGGTCGGTGAGCCTTGCGCCGATCCGCGCCATTGCAGTGCGCGAGCGGGTGTTGCTCTCGCCGACCATAAAGCGCACCTCGGCCACGCTCGCCAGCGCATGGGCGAGCATCAGCCGCTTCACGGCGTGGTTGAACGTGCCGCCCCAATGGCTGCGCGCCAGAAACGTCCAGCCGATCTCGACCGAGCCGCCATCGGCCTCCGACAGACCCTGAAAGCGCGAGGAACCGATCACCGCGCCCGTTCCTCGATCAATCGCCACCAGTGCGCCCTTGTTGGCCAGCGCATCATCGAAAAAGGCGCGGAACACCGGCTCGCGCCAGCGGTCATGCGCGGGGTGCTGCTGCCAGATCAGCGGGTCGGCGGCGACCGCGAACAGCGCCTCCCAGTCCTCCGGCACCAGCGGGCGCAGGTGCAAGCGCTCGCCCTCCAGCACCGGCTGGCGGTCGAGCATCGGCGCGGCTTTACTGCGCCACCGCCGCCAGCGCGGCGATGAACTTGGACAGGTTCGCCGTCGTCAGCCCGGCGATGTTGATCCGGCCCGAAGCGGCCATGTAGATCGCGTGGTCTTCGCGCAATGTGGCGACTTCGCCCGCCGTGACCGGCAGCATCGCGAACAGCCCGTTCTGCGTGCCGAGCGGGGTCAGGTCGATCCGCCCCGCCGTGCCCGCCGCCGCCAGCGCATCGCGCACCTGCCGCATCCGCGCGCGCATGCTATCGAGCTCCGCGAGCCACGCAGCGGTCATCGCGGCATCCTCAAGGATGATCCGCACCGCCGCGCCGCCGTGATCGGGCGGCATCGACCAGCACGCGCGGGCCAGCGCATTGGCGTTGCTGAAAGGCACGTCGAGCGCGCCGCTGTCCTGCCCGAGGATGTAGAAAGCGCCGACGCGGTCGCGATACTGGCCGAAGTTCTTGTCGCAGGAATAGGCGATGAAGGCTTCGGGCACCGCAGCAAGCACGGTGCGCATTCCGGCGGCGTCTTCCTCGAGCCCGTGGCCGAGGCCCTGATAGGCGCTATCAATGATCGGGAAGGTGCCGCTGCTGGCAAAGGCATCGGCAATCGCGGCCCAGTCATCGGTGGTGTAATCGATGCCGGTGGGGTTGTGACAGCAGCCGTGGATGAGCACGGCTTCGTCGTCGCCGGCATTGTCGATGGCATCGAGCACCGCGTCGAGATCCGCAGTGCCATCATGGCGCGCATGCGGGAAGGCCAGCAGCTCCATGCCGAGATCGGTGAGGATCTGCGCATGGTTGGGCCAGCTCGGCACACCCATGTGAACGCGCTTCACGCCGGCCTTCTGCGCCAGCGCCAGCGCGAGCCGCACCGCGCCGGTGCCGCCCGGGGTCTGCATCCCGTTGATGCGTCCGCCCATGCTCGGGTCAGCGGCGCCGAAGATAGAGGGCATGAGCGCGGCGGTGAAGCCCATGTCGCCCTCGGGGCCGAGGTAGGATTTGCTTGTCTGTGTATCGACTAGCCGCTGCTCGGCCGCCTTGATCGCGGCGAAGACGGGCGTGTCGCCTTCCTCGGTGCGGTAAACACCGACGCCGAGGTCGATCTTGTCGGCGCGCGGATCGGCGCCGTAGAGACGGATAAGGGCGAGCAGCGCGTCAGGCGCCTGGGGACTGAGTCGGTCAAGCATCATGGCGCGGGCTTTGACGCGAGCAGGCCTGCACCGCAACCGCGTTTTGCTACCCAGCTACTAGAAAGGCGACCACTTCTGTTCCTTGGTGAACTTCATGTAGCCGGCATTGACCCCCAGCCGCAGCCCCGCACCGACGCGGATCGGGATCAGCACGACATCGCCGCGCCGCAGGTAGCTCGCGTTGAGCCCGCCGACAAAATAGGCCTGCCCCTCGCCCGCCGCGAAGCGCTTGAACAATTCCTCGGAGTCATAAAGGTTGTAGACCAGCACGAAGGTGTTGGCGGCATTGGCGCCGACATCGAAGCCGATCGACGGCCCGGTCCAGTAAACCTGCTGCGCGCCTTCGACCTTGTGGTGCAGCGTGCCAGAGCCGTAGCGCGCGCCGAGGATGAACGCCCCGCCCGCCTCGCGCCCGACGATGTAGCCATTGGGCTCGCCCTGCTTGGAAAGCAGGTCCTCGATCATGCGCGCAAGGCCTTCCGCGCCCTTGCCGAACACGCCCTCGGCCGCGCCGATCAGATCGTCCTCGCCGTAGGTGGCGCCGTGCGAGATGGCGGGGGTGGTGACAGGCGGCACGGCCGCGGGCGCCTGCGCTGCGGAAGCAGCAGCGTAATCGCCGTAGGAGGGATCGGAGGTGGGGGCCGGCGCGGGCTGGCTTTGGGGCGCCATGAGATCGCCGTCGATGCTGCCCTGCGGCGCGGCATTCTGCGCGCTGAAGGCCTGGTCAGGGTCAAGCCGCTCGAGCTCCTGCGCGGCAGCAGGCGCGGTCAGCGCGAGCGCGGCGAGCAGCCCGGCGGCAATCCCGCTCATCCGGCGACGATGGTGGGTGGTCCGTGCGAACAGCCTCGTCATGGTGCAGCCTCTCCTGTGAGCACGCGCGCCCCGCATTGTTGCGGACACGAGCAGAAGCCCATTTTCCCTCCTCCGCAATCGCGCATCGCCGGAGCGAATCGGAATTGCGACGAGGCGTTTAGGGCTAAAGCGGCGAGGCTGAACGGCTTCCGAACTGGCTGTTCGTGCGGCGGAAAGGCGCGGGTGCGGGGATTTCGGGTTTTTCTCGCAAGCTACCTTGCCGCTGGCGATCATGCCGCTTATAGCGCCTCCCTCGCAGCCAACGCTGTTGCCCGGAGACGTGGGTGAGTGGCTGAAACCAGTTCCCTGCTAAGGAACCGTACTCTATCAGGGTACCGAGGGTTCGAATCCCTCCGTCTCCGCCATACTTCCAATGAAATCAACCCCTTACAGGGGGCCTTGCTCTCAACCCGCCTTTGCACCCGCCTTTGGGCTGGCGCTTGGGCCGCGATCAAATGAGCCCCGCCACCCTATCAGATTTCTGACAAGCGCAGCCCCTACCCCGGGGGCACCCCCCCGATTCCGGCTGATGGGACCCACGCTTCCTCCATGCGTACGATTTTGCGCGTTGGATGAGGTGAAGTTCGGCTGGCTAGAGGGTGCCAGCGGTTCGGATGCTAGCAGCCGTATTTCTTAACCCCCTCATCGCCTCCTTACGTTTGCACCCGCGTCGGACATAGTTTGCGTACGGTGTCGGGGCTGGCTCCTCTCGTTCTACCCGCTGATAGATTTGAAATACGCGCAACTGATCTGCCCCCTTCTGAGTGGCCCAATTGGACGCCTCGAAAAACCCTCGCCTTTGAGGCGTTGATCTGATTCACTGCCTTTGCGGATGAGCGGAGGCGAAGATGGTTGGCCAGCCTGATTTCTTTGATCTGTCGGACCGGTATGCGGCGCTGAGTGCGGCGGGTGATCCGCTGGAGCGGTTGACGGCGGTGGTCGATTTCGAGGTGTTCCGCGGGCCATTGATCGTGGCGCTCAGGCGGAGCGATCTGGGCAAAGGCGGCCGGCCGCCGTTCGATCCGGTGATGATGTTCAAAATCCTGGTGCTTCAGGCGCTCTACTCTCTGTCAGACGAGGCGACCGAGTTCCAGATCAAGGACCGGCTGTCGTTCCAGCGGTTCCTCGGACTGGGGCTCGATGGCCGGGTGCCCGATGCGACCACGGTGTGGCTGTTCCGCGAGCGGCTCGTACAGGCCAAGGCGATCGACAAGCTCTTCGCGCGCTTCGATGCGGCGTTGACCGATCGGGGCTACCTCGCGATGGGCGGGCAGATCATCGATGCGACCGTGGTGCCGGCGCCCAAGCAGCGGAACACCGAGGACGAGAAGGCCGCGATCAAGCAGGGCAAGATCCCGGAGCGCTGGAAGGAGAGGCCTGCCAAGGTCCGTCAGAAGGACCGCGATGCGCGCTGGACGGTCAAGTACTCGAAGGCCAAGGTGAAGGAGGGCGGCGACCCCAAGGGCTTCAAGCCGGTCGATCTTGCCATCCCGATGTTCGGCTACAAAAACCACATCGGCATCGACCGGGCTCACGGGCTGATCCGCACTTGGGATGCCAGTGCGGCCAACGCCCATGACGGGGCACGGCTGCCGGAGCTCATCAGCAAGCAAAACACCGGCTCGGGCGTATGGGCCGACACGGCTTATCGCTCAAAGAAGAACGAGGCGTTCCTCGAGCGGGGAATGTTCAAGAGCAACATCCACCAGCGACGCATGCCGCGTCGGCCGATGCCAGAGCACATCGCCCGAGCCAATGCGAAGCGCTCCGCTGTGCGCTCGGCAGTTGAGCACGTGTTCGCCGGACAGAAGCACCGCATGGGGCTGTTTATCCGCACCATCGGCATCGCCCGCGCAAAGATCAAGATCGGCATGGCGAACCTGGCCTACAACTTCCAGCGCCTCGCCTGGCTCGAGGGGCGAAGTGCGCCCGCATAGCGCGAAAACGAGGTGCCAAGCGGCGCTCCAGCTCAGAAAAACAAGGAAACGAGGCCGAAAGGCACAGCCCTCACGCACCAAAGACCGCGATCAGACCCCTCGCGCCGCCGTCAGGCCGAAAATAGACGGTTCTTCGAGGTGTCCAATTGAGTCGCCGCCTTCTGAGTGGCCCAATTTCTATCTTAGAATTGGCCACGAAGGAGGAATGGGATGTCAAGGAAGCACAAGCCGGAAGAGAACATCGGCAAGCTGCGTGAAGCGGAGATTGTGCTGGCGCAGGGCGGAACGGTGGCGGATGCGTGTCGCCGGATCGGCGTCACCGAGCAGAGCTAATACCGCTGGCGTAAGGATTATGGCGGCCTGAATATGGATCAGGCCCGCCGCATGAAAGACCTCGAGAAGGAAAATGCCCGTTTGCGCCGAGCGGTATCTGACCAGACGCTGGACAAGCTGATGCTGGTCCCGGTCAGAATGATGATGCGGCGAATATCGCTCATGTCCGCAGTCCACCCGTAAGCCCGACGATCACGTGGCAGATCATGTCATCATCCAGATCGATCTGACCATCGAGTGACAGCGTGGCGAGGCCATGAACAAGCCCCCAGCAACGTAGCGCCGTGGCGCGCTTGTCATCCTCCGACGATCCGGGCGGGGCGACATCCTCGACTGTCCGGCGCAGGTTGGCCATGGCAGGGTGGGCTTGGTCGATCGGTAGGTGAAGTTGATCCCCCCGTGGCGCCGCCTTCCACATCAGCCTGAACAACTCCGGATTGATGATGGCAAAACGCACATAGGCAGCACCGCTTGCGGAAAATGCTGCCAGCGCACCTTGCCCCGATGCGGC
>JBKDUW010000173.1:0-7758 GCA_046339235.1 Erythrobacteraceae bacterium | reverse complement strand
GCGGGCGAATTGCTCGCGGGTCTCCGCCTTCAAGCCGGTCTCGCGCTCGATCCGCGCGGCCACCTCGCCAGCGGTCTGCCCCTCGCTCACGCCCACCAGCACGAAACTCAGGCGGTTGCGGGTGCCAGGGACGAAATTGAGGGCCCGGCTATATGTCGTGTAGAGAGTTACAGGGGTGGTGAAGCCGGGCATCAAATCTGCAACCCCTCGGATTACCGCGCGCTGATCATTGAGCTCCAGACGTTCGCCGATGGGGTCCTGGCCGTCAGCGAAAAGATTGAACACGCCAAAGTCATCAATGATGACCGTGTCTGGTTTGAATAGCACATCCTTTGAACCTGCGATCGTGTCGCGCGGAAGGCCAATCAGCGTGGCGTCATCCACGCCGATCACCGCTACGCCCTCAAGATCACCAGTGCTTGTGCGCACTGTTGCGGTCGCCCTGAGATGCGGCACGGCCCACTCCACTCCTTCAATGGAACGTACTTTGTCGAGGGCGGTCGGCGGCATCGCATAGCTGATGTCGGTGGTGCGGCTGACCGGGTCCATCACCCACACCTCGGCCTCGGGCGCGTTGTAGACGCCGCTCGCACCGCGTTCGATAAGGCTGACGAAGATCGTCATCTGCTGGGTAATCAGGAGTGTGGAGAAGGCGATGCCGAACAACAGCCCATAAAACTTCTGGGCGTCTCCGGTAAGCATCCTGACAGCAATCCAAAGCACGCAGGAAGAGCCTCCACAATCGCAACAACAAGGCATTACAACAGTTAGGTAAATGAAGGGTTACCGGCAAACAGTCACTTATGAAGCGCCCTTGTTGTTTACAGCCTCGCGGGTATCCGAATTGCAGGGGGCGAAGGCAGAGAAAAATCGACGCAAAAATCTGATTTAAATAGCATAAATTCAATTTAATGGCGAAAGCCACGGCCAACTTTCCAGCGACCGTTTCCTAAGAGTCTGATTCGAAACTATTGTCATCGATTTTATGTTCTTGCGATGCGGCGGGCGAAGAGCTGGACCGGAGCGATGAAGAGCCATGGGGTAGCCGAGGCGATGGTTTGCTCGAAATCCTTGGCAAGACGGCGGTTGCGACCGAGCCACGCAAAGGTCCGCTCGACCACCCAGCGTCTGGGCAAGACCTCGAAGCCTTTGGCGTGGTCTGATCGCTTGATGATCTCGATCGTCCATTTCCCGATCTTGCGCAGCGCCTGGCGCAGCTTGTCACCGGCATAGCCCCCATCAGCGAAGATGTGTCGGAGCCAAGGATGGGGACGGATTATCTCGGCGAGGATGAGCGGTGCGCCGTCGCGATCCTGAACGTCGGCGGGATGGGTCACGGCATGAACGAGATTGCCCTCGGTGTAGGTCACGATGTGCCGCTTGCGACCCTTGATCTTCTTGCCTGCATCATAGCCCCGTGGCCCGCCGCTCTCGGTGGTCTTGACACTCTGGCTGTCGATGACCCCGGCGTTCAGAGAGGCTTCGCGCCCCACGGCTTTCCGACCGATCAGCAGCAGAGCGTGATTGAGCGACAGGCACAGAACATTTTCGCGCCAGAGGTAGAACCAGCGCCGCAGGGTCGATACCGGAGGAAAACACGGCGGCAACATTCGCCACGGCAACCCGCCGCGCAGCAAATACAGGATCGCCTCGACGATCCGCCGCAGCGGCCATTTGCGCGGTCGGCCCACATTATAGGGCGCCGGAAAGAAAGGTTCGAGCACTGCCCATTCGGCATCGGTCAAATCGCTTGGCAAAGTCAGGTCCGCACGGGCATACTGCGCTCGGGTGGTGTCGGTCCACATCGTTGATTTCCTTGGTTCGTTGCAAAACCTCAGAATCAGCGACTTGGGCTGGCGTCAAGCTAACCCGCTGACACCACTGAACTTAATTTCGGATCAGGCTCTCAGGTTCCGGACCTGGTCCGACGCACCTCCGGTCTGGCGCGCGTTAACCGGTCGAACGCAAAACAAACTAAAGCTGCGCGCCGTCGATCACCCCAAGAAACGGCAAAAAATGCCTTTGGACTGTCGGCGAGCACGACGCAGGCCTCCGGATCAGAGGCGGCGATGGAGAAATGCTCTCAGTTACCTGAGTTGCCGGCGCGAAAACTCCCTACGGATTGAAGCTGAAATCGGAGGGAGGAAACGCTGACCTCCCGCTTGCTTCGCTGCGAGTGAAGTAGGCTGGCGATTCCAAGGGAACCGGGCCCCATAAGTGCCAAGTCATTTACTCAGGAACATGCCAACCTTGCCCGATCAGATCTTCGTCTATTGAGGTATTCTTGCGCACTCTGTTCCAAACCCGAATCATTCGTGACAAGGGCTGCTGGCCGTGCGATGGATCGAGCGTGAAAGAGTTGGACGCATCAATCCTGGCTTCGGTTGCGTTCATAGTATTTGTCGACATGCTCGGCTTGGGGTTGATCATCCCTGTTATGCCGCGGCTGATTGGCGAGCTTGCCGATACGAGCGTTCACCGATCGGCTGAGATCGGCGGTCTCTTGATGTTCTGCTATGCAGGTATGCAGTTTCTCTTCGCGCCCGCGATCGGGGGTCTGAGTGACCGATTTGGGCGCAGGCCTGTGCTGTTGACAACGCTGTTTTTGCTGGCTGTTGACTATGCTGTAATGGTCTTCGCTCCAACGCTGATGTGGCTGGTTGCTGGGCGAATGATGTCGGGGGTCATGGGCGCAAGTTGGGCTGCGGCGAACTCTTGTGTCGCGGATTGCGTGTCACCGGAAAAGCGCGGCAGAGCGTTCGGGATGCTCGCCGGTGCGGGCGCGGCCGGGTTTGTGCTTGGGCCAGCCATAGGGGGGATGGCCGGAGAATTTGGGACCCGGGTTCCCTTTATGATTGCTGCGTCTCTGGCGCTGACTGGAGTGGTTGTCGGGTTCGTCTATCTCAAGGAGACGCTCCCGCTCGACCGGCGTCGTCGTTTCGACCTTGCTCGGGCTAACCCTGCCGGTTCGATCATTCAAATGTCGAAGACGCCCTTCGTGCTGGCCTGTCTTGCGGTCATCTTTTTCCTGCAATTGTCATCACAAGCCCAGATCTCGATCTGGGCCTATTGGGGTGAGCTTCAGCTTGGCTGGACACCGAGCGTGACTGGCTACACTGCTTCACTTTACGGCATTGCGCTTGGCTTTTGCCAAGCGGTGCTTACCGGGCGCAGTGTGCACTGGTTCGGGGCTGCAAACACCGCGAGATTCGCATTGCTATTCGGCTTGCCGTCCTATTTGATCCTCGCATTCGCAGACTCGACTGCTGCGGTCATTCTGGCAATATTCGTCGGAGCGATAGCCGGAATGACATTGCCAGCCTTGCAGAGCCTGATGAGCTCACACGTCGGCGAGGATGCGCAAGGCGAATTGCAGGGGGCTGTTGGGAGCACGCTTAGCTTGACCGCCATTATCGGTCCGCTGATGATGACCCAGACCTTCGCGTTTTTTGCGGATGATCAAGGACTGTACTTTCCCGGAGCGCCTTTTGTCATTTCATTTTCGCTGTTGCTTGTTGCGATCGCCATACTGTGGCTTGCCCTAGGCCGTATGGCGTCTGTCCATCGCCGGAAGCGGTTGTAGAGCGTCTTCTGCGGACCGCAGACGTACTCCGGACATTCATCTCGTGCAAATCGAGAACTTCTTTCAAGCACTCCATGTATGTTGACAAGCAATTGGCCAGGGTCGACAAATTGTAAGGCATCACACGAAATGATCGCATCAACGCATACATAGCATGGCAGATAGAGGCACCTTGGAAACGGGATTGCAGCTTCACAGACTGTGTAAGAATAGGCAGAATTTACTATGTTTGAATCTACTCGTTCGTTAATAACTCGTGGAATAAGAAAAGCTTCGAACCTTCGCGTCGTCGACAAACGCAAAGGATTTGAGCTCATTGAGGTACATACATTAGAGAAGATATTTAAAAAATATAGAGTAGATTGTGTGCTCGATGTAGGAGCAAATATTGGTCAATACGCTAACTTGCTTCGCCGCAAAGTAGGATATCAGGGCACTTTGATTTCCTTTGAGCCCCAGCCAAGTCTATTTAGAAATCTTGATGAACGAGCATCGAACGACAAGGCTTGGCACGTTGAGGCGCTGGCGATTTCGAGCGAGGATGGCGCGGCCCAATTTAACGTTTCATATGGGTCAGAGTTCAGTTCTCTAAGTAAATCAATCGATCAAAATCAGAAGAGATTTTACGGCGCGGATGCTATATATCAAACTATTGAGGTTAGGACGGAGACGCTTGAAACAGCACTACGCAGATTGAAACGAGATTTGAATTTTGAACGGCCTTTTTTAAAATTAGATACACAAGGATTTGATCATAATATAATTATGAGTTCAGTTCATATTATGAATGAATTTATTGGATTTCAAACTGAATTATCAGTATTGCCAATATATGAAAGTTCATTCAATTATATTGAAGCAATCAAAATATATAAAGTTCTCGGATTTTCACCTTGCGCATTTTTTAATAATAATTACGGTCACTTCCCCCATCTTTATGAAATTGACGGGATTTTTTTAAGAAACGATATTATATCCTAGGCGGCGTGGATAAACTTGAGCTAATATCTGGCTGCGGCGATATGGGCCAACCCATCAGTTTAGAGTATCCGTGATGATCAAGGGAGAGATTGCTGCCAGCATCGATCTGCTTTGAGCAGGGCGTTTGCGGTGACGACGAGCTTTCGCATGACGGCGGTGATGGCGATCTTGGCGGGTTTTCCTGCTGTGACGAGCTGCTGGTATTTGGCCTTCAGGTCAGGGTTGTAGCGAGCAGCGACGAGGGCAGGCATGTAGAGAGCCTGCCTGACATTGGCTCTGCCGCCGCGGATGAAGCTCTTGCCTTTCCATGTGCCGGACTGTCGTGCCACCGGAGCGAGACCGGCGAGGCAAGCGGCTTGCTTGTTCTCGAGGCTACCGAGTTCGGGCATCGTGGCGATGAGCTGGTTGGCAGTGAGCGTCCCGACGCCAGCGATGCTGGTGAGGATCTGGTGTCGGCGGGCGAGTGCTGCATCGGCGGCGATCAGGTTGGCAATCTCAGCGTCGAGCGCTTCGATATGCCGATCGATTTGGTCAAGCTGTTGCCGACACTGGCGCTTGAGAAGAGTGATGGTGAGGTTTTTCTCGCGGTTTTTGAGCGCGGTGCGATCACGCGTCAGACCGTCGCGGGCATTGATCAGTTCGGCCATTTGGGCCTGTTGCGTGCTGCGCGCAGGCCTTACCGCAGGTTGGAGGGTGGCAGCCATGCGGGCCAGCAACATGGCGTCGAACCGCATCTTCAAATCCTACGACGACATCGTCGACCACTGCTGCTTCGCCTGGAACAACCTCGTCAATCAGCCATGGCGCATCATGTCCATCGGCATGCGGCAGTGGGCGCATGGGGCCTGATCATTGCGCCTTGGTATCAGACGCCGAAATGCCATTGAGCCTATCGTCGGCCACACCAAATCCGATGGCCTGCTTGAACGTAATCACCTCGCCGGCGCCGCAGGCGATGCCATCAACGCCATCTTGGTCGCCGCAGGACATAATCTGAGGCTTCTCGTCGCATGGCTGAACGCGCTTTTGCGCGCCTTGCTCACGGCTTGGCTTCCCGTAGCATGCCGTGGAATCAACACTGCCTGAAGCACCAGCCCAGGTCACCAGTGCAATCTACCCCAACCCAAAACGCAAATCGCATTCTTCACGGACGACCAGCTATGGCCGTATATCCGGGAACACCTGATTTTGCCGTATGGTTTTCCAGGTGCGGTGGGCCAAGCGTGCTTGCCAGCACCTCAGGAGCCTGTAGCAAAGGCGCTGAGAGAGTTGGGCTGGGGGTAAGAATGGAGATCGACTGGAGGCCGGGCATTGGCGACCCAACCCTGGTGGGGTGGTTGACGGTTGTGATGTATTTCGTCGCTTCTGGCGCATCGCTCTGGGCGGCCAGATGCTCACAGAGCCAGGCCAGTTCCTGGAGGCCAGATCGTTTCATTTGGCTATCTGTCGGCGCCTTGTGTCTTGCCCTTGGAATCAACAAGCAGTTGGACTTGCAGTCGCTTTTTACAGAAATCGCCCGAGATATCGCAAAGCGCGATGGATGGTATGACGACCGCCATAAGCTGCAGGAGGTCTTTATTGCTTCGATCATCCTGGCGATGGCGTGCGTGAGCGTCTTTTTTGGGGTCGGGCTCCGCAGATCGAGCCGCCTCGTTCAAACCGCTGCAGTCGGTGTGTGCTTCGTGGCGGCATTTGTTGTTATCCGTGCGGCCTCGTTTCATCGAGTTGATTTGTTTCTTGGGGAGACCCTTCTTTATGCTCGCTGGAATTGGATCCTCGAGCTTACCGGTATTTTTGTCGTGATCGGTTCAGCAATTGGCTTCATCTTCCGGTCTAAACTGCGCGCGGCTCGCGAATGAGAGGGACTGTCAGGAATTTCGTGTGTGGGCGGGCGGTTGAACATTACGCCGCCATGGCCTTGATGAAGCGCTCGCCGAACAGGACGGCGAACTGGGCCTTGGCCATGGACCACTCACGTGGCGGCAGTCTCCACTCTTTCTCGGACCGGTTCAAGATCAGATAGAGCAACTTGGTTGCCGCCTCGTCGCTGGGGAAGTGCCCCCTGGCTCTCACCGCCCGCCGGAGCTGGGCGTTCAGCGCCTCGATGGCATTGGTGGTATAGACGATCCTGCGGGCCTCCTCCGGGAAAGCGAAGAAGGGGATGACCTCGCTCCACGCCCCCAAAGTTCAGGCCGCCAGCTCTGGCCGATGGCGGGGTAGCGCTGGCCCCATTCGCTGGCCTCGAAGGCGTTGAGCGCCTCCTCGGCAGCCTTGGCATCGACCGCGCGGTAAATGCCCTTCAGGGCGCCGGCTAGCGGCTTGCGATGCTTCCAGGAGACGAAGTCCATCGAGTTCCTGAGCAGATGGACAATGCAGGTCTGAACGATCGCTTCGGGGAACACGGCGGTGATCGCGTCCGGAAAGCCCTTGAGGCCATCGACGACGGCCAGCATGATATCTTCCACGCCGCGGTTCTTGAGCTCGTTCATGACGCGCAGCCAGAACTTGGCGCCTTCGTTCTGCTCGATCCACAGGCCCAGCACGACCTTGGTGCCGTCGGCCATCACGCCCAGCGCAATATGGATGGCCTTGTTGCGCACCATGCCTTCGTCGCGGATCTTGACCCGGATCGCATCGAAGAACACCAGCGGATAGGCCTGATCCAGCGGCCGGGCCTGCCAGGCGGCAACCTCCTCGAGCACGGCGTCGGTGACAGTCGATATCAGGTCCGGCGAAACGTCAATGCCATACAGCTCGCGCAAATGCCCGGTGATCTCCCGGGTGCTCATGCGGCGGGCATACATCGAGATGATCTTGTCGTCGAAGCCCGGGAACCGGCGCTGATACCTGGCGATCAGCTGCGGATCGAAGCTGCCCGCCCGGTCGCGGGGCACCTCGATCTCGATCTTGCCGGTGTCGGTGGCGACAGTCTTGCGGCCATAGCCATTGCGGCTGTTGCCCGCTTGCTCATCCTGCCCGAGATGATGATCCATCTCCGCGTTGAGCACACGTTCGGCCAAGGCTTTCTTCAGCGAATCCAGCAAGCCGCCTTGCTGCAAGGCTGCAGCAGCATCGCCGCCAGCAAGAAGTTGATCCAGCAAATCAGACGGGATCACAGGTTCTTTGCGTCGGGACATAGTGGGACTCCTTCTTACCCATTATACCCGCCCACACACGGAAATCCTGACAGTCCC
>JBKDUW010000172.1:0-9276 GCA_046339235.1 Erythrobacteraceae bacterium | reverse complement strand
AAGCTGGCGGGCGACAATGCGCCGGTGCTGCTGATCGGCCTCAGCCCGGCCGGACGCGCGGTCGCCGATGCGCTAGCCTATACTGATATCGGCTTGCTCGCGATCGTTCCCGATCTAGACCGGTTCGTGCTGGCGCGCGCGTGCGCTCGCGGCCCGGCCGTTGGCGGACTGGGCCAATTCTCAAGCGGGAGCGTGGCAATGAACCGGTCGCGCCAGCGACCGCGAGGCCGAATGGCCGCCCGCAGCGATGCGGCAGTTAGGCCGTGTGAGCGAGGATTTCGCATCGCGGAGGCGATGCGGAAAACAAGCTACGCCGCGCGCGCAATATCGTCATTGGCAAGGCCCGGCACCGGCAGCCGCCGCTCGCGTTCGAGCGCGGCGAAGACCGTGTCGACAAACTTCTCGATGCCCGCGCTGCGCGACACATCGGCCGGCAGGATCCCGAGCGCGCTGAATTCCTCGTGGTCGTCCGGCCCGGCCAGCGCCGGCTCACGGGCGATGTCGGGCAGGTGCTCCTGCACGATCGGCGTGAGCTCGCGCGACACCGCCACATTGCCGGTCGCCACCACCACCACCTGCCGCCGTGCCATCGTCGAGCGCCAGCTGGAACCGGTCGTGATCGGGCTCGAGCGCGAGGTAGCCGATATCATTATAGGCTAGCGCATCGGCGACCGCGCGTCCGGCCGGGGTGAGGCCGATCAGCAGCACCGGCGCATTGTCGCCCGCCAGCTTGGTATCGCCCGGCCCGGCACGCAGCCGCCTGCCAGCTTGCGCCCTAGGTTCGAGACCGGCGGCGTGACGGCAAGGCTGATCGCGATCGCGGTGACGAGGATGGAAACGAGCCGCGGCTCCGCCAGCCCCGCCACCGCCGGCAGCACCAGCGTGAACTCGCTTCAATCGGCGGCCATGCCGAGGCTCGCCAGCGCGAGGCCCAGCCCGATATAGCCGACGATCGGATTGAGCCGCAGCGCGCGGCTGGCCAGCGCCGCACCGATGCCGAGGCCGAGCAAAGTGATCGCCGGCTGGATCGTGGCGACCACCGAATGCGCGGCCTACTGCCTCGCCTGCCATGTTGTGCCCTTGCTGCAAACCGTGTCCGTCAGATGGCGGCTCGCCGCGCTGCTGGCAAGCTCTGGCGTTTGGCAACCCATCTGTGGCAAGGGGATAGCCATGCGGGCGTGGCGGAATGGTAGACGCCGGGGACTTAAAATCCCCTGAGCTTTGCTCGTGCGGGTTCGAGTCCCGCCGCCCGTACGTGTCCGTCGGTGTTTTGGCGCAATTGCATCACGCCCGGTGCGTGGTATTGTGCCGTCCTTGATGCACTTTACGGCAGTGGGTCCAGCCATTCAGGGCCGCCCATAAACAACCGCGCCCCATTAATGACCACAGGGCCGCCATTATCTCGGGCTTAACCTGTGACATTTAAGCCGATGGCTTGATTAATGGGACAAATGCGTTCGGGCGCCCCTCCTTGGTGGGGACGTGCGTGCGGGACCAGGGCAACATGGGCATGGACAAGGCTGCGAGTATCGCACAGCCGCCGGGCGAGGCGGAGCAGGACGGCGCCGAACAGCGCGCCGCGCCGCGCTTCACGCTGCTGATCCGTGCTGCCAAGCTGGTCTCGGCGCAGGGCGAGTTCGTCTGCGTGATCCGCGATGTCTCCGAAAGCGGGGTCAGCGTGCGCCTGTTCCACGCTCTGCCGAGCTGCCAGCAATACGAACTGCACATGCCCGCAGGCGCGGTCTATCTGGTCGAACGGGTGTGGGACCGCGGCAACGAGGCCGGCTTCGCCTTTGCGCAAGCGATCGATGTGGCGTGGATGATCAACGAATCCGGTGAATATCCCCCGCGCGGGCTACGGCTGGGGCTGTGCTTCCCGGTGACGGTGAGCACGCTGACCCAGACCAGCGAGGCGGTGGTGGAGAACCTTTCGCAGCAGGGCGCGCGGCTTGAATGCGGGTCATTGCTGGCGATTGACCAGAACATCCGGATCGAGGCCCCCGATGCCGCCGGCGTGATGCGCGAGGTGCGCGCCAAGGTGCGCTGGCGGCGCGAGCGGCATTACGGCGTGGTGTTCGATGATACCTTCGCGCTCGGCGACTTCGCCCGGCTGGCGGCGCGGCTGCAGGCCCCGGCGCTCCTTGACGGCTAGCTTTTCGCCGGCACGAATTTCAGCGCCACTCCGTTGATGCAGTGGCGCTTGCCGGTGGGCTTGGGCCCGTCTCCGAAAATATGCCCGAGATGCCCGCCGCAATCGGCGCAGTGCACTTCGGTGCGGGGGTAGCCGATCAGCGTGTCGGTCGAGGTGCCGACCGCGCCCTTGTCGATCGCCTGGTAGAAACTCGGCCAGCCGGTGCCGCTGTCATACTTGTGCGCCGAGGCATAGACCGGATTGGCGCAGCCCGCGCACACAAAGCTGCCCTTGCGCTTTTCCTTGTCCAGCGGCGAGGTGAAGGCGCGCTCGGTCCCCTGTTCGCGCAGCACATAGAACTGCTCGCGGGTGAGAAGCTTTCGCCATTCGGCCTCGGTCTTGCCCTTGGGGTAGCTCTTGGCTTCGGCAGGTGCGGCGCCGCAGGCGGTCACAAAGGGCAAAACCGCGCCAATGCCCGCGGCGGCGAGCAGGGTGCGGCGGTGAAGCAGGGGCAGGCGCATCGGGAAATTCTCCGCTATCGTCGCTTCAGATACGTCCGGGACGCATCAGAAGTTTCACCCCTGCTAAGGCCCGGCCTCAGAAGGTCGTGATCTCGACCTCGAGCTTGCGGAAGCCGTGAACGAAATTGGCGCGCACCCGTTCGACATCGCCCGCGACATGGACCCGCATCCGGCGCTTGTGCATTTCTTCGAGCAGCACCTTCAATTGCAGCTCGGCCAGCCGCGCACCGACGCAGCGGTGGATGCCGTAGCCGAATGCCAGATGCCGCCGCGCGTTATCGCGGGTGATGTCGAGCTTGTCGGGGTTGGCGAAAACCTCTTCATCGCGGTTGGCGCTGAGATACCACAGCACCACCTTATCGCCCGCCTTGATCTGCTGGCCGAACACTTCGGTGTCTTCGGTGCAGGTGCGGCGCATGTGGGCGAGCGGGGTTTGATAGCGCAGGCATTCCTGCACCGCATTGCCGATCAGCTCAGGGTTTTCCTCGAAGGCTTTGCGCTGGTCGGGGAACTTGTCCATCGCGTGGATGATCCCGCTCATGGTGTTGCGGGTGGTATCGTTGCCGCCGACGATCAGCAGCACCAGATTGCCCATGAACTCCTCGGGCCGCATCTGGTTCATCGCTTCGGAGTGCAGCATCATCGAGATGAGATCGCTGCCCGGCTCCTTGTCCATCGTCCGCTCGATCCACAGCGACTGGAAATAGGCGCCCATTTCCTGAAGGAAGCTCCAGCGCATCTCGTCCATATCGCGCACGGTGGCGAGTTCGGTGTCGCCGGCCCAGTCCGACCACAAGGTGAGCAGGCGGCGGTCTTCCCAAGGGAAGCCGAACAGGATCGCCAGCATCCCGGTGGTCAGCTCGATCGAGACGGTATCGACCCAGTCGAACACCTCGCCGCGCGGGAGCGAATCGAGCACTTCGCCGGTGCGGGCGCGGATTTCGGCTTCCATATCCACAACAGCACTCGGCGTGAACTTGGGCGCGACGGTGCGGCGCTGGCCGGTGTGCTGCGGGCGGTCCATCGCGATGAACATCGGCAGTTCGCGCGGGGCATCGACGCCGGCGGCGGCGGCCTCTTCCTCGGTCATCCGGTTGAGGATGGTGATGCCGCCATATTCCCAGCTCGACGAGAAGGTTTCCGGCAGCGCCTCGATATGCTGGATCGCCTTGTGACCGACCACCGCCCAATAGGGGCCGAGCGGGCTTTCGGGGATCCAGTGGAGCTGGCCTGCGGCGCGCATCTCGGCGAAGATCGGCTGCCAGGTGTCCTCGAAATAGATGTCCGAACGGCTGACGTCCCACGGGTGGGTGTGCTGGAGCCGCTCTTCGGGGTGCGCGGCAAAATGCGCTTTCAGCGCGTCGTAAGCACTGGGTTCACGGCGCACTTGCGGGCGCTGCGGGGGGGCGATGGTGGCCATGTCTGTCTCCCGTCTGGCGGCCTCTTGGGGGTGCGCCGCGCTTGTCCGAATCGCATCGTGCCTTAACTGACAGGGATGTCAATAGTCAGTTGCGATTCCGAACCTATCGGGCGGGTTCTGCCGACACCTGAACCGCGTTGGGCGCCCGGCGGGCGAAGCGCGAGGTCTTGAGCCGCCCCGCACCGCCCGACTTCATCACCCGCTTGCGGAACAACAGCGATCCGCCCTTGACCAGGGCCAGCACCGCCAGCCCTTGCCATGCCAGCGCCAGCGCGTGGGTCCACAGCTGCGGCTCCATCGCCGCGCGCGCCAGCATTGCAAAGGGCGAGGACAGCGGGAAGGCAATCGCGGCCATCTCCAGCCCGGAACCCGGCTGCTTGATGGTATAGGCGGCAAGGAAAAACACCATCAGCTGCATCATGGTGACCGGCATCGACAGCGTCTGCACCTCGCGCACGGTGTTGGCCATCGCCCCGATGGTGAGGAACAGCGCGCCGAGCAGCAGATAGGCCATCGCGAAATAGATCACGCCGAGCGCGATGAACAACGGCGAGCCGACCGCAGGCGCGGGCAGGCGGGCGATATCGAACCCGCTCGAAGCAATGATCGCATCGCTGCCGATGGTCCACAGCCCGTAGGCCGCCAGCCCCCACACCCCGATGCCGACAAAGGAGACGCCGAGCATCGCGAACAGCTTGCCCATGAACACCGCGTCCATCGGAATGGCGGCAGCGAGGATCTCGATGATCTTGTTGGCTTTCTCTTCCACCAGATTGGACAGCACCATGCCCGCCAGCAGCATCGTCAGCAGGAACAGCAGCATCTGCGCGACCTGCGCGGTCTGGATCCGGCTCGAGCGTTCGGCGGCTGCGCTGGTGGTAACCACTGCGCTGACAACCTCGGGGAAGGCGGTCGGCTCGGCCTCCATCGCGTGGCCTGCGAGCAGGCTGACCGGCCCTTGCCAGCGGCGCAATTGCCCCGCGGTGCCGACCAGTTCGGGCGCTGCCAGGGAGCCCGTGACAATCGCCGCGTAATTGCCGCGCCGCGCTTCGAGGAAGGTCTGCGCATCGAATGCGGGATCGCCGGCGGCCTCGGGCACTTCGCGCAAGCTCGGCAGCGCGCCGCCCAGCTGCGGGGCGAGCCGCTCGCCTGCGGAGAGCATGGCGGCGTTGTCGTCCGCGCTCATCGCGAGGCCGATCTCGACACTCACCGATTCGCGCTGCACCTCGCCGCCGATCGCGCCGGCGAGCCCGCCGACGAGCACCGGGAACAGCGGGCCCAAGAGGAAGAACAGGAAGGCACGGCTGAACAGCACCGCGACAAAATCGCGCCGCGCGATCACCCAGGCGGCTTCGAGCGAGGAGAGGCGCGGGCGCAGGCTGGAGTCGATCTGGCTCATGCACGGCCCTCCTGGCTGTCGGCTTCCAGCTGGCGCGCAGCGGCCTCGCCGGCAATCGCGACGAAGGCATCGTGCAGGCCCGCGCGCTCGATCGAGAGCGAGAGGATCCCCGCCTCGCCTTCGATCAATTGCCGCAGCAAGGGCTCGACGCCGGTTTCGGGCAGCGGGAACTGGAAGAAATCGCCGTTGCGGCGGGTGTCTTTGGGCAGGGCTGCGAGCCATGCGCCCTCGCGCGCCCGCGTCTCCAGCCGCACCTGCGCCGGAATCCGGTCGCGCGCGGCCTCGACACTTCCCGCATAGGGCACTTTGCCGCCGGCGATAATCGCCACGCCTTCGCACAGGCGTTCGGCATGGTGGATCACGTGGGTCGAGAAGATCACCGTCACGCCGTCATCGGCGAGCGCGCGGATCATCAGCTCCAGCTTGCCCTGGTTGATCGCATCGAGGCCGGAAAACGGCTCGTCGAGCACCACCAGCCGCGGGCGGTGCACCAGCGTTCCCAAAAGCTGCACGGTCTGCGCCATGCCTTTGGACAGCTGGCGGATCTGGCGGTCAGCCGCATAGCCGAGGCCGTGGCGTTCGAGCAGTTCGGCGGCGCGCTTGCGCCCCTCTTTGAGCGACAATCCGCGCAGCGCGCCCATGAAGGCAATCGCCTCGATGCACTTCATCGCCGGATAGAGCCCGCGTTCCTCGGGCAGATAGCCGATCAGGCAGCCGATTTCGTGCGGGCGATCATTGCCGAACACGCGGCGCACGCCCTCGTCGGGATCGATGATGCCCAGCAGCATTCTCAGCGTCGTGGTCTTGCCAGCGCCATTGGGGCCGAGGATCCCGTAAATCGCGCCTTCGGGGATGGAGATATCCACCCCGTCGACGGCGCGCGTGCCGTCAAAGCTTTTCACCAACCCGCGTGCCTCGATGGCAAGGGGGCGGGCATCGGCGGGAATGGCGCTGAAGCCACTAACCCGATTGCCCGACAGAATCTGTTCGCTTACCGCCATATCCATAGCCTAGGCGGTTAGCGGACGGGATTAAACGGGAGCCTCTCCAAACATGGTAAATGCCCCGGTAACCTCTGATTTTGCGGTTGATCTCGCTCGCCGTATCGCATGGGAGGCGGCGGCCCTGGGGTTTGCCGCTTGCGGATTTGCCGGCGCGGGCGAGGATCCGCTGCGATCCGCGCGGCTCGAAGAATGGCTAGGCGAGGCTCACCATGGCAGCATGGAGTGGATGGCGGCGAGGGCAGATCACCGCCGCTCGCCGCTAGGGTTGTGGCCGGAAGCGCGCAGCGTCATCGCACTGGGCATGAGCTATGCCCCGGCGCATGATCCGCTGGCGCTCGAAGGCTCGGACATCCACGCGCGGATATCGGTCTATGCCCAAGGCAAGGACTATCATGACGTCGTCAAGAAGCGGCTGAAAGCGCTCGCCCGCTGGCTGGTGGCCGAGGTGCCCGTAGCGCAGGTGAAAGTCTTCGTCGATACCGCGCCGGTGATGGAAAAGCCGCTGGGCGCGGCGGCGGGGATCGGCTGGCAGGGCAAGCACACCAATCTTGTCAGCCCCACCCACGGCAGCTGGCTGTTCCTCGGCGCGATCTATACCACCCTGGAACTCGCGCCGGCCGAGCCGCACCGCGACCAGTGCGGGAGCTGCCGCGCCTGCCTCGATGCTTGCCCCACCGATGCTTTCCCCGCACCCTACCGGCTCGATGCGCGGCGCTGCATTTCCTATCTCACCATCGAGCACAAAGGCCCAGTGCCCGAGGAATTCCGCGAGAGCCTCGGCAACCGCATCTATGGCTGCGATGATTGCCTCGCAGTGTGCCCGTGGAACAAATTTGCCAGCGAAGCACAGGCGATCGCCGAATTCCTCCCCCGCGCCGAACTGGTCGCGCCGCGCCTCGGCGAATTGCTGGCCCTGGACGACGGTGGCTTCCGTGCGCTGTTCTCCGGCTCGCCGATCAAGCGCATCGGGCGCGACCGGTTTGTGAGGAACTGCCTCTATGCCGCGGGCAATAGCGGCAATTCCGCGCTTCTCCCGCAAGTTGAGGCCTTAACCGCTGATCCCGATCCAGTGGTGGCCGAAGCCGCACAGTGGGCGTTAGCGCGGCTTACATCAAATCCTTGATCGGCACTTCAGGATCGGCCAGCAGCGCCAGGTCGATCCGCTTCGCCCCGCTCTCCAGCAGCTTTCTCGCCTGCACATAGTCCTTCATCGTCCCCACGCAGTCGAAGGCAATCGGGACGCCGCCCTTCAGGTAGACCACAGTGAACTTGCGGGTCTCGGGATCGCCGCGCAGCACGGTCGTATCGAAGCCCAAGCTGAGGCCTGCGGTCTGCAATTTGAGATCATACTGGTTCGACCAGAACCACGGCAGCGCGTGGTAGGTCTGCTTGTCGCCCATGATCGCCTTGGCAACTGTGTTTGCCATATCATGCGCGTTCTGGACCGACTCCAAGCGGATCACCGCACCATCGGCAAAATCGTTGGCGTGCGCGGCGCAATCACCGATGGCGTAGACATCATCGAGCGTGGTGCGGCAGCAGAAGTCCACATCGACCCCGTTCGAGCCGGCCGCGCCCGCCGCGATCAGCGGGCCGACCGCCGGCACAATCCCGATACCGACCACCACCATGTCGCACGGCACTTCCTCGCCATTATCGAGCCGGACGCCGGTTACCTTGCCCTCCCCCAGCACCGCATGCACCCCGGTCGAAAGGCGCACGTCGACGCCCTGACGGCGGTGTTCCTCGGCGTAGAAGGTGGAGAGCTCCTCGCCCGCCACCCGGGCAAGCAGGCGCGGCAGCATCTCGACCAGCGTGACCACGCAGCCGAGCTTGCGCAGCACCGCGGCGGCCTCGAGCCCGATATAGCCGCCGCCGATTACCACCGCGCGCTTCGCCCCGGATTCGAGCGCGGCCATCATCGCATCGGCATCGCTTTTGTCGCGGACATAGAACACCTGGGGCAGCACCGCGCCCGGCACCGGCAGGCGGCGCGGATCGCCCCCGCCTGACCAGATCAGCTTGCGATAGGTCACGCTGCCTCCGTCCGACAGCGTCAGGCGGTGCGCATGCGGATCAATCGAGGTGACCGCCGCGCCCAATCGCAAGGTGATGTCCTTCTGCGCCCAAAAGGTCTCGGGCCGGATCATGATCCGCTCGAACCCCTTGTCGCCGGCGAGATATTCCTTCGACAGCGGCGGGCGCTCGTAAGGCGGCGCATCGTCGCGCCCGATCATCAGGATCGAACCTTCGTGGCCGTGCTGGCGCAAGGCGATCGCCGCCTGCGCCCCGCCATGGCCGGTGCCGACGAGCACGACGTCCGCGTGGTCGATTGTGGAAGCTGTCATTGCGTGCCTATGCCCCTCCGGCGTTGTGCGGGCTTTGATGTGCCGCAAATCGTCGAAGGGTCAAGTTAGCGGTTTGAGTATCGGACTACCCGCCCCGCGCGTCAGCGTTCCAGCAAATTGCGCGCCTGGCTGGCGATCTGGGCGAGCATCGCCGGGCCGACCGGGGGGCGGGCCTGCGCGCGGGCGATCATGTTGCGGAACTGCCCGACGCTTGCCTCATTGCGCGCCGCCCATTCGCCCACGCTCCCGCGCGGATCGTCCTTGCCGGCCATGGTGCGCATCATCCGCCGCAGGAAATCGAGCCGCATCGCCTGAAAATCGCGCGCGAGGCCCGAGACCAGCAAGCGGTCCCACACGTCCGACGGCGACATATGCGCAGCCACGCTCTGCGCCCAGTCGAGCCCCAGCCGTCCGCCGACATCGGTGAAGGCGTGGGTCAGCAGCTTGGCATCG
>JBKDUW010000171.1:0-2646 GCA_046339235.1 Erythrobacteraceae bacterium | reverse complement strand
CCATAAGGAACAGCCCTCCCACCCCAGAGCAACGGCGATACGGTCGACTTTTTCCACTCTGCAATTCCGAGAACCGTGTCGAACCTGCGATTGGCATCGATCAACTGACGCCAAAACCCGCACAACTCGATAGCCTCGATCGGTGACAAATCCGCCCCATCATATGGGCTGCGCCAACGCCAGCCTGCAATGCCCAAGGCGACTAACGACGCAACTTCCTCGTCGCCCTTTTGCTCGGCGCCGTCATCATCCACAAACGTGAGTGGCCGATCGGCAGCAAGGGCAAGCAAGCCGCGAATGTCGCCATGACGCAGGCGAACTGAGGCAGCATTCTCTATAAGATGCCAAGGATCGACATCATCTGGCCAGAGAACGGCTTCGGGCAGAGGCGAACTGGTGCCGTCGAGCACAAATTCTGTGGCAGGAAGCTGAGGTTGCCGTCCCCAATAACGTCCGCCGACACGATGTTTTGCAATCGCATCCAAGAGTGAGTGCGCGTCGAACGAAGGGGTCGTTGTAAGCGGCGTTGCGAACGGCGAATGGCGCGAGCCAGGAAAGGGGGGGATCGACAACAGTGGCTTGACTATGTCGGCACTGCTTGTTGCGAAGGCTCGATTACGCGACCTCCAGCCGCTCATGGGATAGGCTGACTCCGCAGCCGAGTCACTCCGCGCGAACGCATGCCGCCGACCGCCTTTCATTCAAGCTGAGCCACGCCATACCACTGCCTGCGCGGTTGAAAACAATGAAGACCGGGCGATCGGTGGCCATAGATCAGAATACAACACGAAACAGCCTAACTTCATTTGACACCTCTTGCAACCAACCGAGCCATTGGTAAGGCGTAGGCTACAATGGTTTATCACAATATCATCTTCGATCTAGACGGAACACTGATCGATAGCGCGCGCCTGACCGCCGCCATCATTGACCGTATGCTTGCGGAACGCGGCGCAACTCAGCAGGCTGACCGCGATCTGATCCGCAAAATGGATGCCGTTGGCGGACAAGCAATGATCGCGGCGGCACTCGGAACGCATTCCATCGATCCTGCACGCGAAATCGAAGAGTTTCGAGCGATCCACGGCAGCATCGCGGTTCCCACCGACCTGCCCTTCCCCGGCGTTCGGGAAACACTCGAGGTGCTGGACGCGACCGGCATAGGAATGGCGATCTGCTCGAACAAGCCGCAGTTCCTCTGCGAACGAATTCTCGGCGAGCTTGGTATTGCGCGGCACTTCAGGACGATTGTCGGCAGTACCCCCGAACGCGCCCGGAAGCCGGACCCGCAGAGCGCGATGCTGGCGCTTCAGGGCTTGGGCGGGACGCCCGCCGACACACTCTATTGCGGAGATTCCGCGATCGACTGTGCCACCGCACGCGCGACCGGGCTGAACGCGGCCCTTGTGGCGTGGGGCTATGGCACGGGAGAGGCGCTCGCCCTAGATCCTCAGACGCTGGTGATCGATTCAATGTCGGCCCTGTGTGATGCTATTCTGGAGCCTGGCGGTCTAGACTTCGAGAGCGGATGAAATCCGTGTCGAGAAGATCCGGTCCCAAATCATCCCGGTGATGGCATAGTTGCCTTCGACCTTGAGGTGGTGATGGCGCATATGGTGGGCCTTGAGCATCCTGCCGACACGCCCCTTCATCGGAAACTGATGGCAGGAAAAATGAACAAGATCATACGCAACATAGCCGGTCATAAAGCCAAGCAGGAACCAGGTTCCCTGGAGACCCAAGGCCCAGACTGAAAGCGCCCAGACCACCAGACCCACAGGGATGCTGACGATCGGCGGCATCAGATTGCGCAGTGGGTCATTGGCATCGGCATGATGGTTGGCGTGGATTACGAAGATCATCTGCTGGAGCCATGGGGAGAGCGGCTCAAAGTGAAACACATACCGGTGCAGCGCGTATTCCGTGAGGGTCCAAACCATCACCCCAGCAACCACGAGCGGCACGGCCCACATCGTCGGAGCGACGTAAAGGCCGATCGCAGCAAGTGCCGGAAGCAGCGCCGCCCACAAGGCAATGAAAAAACTCAGGGAAATCACCGTCAACTTTTCAAGCCACGGGTTATTGAACAGCCTGAGGCGCTTAGGCGAGCTACGGCCTGTCATTTTGATTGACCATTTCCCTTACCGACACACTGCGCGACAAAAAACGAGTGCATTGATTTCCGATTACACCACAACCACAAAAATGGTTACAATTTCGCATTCGTTTGGGCTCGCATTTGGAACGGTCAATCGCGAACATTTGTTCCCCAAGATGTTTCAGGTCAGTGCAATGCCGCACATGCGAAAACCACAGGTATGACATTCGCTTGACAAGGACAACCCAATCCCAATCCGGAACCAAGGCCCGGATCCTGTTGACCGGAGCGTCGGGCCTCTTGGGCCGCGAACTCGCCCTTCGCATGGCCCTGCCAGGAGTGCGATTGGCAATTTGGGGCCGAAACAAGGCTGCCTTGACCGAACTGGCAGCGCAATGCCGTGAGGCTGGCGCCGAAGCTGAGATCTGCACACTCGACCTGTCCGATACCAATTCCGCTCTCTTGGCGCTGGTAACGCAGGACCAGACCGATCCCTTCGATATCGCCTTGCTTGTCGCGGGACAGGGCGAAACTTTGCCGCCAGGTTC
>JBKDUW010000170.1:0-7800 GCA_046339235.1 Erythrobacteraceae bacterium | reverse complement strand
CCTACCCGCTGCTCGAACGGCTGCGCTTCCTGTCGATTTCGGGCAGCAATCTCGACGAGTTCATGATGATCCGCGTCGCCGGCCTGGTCGGTCAGGTGCAAAGCGGGCTGGCAACCCTCTCGATCGACGGACGCAGCCCCGCGCAGCAGCTGGCTGCCAGCCGCGAAAAGCTGGTCGAGCTGTCGCACCGCCAGCAGGTGATCTGGCGCGCCTTGCGCGAAGCGCTCGCCGTGGCGGACATCCATGTCGCCGATGAACAGCGTGTCAAACCGGCTGCGCACAAGTGGCTCAAAGCTTTCTTCCTCAACGAAATTCTGCCGATTATCACGCCACAGGCGCTCGATCCGGCGCATCCTTTTCCCTTCGTCCAGAACGAGGGGATGGGCTTGCTGTTCACGCTGACCCGCGATGCGGACCGCGAGCAGATCATCGAGATGGTGCTGATCCCCAGCGCCCTGCCGCGCTTCGTGCGCGTGCCCGACGAGGTGACGGGTGAGGGCGGCCAGCCCGGCGGCGCGCTCTACATCTCGATCGCCAGCCTGATCCAGCGCTATGCCGACGCGCTGTTCCCCGGCTTCACGATCCAGGGCGACGGATTGTTCCGGGTGCTGCGCGACAGCGACATCGAGATTGCCGAAGAGGCCGAAGACCTTGTGCGCACCTTCCGCAGCGCGATCCAGCGGCGCAAGCGGGGCCAAGTAATCCAGCTTGAACTCGAGGAGGATTTCGACCTCGCCGCCGAAGCCCTGCTGCTCGATCAGCTCGGCATCAACGAGGCCGCAGTGATCAAGACCGACGGGATGATCGGGATCGACGGGCTGGCCGAGATCGTCGCCGAGGATCGCCCCGATCTCAAGTTCGATGCCTATTCCCCGCGCTTTCCCGAGCGCGTCCGCGAGCATGATGGCGATGCCTTTTCCGCGATCGGCGAGAAGGACTTCTTCATCCACCACCCTTACGAAAGCTTCGAGGTGGTGGTCGATTTCCTGCGCCAGGCTGCGGCCGATCCCGATGTGGTGGCAATCAAGCAGTCGCTCTACCGCGCAGGGTCACAGTCGGCGGTGATCGGCGCGCTGATCGAGGCGGCCGAGGCCGGCAAATCGGTCACCGCGCTGGTGGAACTGAAGGCCCGCTTCGACGAGGAGCAGAACCTCAAATGGGCGAGCGCGCTCGAACGCGCGGGCGTGCAGGTGATCTACGGCTTCACCGAATGGAAAACCCACGCCAAGGTGGCGATGGTGGTGCGGCGCGAGGGCGGGGGCTTTCGCACCTACTGCCATTTCGGCACCGGCAATTATCACCCCGTTACCGCCAGGATCTATACCGACCTCAGCTTCTTCACCGCCGATCCCAAGCTCGGGCGCGATGCGGCCAAGATGTTCAACTTCGTCACCGGCTATGTCGAGCCGCACGCGCTTGAACGCATCCACATCGCGCCGATCGATCTGCGTCAGGAAATCTACCGCCGCATCGATACCGAGATCGCCAATGCCGAGAAGGGCAAGCCGAGCGGCATCTGGATGAAGTGCAACCAGCTCACCGATGAAGGCATGATCGATCGGCTCTACGCCGCCAGCAAAGCCGGCGTGCAGATCGAGCTGGTGGTGCGCGGAATCTGCTGCCTGCGCCCCGGGGTCGAGGGGATGTCGGAGAACATCCGGGTCAAGTCGATCATCGGCCGCTTCCTCGAGCACAGCCGCATCTATGCCTTTGCCAATGGCGCCGCGATGCCGAGCGTGCAGGCGGCGGTGTTTATCTCCTCGGCCGATCTGATGGGCCGCAATCTTGATCGCCGGGTCGAGGCGCTGATCCCGATCCTCAACCGCACGGTGCATGATCAGGTGCTCCAGCAGGTGCTGCTCGCCAATATGCTGGATACCGAACAGAGCTGGTGGCTCCATGCCGATGGCTCCTATTCGCGCGTGGTCACCGATGGCAAGCCGTTCAATTGTCATCGCTATTTCATGACAAACCCGTCGCTGTCGGGCCGCGGTGGGGCGCTTGAGGCGGGCGCGGTGCCCAAGCTGAGTTTGCGGCGGGGCGGCACTGCATGAACTATCGCAAGCGGCGGGATGACCGCAGCGGGGCGTTTGCCGGCAGTACGCCCAGCCGTGCGATCATCGATATTGGTTCGAACACGGTGCGGCTGGTCGTCTATGGTGGCTCGATGCGCGCGCCGATGGTGCTGCTGAACGAGAAGATCACCGCCAAGCTCGGGCGCGAGATCGCCACCACCGGGCGGCTCGCGGACGAGGCGCTGGCGCTGGCGCTGCGCGGCTTGAAGCGGTTCGCGCTGTTGCTCGAGGATCTGGGCGTCGAGGATGTCGAGACGGTCGCCACAGCCGCGGTGCGCGATTCCGCCAACGGCCCCGAATTCGTGGAACAGCTGCGCGCGATCGGATTGCAGCCGCGGGTCATCTCGGGCGAGGAGGAAGCGCTCCTCAGCGCCCACGGCGTGATCGGCGCCTTCCCCGATGCGCACGGGATTGTCGCCGATCTGGGCGGCGGAAGCCTTGAACTGGTGCGGGTTGCCAATGGCTCTGCTGACGGCGCGAGCACGCTTCCGCTCGGCACATTGCGCCTGCCCGAACACCGCAAAGGCGCCGCCGGGCGCGCAGACATGGGCAAGTCGCTCGACAAGGTGATCCGCAAGGCCGGATGGGATCTGTCCACCTCCCCGCCCGAGGCCAATGGCGCGCTCTATCTGGTGGGCGGCACGTGGCGCGCGATGGCGGTGTTCGCGATGGCGGCGCGCAGCCACCCGCTGAGCGATCCGCACGGGTTCGAGATCGATCCTGCCACAGCGCTCGAGATCGCTGCTGCGCTCGCCGGCAGCGAGAGCGAGGCCTTGAAGGGCCGCGAGCGGATTTCGACGATGCGCGCCGAAAAGCTTCCCGATGCCGCGGTGCTGCTGGCGGCGCTGCTGGCGCGTCTCAATCCGGCCAAGGTGGTGTTCTCCTCGTGGGGCCTGCGCGAAGGCCTGCTCTATGATCGCCTGCCCGCGCATAGCCGCGCGGCCGATCCGCTGCTGGCGGGGGTGGCGGTATTCGCCAGCCAGCGTGGCACCCCGGCGACGCTCGCGACCCGGATGGCGGCCTGGACGCTCGATGCCGCGCCCGCGCGCACGCATGGCAGCGAGCGGCTGCGGCTGGCGGCGATCATGCTCGCGCTCGCCTCGATGCAGATCGAGCCCAACCTGCGCCTGCCGCAAGCGATCGACTGGGCGCTGCACAAGCGCTGGATCGCGGTCGACGGCAAGGGCCGGGCGATGATGGCGGCGGCGATTGCGGCCAATGGCAACCAGATCCTCCCGCCGCCTCGCGTGCGCGCGCTGGCGAGCGAGGAAGCGATCGAGGAAGCGGTGCGCTGGGGCCTCGCGCTCAGGCTGGCGCGGCGGCTCGGCGCACAATCGCGCCGCTCGCTCGAGGTCAGCCGGCTGGTGGTGGAGGAGGGCGTGCTGGTGCTCAAGCTGGCGCAAAGCCACGCGGCGCTGTTCGCATTCCCGACCGAGAAGGATATCAAGCTGCTGGCCAGCCGGCTCGGCACCGCATGGCGGGTCGATATCGTGCCTGACGCTGCGCTTTGACCGCCTTCGTGTCGCGCTGGCGCGCTATGCAGACCGCCCGCCCCATCGTTAGGTGGCCGAGAACTAAGCCTTCGCGCTCGTCGCAAACGGCGAGAAGTCGGTCTCTAGATCGTACAGATCGATGCCCTCGGCCTTCTTCAACCGGTTCACCACCGCATAGGTCACCGGCGTGAGCGCCGCTTCCCACGCCACTTTCAGCGCCCAGTTGGTGATCATCACCGTCACCACCGCTTCGGTTGTCCAGATGCCGAGGAAGGCGACGGGGTAGAAAATCAGGCTGTCGACGCCCTGACCCACGAAGGTTGAGCCGATCGTGCGGCTCCACAAGGCGCGGCCCTTGGTGAGCACATTCATCTTGGCCATGACGAAGGAATTGACGAACTCGCCCGCCCAGAAGGCGGTGATCGAGGCGACCACAATCCGCCAGGTGCTGCCGAACACGCTTTCATAGGTCTGCTGGCAGATCGCACCGCCCGGGATCGCCGGGTCGGCCGAGGAGGTAAGGGGGCGCGGCCCGCCAAAGCCGCTCGCGCTGCATTCCCACCCGTCGAAGGCGGGCAGGGCGGTGACGACATAGGACATCAGCGCAAGGAACAGCAGCGCCCCCGTGCCCACCCAGATCACGCGGCGCGCGCGGGCAAAGCCGTAGATCTCGGTCAGCACATCACCGATCACATAGCCCAGCGGGAAGAACAGGATCCCCGCGCCATAGATGAAGGTGCCATCGGGCGCGGGCCACCAGCCTTCGGGCCAGAACGGCACATCGACAAAGGTGAGCTTCGCTGCGCCGATGATGTTCGACAATAGCAGGATCGTGACGAACCCCGCCATCACCAGATCGTAGTAGCTGAAGGCGGCAGGCGCGCGGCTGGTGGCAAGGATGCCATCGGCGGGATCGCGATCAAAGGCGGCGGCAGGATCGGGCTGGACGGCGGCAGAGGCCGGGTGCGCGGTGTTTTCCATCACGCGGTGGGTTAGCGCGATTCCCTTGCGCGGAAAAGCGCGCTATTGGCGAGGCTGGCGCGCGCCCGTAGCTCATCTGGATAGAGCGCGAGACTTCTAATCTTGAGGCAGCAGGTTCGAGTCCTGCCGGGCGCGCCAAGGGATCATAGGGGGACAGCTTGGACGCATTCTGGACTTGGCCGCTGTTTGTGGTGGTGCTGCTGCTGATGTGCGCGATGGCTGGTGCGCACGAGCTCGGGATACGGACGCACGCCAGGCTCGCTGACCCAAGGTCCGAAGACGAAGGGGTGAACAGCGACGAGGGCTTCATCCTGTCAGGCGTGCTCGGCTTGCTCGCATTGCTGATGGCGTTCTCGTACTCGATGGCGCTGTCGCGGCTGGAGGATCGCCGCGACCTGATGCTGCAGGAAACCAGCGCGGTGGGCTATCTCCACATGCTTGCCGACGGCCTTCCGCCAGCGCAGGCGAGCGCGCTCAAGGCCGATCTGGCGACCTATGGCGCAGCGCGGCTCAAGGCGGCCGAGATGGCCGATGGCGCGGCGCGCACGGCCGCCGAGGAACGGGCCGAGGCGCTGCGCGTACCCGTGGCCCAAAAGGTCCGCGCGGTGCTCGCCGAAGGCACGCCCGGGCCGCTGCCGGTGGCGCTCGCCACCGCCTATGACACGGTCGAGGACACAGCGGTGCAGCGGCAGGCGCTGGCCCAGGCGCATCTGCCGGCGCGCGTCTTGTGGTTGCTCGCAGGCTACGCGCTTATTTCGGCGATGATGATGGGATATGCTCTGGCAGGCGGCCGCGCGCGCCACCGCGTCGCATCAAGCACATTCTATCTGCTGGTGTCGCTGGCCTTCGGGGTGATGCTCGATCTCGACCGGCCGAGTTCGGGCGGGATCAAGATTGATCAAACACCCTTTGCCCAAGCGGTCGCAGTGCTGAAGCAATAGCAGCGCTGAATCAGGCGGCGCGGGCAATCACCGCCAGCGCCTCAGCCTCGGAAATCACCTCGGCATATTTCGCCTGAAGGTCGAACAGATTGGCCTCGTGCGGGGCCTCGTGGCGATCGGCGCAGGCGTCGCGCACCACCAGCGGCACAAAGCCGTATTGCATTGCGTCGAGCGCGCTCGCGCGCACGCAGCCCGAGGTCGAATAGCCGGTGATGATGAGCGTATCCACACCGTCAGCGTTTAGCGCGTCGACCAATCCCGTGCCGAAGAAGGCGCTGGGATATTGCTTGGTGAACACTGTGTCGCCCGGCTGGGGCGTCAGATCATCGGAAAAGGCGCCCAGCGGCGAGCCTTCGACGAAGGCTTCGAGCACCGGCGCTTTGCGGTAGAACACCCCGCCGTCCGCGCCGCCGGGCTGGTATTGGACGTTGGTGAAGATCACCGGCACGCCCGCCGCGCGCGCGGCTTCGGCGAGGCGGCGGTTGCTGTCCCGCGCCGCCGCCGCAGTGCCCATGAACAAGGGCGAGCCTTCAGTGAGGTAAGCCACCACCACATCAACGATCAGCAGCGCCGGACGCGTGCCGGGTTGCAAGCGCCCCTCGAACACCCCGGCGTAATTGTCGGATGCCGAGGGGCCGGCCATCAAATGATTCCCGCATCGGCCAGCCGCTTGAGCTCGCCTGCATCAAGCCCGAGCCTTTCGGCAAACACCTCGGCATTGTCCTGCCCCGGCGCGGCAGGCGCGGGGCGGCGGATGGTCGAGGGTGTCTTGGACAGCTTGGGAAAGGCGTTCTGCATCTTGATGCGCCCGCGATTTTGCGTTTCGACCTCGATGATCGCTTCGCGCGCCTGAAAATGCGGATCGGCCAGCATATCGGGCGCGCGGTAGACCCGGCCTGCGGGGATCGAATATTCGATCATCAACGCATCGACCTCGTCCACGCTGAGCGTGCCGGTCCAACCATTGACCAGCGCGTCCAGTTCGTCCTGATGGATTCCGCGTGCGATGTGGGTGGAATAGCGCGCGTCGCTCGACAATTCGGGACGGCCCATCGCTTGGGCTAGCCGCGCGAAGATCGCATCGCCATTGGCACCGATCATGTAGACACCGTCCTTGCAGGTGTAGACGTTGGACGGCGCGATGCCCTTGAGCACCGAGCCCGAACGCTCGCGGATCACGCCGTTGCGGTCATATTCGGGAACGAGGCCCTCCATCACCTGCAACACCGCCTCGTAGAGCGCGGAATCGACCACCTGGCCTTCGCCGGTCTTCTCGCGGTGGTGCAGCGCGGCGAGCACGCCCAAGGCGCCGTAGGTCGCGCACAGCGTATCGCCGATCGAGATGCCCATGCGGCTCGGCGCGCGGTCAGGTTCACCGACGATGTAGCGCCAGCCGCCCATCGCCTCGCCGATCCCGCCGAAGCCTGCGCGGTCCGAGTATGGCCCGTCCTGCCCGTAGCCCGACATCCGCGCGATGATCAGACCGGGGTTGATCGCGTGCAGCTCGGCCGGGCTCATGCCCCAGCGTTCCAATGTGCCGGGCTTGAAGTTCTCGATCAGCACATCGGCTTCGGCAATCAACCGGCGGGCGAGGGCTTGCCCCTCTGGCACACGCAGGTTGCAGGTGACCGAGCGCTTGTTACGCGCGATGACTTCCCACTGCACCTTCTGGTCGCCTTGGCCCCAGTTGCGCATCGGATCGCCCGCGCCCGGCGGCTCGATCTTGACGACATCCGCGCCCATGTCGCCGAGCAATTGTCCGCAGAAGGGTCCGGCGAGGAGCTGGCCCATTTCGACGACCTTGATCCCGGCCAGCGCGCTGGTGTTGGCAAGCGCAGAAGCGGCGGTCATTCCGCCGCCTCCCTCAGATTCCACACTGGCTGGATCGGTGCGGGCAGGCCGGTTTCGGCAAGGCAATTGGCGCGCAGGGCGTCGATGCTGGGGCCGTAATCGAACAGCGGAAGTTCGCCGCGCGAGGCCGTCATGTCCGTGCGCAGGGCGGCGGTGGCGGCGCTGTCCACCGCGCCGCTTTGATCGGCGACCACGCCGTAAGCGCGGGCGCCTTCGGGGGTGACGAGGCCTTGCCGGATTTCGAGGCCGACCAGTTCCGGATCGCGCGCCAGCGGGTCGCCCCAGCCGCCGCCGCCCCAGGTGATGAAATGCAGGAGATCGCCCGCCTTCACGCTGACGCTTTCAACCTTGTTGCCGACGATCTCTTCAGAGCCATCGGCGCGTTCGAGCACCTTCTTGGCGCGCTTGCCTGGATGCCCGCCATTGACGCCCCACGGCGGCACAAACCAGCGGTCGTCA
>JBKDUW010000169.1:0-7112 GCA_046339235.1 Erythrobacteraceae bacterium | reverse complement strand
ATGAAATCGCCGACCTTGGCGCCCGGCTGGAGCTTTTCGCCCTGCTTGAGATCGACCTGCTTGAAGTAGTCTTCAACCTCTTCGACCACTTCGACCACGCGCCACAGCGTCAGATCGCCGGTCAGCGGATCGAGCTTGGCGCGGATATCGTTTTCGGCGCCGTAACGGTTGCGTGCCGATTTCTGGATCGCTTCTTCCATCGCCTCGATGACGATCGACTTGTCGATCATCTTTTCCGAGGCGACCGCGTTGGCGATCGCGAGGAGTTCGGCCTTGTTGGCGGAAATGGCACTCATTAGTCGTCTGCCTTCTCTTCTGCATCTTCGTCTTCGACGAGTTCGTCCGCCCCGCTGGTATCGAGCGGGCGGGTGGCGGCGATCAGCGCGTCGGTGAGGGCGAGCTTGGCCGTGTGAATTTCCGTCAGCGGCAGGCGCACTTCGCCGGCCTTGACTTCGGTGACGAGCACCATGCCATCGACAAGCCCGCCAAGCAGGCCCTTGTTGACGCGCTGGCCGTCATAGCCCTTGTCCATCACGATCCGCACCTCGTGACCCGCCCAGTTGGCGTAGTCCTTTTCGCGGGTCAGCGGACGGTCGATACCGGGCGAGGAAACCTCGAGGTGATAGGCGCCTTCGATCAGCACGTCGCCCGCTTCCTCGGCGGCGTCGATCACGTCCGAGACGCGGCGCGAGAGCGCGGCGCACTGGTCGATCACCAGCTGGCCGGTGGCGGGATCTTCGGCCATGATCTGCAGCGCCATGCCGCCATCACCGGCTTCCGAGGGCAGAAACGCCACGCGCACGAGTTCGAGGCCGAGCGCAGATGCCTCGGGTTCGATCAGTGCAGTCAGGCGCGCGATATCGGCCATCGGTTCTCCGGTTCAATCGCAACATCACAAGGTGGCTTGAGCCGGCCCCCGAAAGCGCCAGCAGCCAAACCTTGTCTCGACAATGTCGGGATGGGCGGTCACTTAGGCGCAGATCGGCGCTTTGGCAAGAGCCAAGCGTGCCGCCAGCCGTCCCTTTTACGATCACATCGTGCAGGTGAGATACGGTCCTGCCCACTCTCCCAGTGGCGCAACTTGTCGCGCAGGCTATCGCGTTCGCTCTGTTCGAGCGTCTCGGCAAACCGCCGCACCATCAGCACCACGTCGTCGGCCAGAGGCTCGTCGAACACCAGCCCATTGATGCCCCCGCCCTCGCCCAGATCACGGCGCACGACTTCGGCGAACAGGTCGAGCTATGCAACCTTGAGATAGAGACACGCGCGAAGCGCCAATGGTTGATCCGGCCCGATCCGCGCGGCGCTGCGCGACAGGTCGAGCAGCACGGCTGGCTCGGTCGCGCGGGTCGAGACCAGCCGCACCGGGATCGCCAGCCGCAGCCACGCCGCGCCGCGGCGACCGATGGGACGGGGCTTGCCCGGTTCTTCGGCCTTAGCCGCCAGATCTTCGGCCTTCGCCGGGGCTCGCTGAATGACAGGCTGCACCATCCAGGCTGCACCATGGTGCGACAGCCTGCGACAGCGTGCGACAAATGTCGTGAAGGCGCGTCGAATCGCGCCTTGGGGATTATTGCGGTGTTTTGGGGCGTCCGCGCGGGACCAGGCGATCAGTTGGTGCCCCAGCCGTCATCGGTCGATGCGGTCTTGCCGACCTCGGGCGAGCCCTGCCCGGCCGTCGCGCTGGCCGCGCCGTAGCCCCAGCCGTCCTGCGCCATGTCTTCGGCCACGCGCTGGCGCTCCTGCGCCTCAAGTGCCTTTTCGCCCATCTTCTCGGCACGCTCGGCGACCGCTTCTGCCGCCCGCGGAGCGACATAGGCAAAGCTCGCCGAAAGCATGAAGCCGATCAGAAGGATAACGACAAGCAGCCCGCCGATAACGAAACGAATGCTGCTGGTAACGTTCTGGACGATATCGACAAGCGCGCGCATGGAAGGCCCCGGTTGCTGAAAAAATCTCCGATGACCGTCAATTTAAACGCCAATCCTTAGCAATCGGTTAGCCCGCGTTGCCGTCCTGCCCTTCCATCAAACCGTGCTTGCGGATGCAGTGGCGCAGCTGATCATAGGTGAGGCCGAGCGCGCGCGCGGTCTGGCGCTGGTTCCAGCGATGCCGCCCGAGCGCGTGTTCGAGGATCGCCCGCTCGTGGTTGTCGACCGCGGCGCGCAGATCCTCGATCGCCTCGAAATCGGGCGCTGATGACGCGGCGGCAGGTGCGCGCGGCGCGCCCGCCGCTGCCGGAACGGTGGCCGTGCTGCGGCGATGCTCGGGCTGGCGCGGACGCCACGGGCTATCGAAGGGATCGAACTGGACATGGGCGATCGGGGCCTCGAAGTCCCCCCAGCGATAGACCGCGCGTTCGATCACATTGCGCAATTCGCGGACATTGCCGGGCCAGGGGTAATTCTCGAGCGCCGACATCACGTGCGGGGCAAAGCCGGGCCAGCGGTCCCAATCGAGCTCCGCCGCCATGCGCCGCCCGAAATGCTCGGCCAACACGCCGATATCGCCCTCGCGTACCCGCAGCGGCGGGAGCGTGATGACCTCGAAACTGAGCCGGTCGAGCAGATCGGCGCGGAAATCGCCGCTCGCCGCGAGCGCGGGGAGATCATCATTGGTCGCCGCGACAATCCGCACATCGACGCGGATCGGACGCGAGGCGCCGATGCGGGTGACCTCGCCATATTCGACCGCGCGCAGCAACCGCTCCTGCGCGCCCATGCTGAGCGTGCCGAGTTCGTCGAGGAACAAGGTGCCGCGATCAGCCTCCTCGAACCGCCCGGTGCGCGACTTGGTGGCGCCGGTGAACGAGCCTGCCTCGTGCCCGAACAGCTCGGCCTCGATCAGGGTTTCGGGCAAGGCTGCGCAGTTCAGTGTGACCAGCGGTTCATCCCAGCGGGTCGACAGGCGGTGGAGGCGTTCGGCGATCAATTCCTTGCCGGTGCCGCGCTCGCCGATCACCAACACCGGACGGTTGGTGGACGCCGCGCGGCTGGCGCGCTCGACCGCGTCGAGAAAGGCGCCCGACTGGCCGATGAAATTACCCTCGCGCTTCATGGCCCAACCTATAGTGAATTTCACCAATGCTTGGCAATAGAGGCCAACGCGCTGCCCGCAAAATCGGCCAAAACCCGAGGATTTCCCGCATTTTCGCAGTTTGGCACGGCGGTTGCAAAATGCCTGACAACACCAACGAACACCACTTTGGGAGGCCCACATGAGCAATCGCACGACCGCCGAAACCAGCTTCTGGAACACCAAGCTTGGCCAGGCCGCCGTCGCCAGCATCGCTGCCATGGTGATGATGATCGCGCTGTCCTCGCAGATCCAGCCGGGTGCGGCTCACGCTGCCCCGATCAATCACCCCGCGTCCGAAACCGGCGCGATGATCGAGATAGCCTGACATGGGCGAACCCCATGACCCCCTTGGGCCGGAGCGTAGTGTCCCCCCCGCCAATGCTGCCGGTGACGCACGCCCCACGAGCGACAACCTGAGCAGCGATGCTCCGGCCCATCCTTCCCGCCTGCTGTCGTCAGGGCGGCTGTCGCGGCTCGATGAGGAAATCGAAGCCTTGCGCCGCAGCCCCACCCCGACGCAATCTCGGCGGGACAGCCAGAACCCGGACAGCGCGCGAGTCGGCGCGCAGGACCGGGTCAATTCGTTTCTCGATGGAGTAGCCTTCATGGGCATTTTCAGCCGTACCCGCGACATCATTGCCGCCAATTTCAATGACATGCTCGACAAGGCCGATGATCCCACCAAGATGATCCGCATGATCATCCTCGAAATGGAAGAAACCCTGGTCGAAGTCCGCGCGAGCGCGGCGCGCACGATTGCGGACCAGAAGGAAATGCACCGCCACTGCGTCAAGCTGGACCGTCTGCAGGCCGACTGGTCGGAGAAGGCGCAACTCGCACTCTCCAAGGACCGCGAAGATCTCGCCCGCGCCGCGCTGGTCGAGAAGAAGAAGGCCGGAGACATGTCGGATCAGCTCAAGGCCGAAATCGCCGTGCTCGATGATGCCCTGCGCGCCTACGAGGACGACATCCAGAAGCTGCAGCACCGCCTGCGCGAAGCCCGCAGCCGCCAGACCGCGATCGCCGCGCGCCTCGAAAGCGCCGAGAACCGCGTCAAGCTGCGCACGCTGATGAGCACCGAGCGCACCGACGAGGCGCTCGCCCGCTTCGACCAGCTCGAACGCCGGGTCGATTACGCCGAGGGCCGCGCCGACGCGCTGCAGATCGCGGAAAGCCAACCGCCGTCGCTCGCCGATGAAATTGCGGCACTCGCCGGTTCGGACGCGATTGATGACGAGCTTGAGGCCATGAAGAAGGCGCTCGGCAAGTCCGACGACAGCAAGGAGAGCTGAGCCATGGATTTCGAAGTTGTATTTGTCGTCGCCACGCTCTTTATCGGACTGCCCTGGGTCATTCTCCACTATATGACCAAGTGGAAGACCGCAGCCACGATCACGGTCGATGACGAGGTGCTGCTGGAGGAACTCTACAACCTCGCCAAGCGGCTCGACGAGCGGATGAACACGGTCGAACGGCTGGTCGCCAGCGATGAGCCGGACTTCACCCCCGCCCGCCGCCTGATCGCCGACCACAGTGAAGACAGCCAGCAACTGCGCGAACTCGAGCAGCTGATCGCCGAAAAGAAGGGAACCCGCGCATGAACAGCCCCCGCACCACGCTTTATCGCGACAAGCACAATGCCAAGCTGATGGGCGTGTGCTCCGGCATCGCCGATTACACCGGGGTCAATGTGTTCTGGGTCCGGCTCGGCACGATGGCCCTGTCGCTGGGCCTGGGTTGGCCGATATTCGCCTACTTCATCGCGGGCTTCATCCTCAACAAGAAGCCGCCGCATCTCTACCGCGACGAGAGCGAGCAGAAATACTGGCAGGGCGTCCGCCAGAGCCCGAAGCGCACCGCCCGCGAAATCCGCGCGAGCTTCCGCGATATCGACCGCCGCCTGGCCGCCGTGGAAACCCACTATGTCAGCAGCAACCCGCGCCTGACCGCCGAAATCGAGCGGCTGCGCTAACACCAGCGATACAGGGGGAAAGTTATGGGACCCGATACCATCTGGGTTTTGATCCCGATCATGGGCATTCTGCTCGGCTTCTTCGGGGTTTGGACCGACCACAAGGCAAAGGTCGCCAAGCTGCAGGCCAAGGCGGTGGCCACCGAAGCCGCCGAGAAGGCTGCACAATACGCGACCCACATCCAGCGGCTCGAAGACCGGGTGCAGGTGCTCGAACGCATCGTGACCGATCGCGGCTATGACATTGCTACCCAGATCGAAGCACTGCGCGATACGCGCCGGGTTGACGCCGATATGCTTGGGGGCAGCGGCGTGCCGCTCGGCCTTGAAAAGAAGGAGCGTGCGTGATGGAAGAAATTGCGCCCATTCTCCCCTATATCGGCTGGATCATCGCCGGCGCCTTTACGCTGGGCGCGGCCGGTATCCTGACTTCGTTCCAGCTCACCCGCATGAAGATCCAGAACGGCTATCCGCTTGAAGGCATGTGGGGCCAGTCATTGAAGCCCGGCTCGGACAAGGAAACCGCGCACCGCGTTACTCTGCTGACCCAGGAAAACGCCGAGCTGCGCGCCGAACTCGGGTCGATGAAAGACCGGCTCGCCAATGTCGAGCGGATCGTCACCGATGGCGGCTATCACCTCGGCGCCGAGATCGACGCCCTGAGAGACTCGGTGCGCGACCGTGCGTTGTCGAATCTCAAGGACAAGGGCAAGGCGTAATGGGCGAAAAGGTAATCATTGCGATGACCATCGTTGCGATGGCGCTGATCATCGGCATGACGCTGTACGGCATCGTCGACAAGGTGATGCAGGGCAGGCGGCTGCGCCATGAGGCCAGAGCCGAACCGCAGAACCAGGACGTCCGCGCCATCGTTGAACGCCAGCAGATGATCGAGGATCGCCTGCGCGTGCTTGAGCGGATCGCCACCGACCGCGGCACTCTGCTCGCCGACGAGATCGAGGCGCTGCGGCGCGAAACGCCCGCGCTCGCCCCCGCGCCGCGCCAGACCGAGGATGCCGCGCAATGAGCAGTTGGGCCATCGTCGCGCTGGTCGCAATTGTGATCTGGGGAATCGTGGAGACGGTCCGGGCACGTGCCGGGATCATCACCGACGCGGACGGCAACCAGAAGATTGTCCCCCGCGACGAACCTGGCAGCCTCGCCGAAATCGAAGCGGCGCGGCGCGAAGTGATCGAACTTAAGGAACGGGTGAAGGTGCTCGAACGCATCGTCACCGACGGCAATTCGAGCGACGCGCGCGAACAGGCGCGGATCGCGGCCGAAATCGAAGCGTTGCGGGCGCTACCCGCGATCAAGGAGGACAGGAGCAAGTGATGACGCCTTTTCTCGAACCGACGCTGATCATGACCAGCGGCAGCCTTATCGGCCTGATCGTCATCGCCGCCGCCTTGCTGCGCGGCTGGCAGGGCTGGCTCGATCTGAAGCGGCAGGAGCTGGATTGCTCCTCGTCCGTTTCCAGCCCCGCCGAGCAAACCCCGGGGTTCGGCACCGCCCGGATCGAGCTGGCCGACCTCAAGGAGCGCATCCGCAAGCTGGAAGCGATCGCCAGCGGGGTGGAACTGTGAGCGGCCCGGCGAACACTGCCGCGCAGGCCGGCATCGGCCTCGGCAGCGCGATTGCAGTCGCGATCAGCTGGAGCATCCACAAGTCGATCCTGTGGGCGATCCTCCACGGCTTTCTCGGCTGGCTCTATGTAATCTGGCACGCCTTCACGCGGCCCGGCGGGTTGATGGGCTAGGGTTAGGCCTTTGCCTTTCGCGCGCGCTCTGATGAAGGGCGCGCGATGCGCACGCTCTCCGACATTCTCGAAGAATATGAATTCCTCGAAGGCGACGAACGCTACGGGCTGCTGATCGAGCTGGGCCGTGCGCTCGAGCCGATGCCCGATGCGCTAAAGACAGATGCGACGCTGGTGCGCGGGTGCTCGGCGGCGGTGTGGGTCTATCCGGCGGGCAGCGCGGGCGACAAGCTGCATTTCCTCGCCGACAGCAATGCCGCAATCACCAAGGGGATCGTCGCGCAGGTGATCGCCGCGGTGCAG
>JBKDUW010000168.1:0-6050 GCA_046339235.1 Erythrobacteraceae bacterium | reverse complement strand
GCCACGATCAGTGCCGGGCTCGATCTGGTTGCCGCCGAATACGAACGCGACGGCGTGCCCGAAGACTGGGACCGCGAAGACATCCATATGACGACGGAAGGCAGGCTGGCCGAACTGATCGGGCCGGTCGCGGGCCGCCTGCACACCGCACGCAGCCGCAATGACCAGGTGGCGACCGATTTCCGCCTGTGGGTGCGCGAGGCTTGCGCGCAGATGGACACAGGGCTGGCCGCGCTCCAGCAGGCGCTGGTGATCCGCGCAGGCGAGCATGCGGACAGCATCATGCCCGGCTTCACCCACCTGCAAACCGCGCAGCCGGTCACCCTGGGCCACCACCTGATGGCCTATTACGAGATGTTCCGGCGTGATCGTTCGCGGCTGGCCGATGCGGCCAAACGGATGAACGAGTGTCCGCTCGGCTCGGCGGCGCTGGCGGGCACCGGCTTTCCCATCGACCGCGAGATGACAGCGCGCGCGCTCGGGTTTGACGGCCCCACCGCCAACTCGCTGGACGCCGTGTCCGACCGCGATTTCGCGCTCGATTTTCTCTACTCCTGCTCGAGCGCCGCGCTGCACCTCTCGCGCCTGGCCGAGGAGTTGATCCTGTGGGCGAGCCAGCCCTTCGGCTTCATCCGCCTGCCCGACAGCCTGTCGACCGGCTCCTCGATCATGCCGCAGAAGAAAAACCCCGATGCCGCTGAACTGGTGCGCGGCCATTCGGGGCGGGTGATCGGCAGTCTCACCAGCCTGATGATCACTATGAAGGGCCTGCCGCTCGCCTATTCCAAGGATATGCAGGACGACAAACCGCCGGTCTTCGAGGCCGCCAGCCTGATGGGCCTTTCGATCGCTGCAATGACCGGGATGATCGCGGGCGCGACCTTCAATACAGCCCGGATGCGCGCCGCCGCCGAGCTCGGCTATGCCACCGCGACCGATCTGGCTGACTGGCTGGTGCGCGTCCAAGGCATACCGTTCCGCGAGGCGCACCACATTACGGGGAGCGCGGTGAAGCTGGCGGAATCGCGCGGGATTGCGCTCGATGCGCTGCCGCTCGCCGACCTCAAGGCGATTGATGCGCGGATCGATGAAAGCGTCTATGCTGCGCTCTCGGTCGATGCCTCGGTCGCGGCGCGTAGTTCCTACGGCGGAACCGCGCCCGGTCAGGTCCGTTTGCAGGTCGCCCGTGCGCGCAAGGCGCTGGGGATGGAGGAATGATGCGCTTTGTGATTGTCATCGCTGGTGCCGCGCTGCTGGCAGCTTGCGGATCGCGCGCGCCGCTCACCCCGCCCGAAAGCGCGAGCCTGCCGGTCGCGCCCGTTGGCGCAATCGCGCCGCCCAATGCCGACGAACTGCTGCGCCGCGAGGCGCTCGCCGCGCCAGAACGCAGCGTCGAACTGCGCCGCCGCTCGGAAGAACGGCAGGATGATCCCTTCGATCTGCCCCCCGAATAGCCGAAACGGAAGATGGACCACTTCGCTTACCTTGACGGCGTGATGCACGCCGAAGATGTGCCGCTGCCGCAGATCGCGGACGCTGTCGGCACCCCTGTCTATGTCTATTCGCGCGCCACGCTGGAACGCCATGCGCGGGTGTTCCGCGAGGCTTTGGCCGACGTGCCGGACAAACTGATCGCCTTTGCGGTCAAATCGAACCCCAATCTGGCCGTGCTCAAGGTGCTGGGCCGTCAGGGCATGGGCGCCGATGTTGTTTCTGTGGGCGAGATGCGGCGCGCGCTGGCGGCGGGAATCACACCCGCGATGATCGTGTTCTCGGGTGTGGGCAAGACCGCGGCCGAGATGGTCGCCGCGCTCGACGCCGGGATCGGCCAGTTCAATATCGAGAGCGAGGAAGAGGGGCTGGAGCTGGCCGCGATTGCCTCTGCCAAGGGGATGACCGCACAGTGCACCCTGCGGATCAACCCTGACGTTGACGCTGGCACCCACGACAAGATCTCGACCGGCAAGGCCGACAACAAGTTCGGCGTGCCGATCAGCGAGGCAGGGCAGATTTTCGGCACGCTTGCGGGCCTGCCGGGGATAAGCTTGCGCGGGGTGGCGGTGCATATCGGCAGCCAGCTCGCTGATCTAGCGCCGCTCGAAGCCGCCTTCGAAAAGCTCGGCGCGCTTGTCACCGCGCTGCGCGGCGCGGGCCACACCATTACCCATGTCGATCTGGGCGGCGGGCTCGGCGTGCCTTACCGCGTCGGCGAGGTGCTGCCGGCGCCGGCCGAATATGGCGCGATGGTCGCCCGCGTGACGAACGACTGGGGGGTCAAGCTGATCTTCGAGCCCGGCCGCGTGATCGCGGGCAATGCCGGCGTGCTGCTGACCCGCGTGGTCAGGGTCAAGCGCGGAATCAATGATCCCTTCGTGATTGTCGATGCGGCGATGAACGATTTGGCGCGGCCCGCGCTTTACGGGGCCTATCACCACTTCCAGGCGGTCGCGCCGACGGGCGCGCAGATGGTGGCCAACATCGTCGGCCCGATCTGCGAGACCGGCGATACCTTCGCCATGGGCCGCGCCTGCGACAGGCTGGAAGCGGGCGATCTGGCGGTGTTCCGCACCGCGGGCGCTTATGGCGCGACGATGGCCTCGTCCTACAATTCGCGCGGCTTTGTCGCCGAGGTGCTGGTGGATGGCGACAAGTTCGCCGTGGTCGCCGACCGGATCGAGGCAGGCGCGATCATGGATGCAGAGCGCGTTCCCGAATGGCTCGCCTGAGCCTGCGATGAGCCGTATCGCCAGCCTGCCGCTGTTCCACCCGATTGCGGGGCAGCGCGTGCTGGTGCTCGGCGACGGTCCGGCGGCCGAACCCAAGCGGCGGCTGGTTGAACGCGCCGGCGGCGTGATCATCGACGATCTGCCCCGCGCGATTGACGAGGGCGTGCGGCTGGCCTTCATCGCCTGTGAGGACGCGGCTGCCTGCGAGGTCGCGGCGATCAATGCGCGCTGCGCCGGGATGCTGGTCAATGTCGTCGACAGGCCCGAGCTGTGCGATTTCACCACCCCGAGTATCCTCGACCGCGATCCGCTGCTGGTGGCGATCGGCACCGGCGGGGCGTCGGCAGGGCTTGCCAAGCATGTGCGGCTGCGGCTGGAGCGGGTGTTGCCCGAAACGCTGGGAGCATTGGCGAAGGCGCTGGAGGCCGCGCGGCCGGCCTTGCGGACGCGCTTCGCCGAGGGGGCCGAGCGGCGGCGTGCGGTGGATGCGGGCTTGCGCGAAGGCGGGCCGCTGGATCCGTTGGACTCCTCAGCGCATATGCAGGTCGAGGCCTGGGTGGCAGGCGACATGTCGCCGCGCGCTGGCGGTGTGATCGAACTGACGCTGACCAGCGCCGATCCCGAAGATCTCACGCTAAGGCAGGCGCGGCTACTCGGCGAAGCGGATGTGGTGCTGCTCGATGGCGCGGTGCCGTCCGCGATCCTCGCCCGCGCCCGCGCCGATGCGGCGCGTCAGGAGTGGGACGGGAGCGCGCCACCCTCCGGCGGCGCAGGCCTGACGCTGCTGCTGCGCTATCGTCCGGCGGATTAGGTCGCGCCACTAGGCAGCCAACGTCAGCGGCGCGCGCAGGCTGGCGAAATAGCCCGCCATTGCCGTCAGCGAGCGATCGCTCAGCGCGATGAAGGGACGGCGCTTGTCGGCCGGATCGGGCACCCGGATGAAGATCCCGCTTTCCACCATCTGGGTCAGCCAGCGCAGCACCGTCGTTGCCGGAACGTTGGCCGCGATGCACAGTGAGGTGACCGAGACCTGCGTGCCCTCGCATTGCGCGGCGGTGAGATCGCGCAGCATGTCCCATGCGGGATTGCCGAAAAGCTCGGCATCAAAGAACCGCGCGTGCGCCTGACGGTTGGCGATCAGCTGGCGCACCATGCGCGGATCGGGCAGCTGTGACTGGCCCGCGCCGCTGAACGCCATCGGGACCGGCTCGGCTGCGCGCTTGTATTCGACAAGCGAGGTCGCCCCCGACAGGCCCGCCTGCGCTTCGGGCTGCGTCAGACGGTCAATCGAACGGGCAATCGCCTCGACCTGCTGCGGCAGGCGCAGCAGCGCCAGCCGGTCATCCTCGGACATCTCGCGCACCCGCGCCGCGCCCGCCTCACCCAGCACCCGGCCGACCGCGACCACCCGCTCGGCCCGGCTGGGCGCAACGAGGATCTGCGGCGCGGACTGACCGAGCACCGCGAAGACATCATCAAGGCCTGATTTCGATCACCGTGCCATCGGGCACGACCCGCCACAGCTCCTCGATTTCGGCGTTGGAGAAGGCGATGCAGCCGTCGGTCCAGTCGCCCGGCATCCGCCCGATTGGCAGGGCATTGGGCTGGCCGTGGAGGAAGATATCGCCGCCGGGAGAGCGGCCATATTGCGCGGCATAGGCGCGGTCGGCGGGGGCGGGATAGGATACCTTGAGGCTCAGATGATAGGCGCTGCCGGGATTGCGGCCTTCGATCACATAGCGGCCTTCGGGTGTGCGCTCGTCGCCCTCGAAGCGCTTGTGGCCGACCGGCTGGTCGCCGAACTGCAGATCGCGCCACGCCTTCACCGGCTGGCCCCCGGCATAGGCGATCATCAGCCGTTCGGACTTGTCGACCAGCAGATATTCGACTTGGCTAAAGCGGCGCTGGGGCGCAATCCGCGCCGCCTCGCGCTCGAGCGAAGGTTGCGACGGCGCGCCCTCGGCCTCCTTGGGCGGCGGATTGGCGCAGGCGGCAAGGCCCAGCACGGCAAAGACAGCAAGGCGTTTCATGGCCACGAGAATAACCCCGCCCCGCCCCTGCTATCAATCCACAAACGGATCCCGCATCAGGATCGTGTCGTCACGCTCGGGCGAGGTCGAGACCAGCGCGACGGGGCATTCGATCAGCTCCTGGATGCGCTGGATATACTTGATCGCGTTGGCGGGCAGATCGGCAAAAGAGCGCGCGCCGGCAGTGCTTTCGTGCCAGCCGTCCATTTCCTCGTAAATCGGCTCGCACGCGGCCTGATCGGCGGCGTGGCTGGGCAAGTAGTCGTAGACCTTCCCGTGCAGCCGGTAGCCGGTGCAGATCGCGACCCTCTCCAGACCGTCGAGCACGTCGATCTTGGTGAGCGCGATGCCGGTCACGCCGGAGATCGCGCAGGACTGGCGCACCAGCACCGCATCGAACCAGCCGACGCGGCGCTTGCGGCCGGTCACCGTGCCGAATTCATGGCCCCGCTCGCCGAGCCGCTGGCCGATTGCGTCCTCGAGCTCGGTCGGGAAGGGGCCGGAGCCGACGCGGGTGGTGTAGGCCTTGACGATGCCGAGCACATAGCCGGTCGAATTGGGGCCGAGACCGCTACCCGAAGCGGCCGTGCCGCTCACTGTGTTCGACGAGGTGACGAAGGGATAGGTGCCGTGATCGACATCGAGCAGCACGCCCTGCGCGCCTTCGAACAGGATCTTGGCGCCCGCGCGGCGCACCTTCTTCAGCCGCTTCCACACCGGCTGGGCGAACCGCAGCACGAAGGGCGCGATTGCGCGCAGCTCTTCCAAGAGCGCGGCGCGATCGACCGGTGGCTGGCCGAAACCGGCGCGCAGCGCGTCGTGATGCGCGCAGAGGCGATCGAGCTGCGGCTCGAGCGTGTCGAGATGCGCCAGATCGCACACGCGTATCGCTCGGCGGCCGACCTTGTCCTCATAAGCCGGGCCGATACCGCGCCCGGTGGTGCCGATCTTGCCCTTGCCCGCCGCGGTTTCGCGCAGGCCATCCAGATCACGGTGGAGCGGCAGGATCAGCGGGCAGTTATCCGCAATCGCGAGGTTCTCCTCGGTGATCGAAACGCCCTGCCCTTCAACCTTGGCGACCTCGTCGCGCAAAGCCCAGGGATCGAGCACCACGCCGTTGCCGATCACCGAGAGCGTGCCCGAGACGATGCCTGAAGGCAGCAGGCTGAGCTTGTAGGTCTTGCCGTCGATCACCAGCGTGTGGCCGGCATTATGCCCGCCCTGAAAGCGCACGACCACATCGGCGCGGCTGGCGAGCCAGTCGACGATCTTGCCCTTGCCCTCATCGCCCCAC
>JBKDUW010000167.1:0-26970 GCA_046339235.1 Erythrobacteraceae bacterium | reverse complement strand
CGCCTGTCTGGGCGAGGCTTTCTTGTTAATCCTCGCGGCTATTGTGGGGGCAAGCCCCCACAATAGCCGCGAGGAGCACCTATAAAAAATATGCGTATCGATCTGGGCGAGGCGCGTCTTGGTGCGGCTCCAGCCGGGGCGAACATAGCGGGCGTGGAAAAACACCGCCTCGCCGGCTTCGGATTCCCACAGGCCGTGATGCGCGATCTGCGCGATCGCGACTGCGCGCTCCCAGGCGGCGGAGCGATCACGGATCTGCGGCATCTCCTGTCCGCGCATGAAGGAGAACTGCCCCTTCTGGCGCACCACGCCGCAATAGCTGCGCGGGAAGCGGCCATCCTCGGTGCGGTTGACGATCACTTGTGCCACAGCGAGCTGGCCAGCGAGCGGCTCACCGCGCGCTTCGAAATAGACCGCGCCGGCAAGGCAGCGCAGCTCGTCGCTCATCGGCGCGTCGCTATCAACCATGCCGACCAGTTCGGTGAGCGACCCGGCTTCGGTGAGAATTGGGGCTACGACAGGCGGCTCGGGCGCGGCGGGAAGTGGCTGCACCACGGGCTCGGAGACATATAGGGGGGTTTCGGGAACCAGCTCCGCTGCCGGGGCCGGATCGGCCGCTTGGGCCAGCACTGCGGCGCCACCGACGCCGGGGATCGTTACCGTTGCCATCGCCACTGCGGCGATCGCGGAAATCGAGAAAGTCTTGCGACTCATAAACACTACAAATCGGGCGGTGAGCGCGCTCCGACGCAGGCGGGAACCTTATCCAAATCATTGCCGATTATGGGGGGTTCACAAAGCCTGCCGGCGGCTCCCCGTCTGCGTGCTGATCAGACGACCGAAATGTCGTCCCGTCAGCCTGCGCTAGGAACTGGGCGGGCCATTAGACAGGGTAATGCGAGGGTCAAGTTAACGCGGCGATTTGCGCGACGAAGCGTTCAGGTTCCGCGATATCCACCTCGATCAGCCAGATATCGCTGTCCTGGCGCCGGCGGCGCGCCAGATATTCGGAAAATTCCTGCTTGTTTTCATTTTCTTCTGATTTCGTCGCAACAAAAGAACGCGATCCGTCGAGGACAGGCATTCTTTCGTAAAGCCGCGCACCCTCACCGCGATACAGGGTTACCAGCAGGATCGTCCCGGAATCGCGCTCGCCCTTCCCGAGTACCGTGGCAAAGCCGCCCTGCGATTCGGCGAGGCGCAAAATCGCACTGACTTCGAGATGCGCAGGCAGGCGCTCGCTCATTTCAGGCGCTCAACTCAGGGAGCTGCCGCGTAGCCCGGCAGGCCCGAGAGCGCCATGCGCGAGCGCATAAAGGTGCCGGTGCCGCGGCCGATTTCCTCGCCGTCCTCGTCCACCAGCCGCGCCTCGGCGACAAACACGCGGCGGCGGCCACTGACCCAGCGCCCCTCGGCGGTGACAGTCCCGGCGCGCACCGGCTTGCTGAAGTGGAGGTTGAAGCTGGTGGTCAGCAGAAAACGGTCGGTCACCAGCGAATTGGCGGCATAGAAGGCCGCATCGTCGAGCATCTTGAAGTAGATCGTGCCATGCGCCGCGCCGGCCGCGTGGTAATCCTCGGGCGTGACCGTGAAGGTCAGGTGCGATGCGCCCTCGCCGAGGATTTGCAGGCGGGAGGCGAACTTGGCGTTGACCGGCGCGGAGGCATAGAGGCGCTCCAGTGCGCGGTAATGTCCCTCCGCCCCGGCGGCGGGGGCTGCATGATCGATTGCGTTCATGGACGTTGACCAGTGCCGTCAGGCGGCATCCTGCTCGAACTGGGTGGTAAGCAGCGTGTAAGCCGCCTCGGTCGTCGGTGCATCGGCAAGCATCTGCAGCTTCGCCTCGTCGCGCGTCAGGCGCGAAATCGCGGCGAGCGCGTGGAGGTGGGTCGCCCCGGCATTCTCGGGCGAGACCAACCCGCACACCAGCGTGACGGGGCGCGAATCCGCCGCAGCGAAGTCGATCGGCGCCTCGAGCCGGATCAGCGCCAGCGACGGGCGGCGGATATCCTTGCTGCGGCAATGCGGGATCGCCACGCCGCGCCCGAAGCCGGTGCTGCCCAGAGCCTCGCGGGCTTCGAGATTTTCGAGCAGTTCGATCCGGTCCAGCCCGTAGGCGCCCGCGAGCAGTTCCGCCAAGGCGGTCAGCACCTTCGCTTTGCTGTCGATACGATCGAACAGAATCGCCTGCGGGGAAAGTGCGAGGTTGACTTCCATCTTGTGCGAATCCCGAATGAAAATGCCCGTGCCCAGTGGAAGTCCGGCAAGCAAGGGCTGCAAGGAACCCTGCTGACCGAGGCGAAGTGCCCCCTTGCTGCTGCCGCGTGGGCCCCCTGCCTGCTGGTGGTGCCTTGCGAAACGGCAGACGCGGGCCCTATCTCGGCTCGACCCATCCGATCGAACCATCGGCACGCCGGTAAACCATATTATGCCTGCCGGTGCCAGCATTTTTGAAAAACAGCGCGGTGGTGTTCCGCAGATCCATCATCATCACCGCGTCGGCGACCGTGGCGGTGGGGATGTCGACGCGGGTCTCGGCGATCACCAGCGGGGCATCGGTGGTGACCTCTTCCTGCTCGTCCTCCTCGACCGCGAAGATAGTGTAGGCGGCGTCTTCCTCGCCGCGGGCATGATCGGCCTCCTGGTGGCGATCGGTCAGCCGGCGCTTGTAGCGGCGCAGCTGCTTGTCGATCTTGGCGGCCGCATCATCGAGCGCGACATGGGCATCCTGCGCGGAGCCCTGCGCCTTGAGAATAAGTCCCTGCATCACATGGGTGACGATATCGCAGGTGAAGGCCCCGGCAGGCGCCTTGCCAAAGGTCACGTGGCTGGACAGCGCCTGATCGAAATATTTGTCGACGATCGCGCCGAGCCGGTCAGCGGCGTGGGCCTGCAAGGCGCTGCCTGTATCGACCTGGTGCCCCGAAATCCGAATATCCATGTCATTACCCTCCGTCCGAGATGAGGATTCAATATTTATGTGGCGCGCTAACCCCTCAGCGCGTCCAGATCGCTTTTTCGATTCCGGCGATGAATTCGCGGTGGCGTTCCAACTCTTCAGGTGTCGCAGCGTGCGGGCGCGGCGGGCGCACCGGGCGTGCGGCGGCGGCGGGGCTGTTGAAATGCACCACACTGGTTTCAATCGTGACGCTTTCGCTCTCGGCCAGCCCCAACCCGATCTGCCGCCCGCCGGTCAGCTCGACATAGACCTGCGCGAGCAACTCGGCATCGAGCAGCGCGCCGTGCTTGACGCGGTGGCTCCGATCGATCCCGTAGCGAGTGCACAGCGCATCGAGGCTGAGTTTGGAGCCGGGATGTTTCTTGCGCGCGAGCGCGACGGTATCGACCATCCGCTCCATGCTGATCACCTCGCGCCCGATCAGTTGCAACTCGTTGTTGAGGAAGCTGAAATCGAACCCGGCATTGTGCGCCACCAGCGGCGCATCGCCGAGGAAGGCAAGCAATTCATCAACGCTTTGGGCAAAGCGCGGCTTGGTCAAAAGGAACGCGGCGCTGAGGCCGTGCACGCGCTCGGCCTCGGGCGGCATATCGCGTTCAGGGTTGTAATAGGCGTGGAAGCTGCGGCCAGTCTCGACCCTGCCGACCATTTCGATGCAGCCGATTTCCACCATGCGGTCCCCTGTCTTGGGATCGAGCCCGGTGGTTTCGGTGTCAAAGATGATCTCCCGCATTTGCAGGACTATCCTCCCAAGTCCCGGCACTTGCAAGGGTTGCTTGCAATCAAAATGACGCAATCAAAGTGAAGCAATCAGCGCCGCGACCTGCCTGGCGGTTTCTTCGAGGCTGGTGCTGGTGTCGATGATGTGATCGGCGCGCGCGCGTTTCTCCGTATCGTGCAGTTGCAGCCCGAAAATGTGGTCGAATTTCTGCTGTGTCATGCCTGGGCGGGCCAGCACGCGGGCGCGCTGGACAGCTTCGGGCGCGGAGACGACGACGATGGTGTCGACGCTTTCATGCCCGCCGCGCTCGAACAGCAGCGGGATGTCGAACACCACCGCGCGCTTGTCGTGATGCGCGGCGAGGAAGGCTGCGCGCCTTGCCGCGACCGCCGGGTGGACGATGGCTTCAAGGCGGTGAAGCGCCGGTTTGTCGGCAAACACCTGATGGCCGAGCCGGTCGCGGTCAACGCCCTCGGCGCCGGTCGAGCCGGGGAAGGCGGCCTCGATCGCGGGGACGAGTTCGCCGCCCGGCCCCTGCATCGCGCGCACTTCGGCATCAGCATCGAACACCGGGATTCCGGCCTCGGCGAACATTGCGGCAACGGTGGACTTGCCCATCCCGATCGAGCCGGTGAGGCCGATGATGGTCGGTTTCGTCATGCGGTGAGTATCCGGCGCAATTCGGCATCATGCTCGCGCGGGGCGGGTTGGCCGAAGAACCTCTCGAAGGCGACCGCGGCCTGGCCGATCAGCATCGACAGGCCGTCGATGGTGCGATGCCCCGCCGCGCGGGCGGTTTGCAGCAGCACTGTGTCGCGCGGGGTGGTGACGATGTCATAGGCGATGGAGCCGGGGGGCGCGTGGCTCCAGTCGAAGGCCAGCGGCGACTGGCCCTGCATCCCGAGGCTGGAGGCGTTGATGATCAAATCAAGGCAGCCCTCGCGGTCGTCAAAGGCGAAATCGGTGGGATCGGCAAAGTGGGCGAGGTCAATCGCGTGATGCTCGCCCTTGGGCGCGAGTTCATCGAGCAGCGCACGCGCCTTGGCAGGATCGCGCCCGGCCACCACCAGCGTGAAGCCCTTGTCGGCGAGCGCGGCAATGATTGCCCGCGCCGCGCCGCCGGTGCCGAGGATCCGCGCCATGCGGTGGTAATGGGTGCCGGCGAGGTCGTCGGCGAGAGGCTCAAGGAAGCCCGCCGCATCGGTGTTGGTCCCAGCGAGCAGCCGGTCAAACGCGGGATAGATCGTGTTGACCGCACCGATGCTGTCGGCGGGCGATTCGATGCTGTAGAGATGAGGCATCACCGCCTGCTTGTGCGGCATGGTGACATTGCACCCGCGCCACAAGGGATCGGTGCGGCGCTGGGCGATGTAATCAGCCAGATCCTCGGACCGCACGTGGGCCGCGCGGTATTCGGCGTCGATCCCCAGTTTCCCGAGCCAGAAGCCGTGGATTGCGGGCGACTTGGACTGCGCAATCGGATCGCCGATCACTTCGGCATAGGGACGCGTCATGCCAGCAAGACCCCTTCCTCACGCAGCGCGCCCAGCAAGGGCAGCAGCGGCATGCCGAGCACGGTGAACTGGTCGCCCTCGATGTGCTCGAACAATTGCACCCCGGGCCCCTCGATCCGGAACGCGCCGACGGTGTGGCTGATCTCGGGCCATTCGACGCCGAGATAGTGGGCGATGAAATCCTCGGAGAGATCGCGCACCTGCAGGCGGGCGATGCTGGCGTGGCTCCACTGGCACCCGCCGTCTTTGACCAGCGCGGCGGCGGAGTGGAGTTCCATCACCCGCTGCGAGAAGAACCGCAGGTGCTCACCCGCTTCCTCGGGGGTCTGGGGCTTGTCGAACCGGCGGCCGCCTGCGACCACCAGCGAATCCGAACCGAGCACGAGCGCGCCCGGATGGAGCCCCGCGACCGCCGCGGCCTTGGCCACCGCAAGCGCCTCGGCCACTTCGGACGGCTCTGCGCCCGCCAGGCCCGCTTCGACCGCACGCTCGTCAATATCGGCAGGGATGCTTTCATAGGCCACGCCCGCCGCATCGAGCATCGCGCGGCGCGAGGCCGATTTGCTGGCGAGGATCAGGCGTACGGACTGGCTCATACGGGCTGGCCCACCCCGCCTTCGCTGGCCGGTTTGCGCCCGCGTTCCTGCGCCAGCCGGATGATCGCCGCGGCGGTCTCCTCGATCGAGCGGCGGGTGACATCGATCACCGGCCAGCCATTATCGGCATACATCCTCCGCGCGAACTGCAGCTCGGCCTTGACCTTGTCGTTATCGACATAGGCCGTCTCGGTCGCCTCGTTCAATGACAGCAGCCGGTTGCGGCGGATCTGCACCAGCCGTTCGGGCGAGGTCGTCAGGCCCACAATCAGCGGATGGCGCAGCCCGAAGAGCACCTGCGGCGGCGGGCTTTCCACCACCAGCGGACTATTGGCGACCTTGTAGCCGCGATTGGCGAGATAGATGCTGGTGGGCGTCTTGGACGAGCGCGACACGCCGACCAGGACGATGTCGGCTTCTTCCCATTCCTCGTAACCGATGCCATCATCATGGGCGATGGTGTACTGGATCGCATCGACCCGCTTGAAGTAGTCGGCGTCCATCATGTGCTGGCGGCCGGGCCGGCCGTGGGCTTCCTGCCCGAGCTGCGCTTCCAAAGCGGCGGTCACCTGATCGAGCACCGGCACCGCCGGCAGGCCGAGATGGCGGCAATGTTCCTCTAGCCGCTTGCGGGTCTCGGGATTGACGAGGGTGTAGAGCACGAGGCCCGGGTGCGCGGCGAGATCGGGCACGATCCGGTCGAGATGCTGGAGCGAGCGCACCATTGGCCAGAAATGGCGGCTGACATCGGGATCGTCGAACTGCGCGAGCGCCGCCTTGGCGATCATTTCCAGCGTCTCGCCGGTCGAATCCGAGACAAGATGCAGGTTCAAACGATTCATGCTCAGCTTCGCTTACTGGGCTGCCCGCGGGCTGTGGACAGAAGCCTGCATAAACCACGGGAGCAATTGCCGGACAAGCTGGGGAGCAATTTTCATACCCCTTGGCAGGCTTTTCCTCGGGGTATTTGCCCACACCCTGGCAAGTCTTGTCGACAGGCTGGGAAGAGTGGGGATAAAGCCTGCTTGACGTCCAATTTATGCGGATTCGCTTGGGGTGATTGGCACGTGGCAAACTGGGGGTAACCGGAATCTGGCCGGTAATTCCCGCTTTCCACAGGGCCAACAGACTCCATCAATCCTTTTATAAATTGAATTATTTTGACTAAAGGAACCCTATGCCCGGAAAATTGCTCGATACGCTGAATGGTGCGCGTCAGGACATCGCCCCTGTTTGGCTCATGCGCCAGGCGGGACGTTATCTGCCGGAATACCGCGAATTGCGGTCCGAGAAGGGCGGATTCCTCGAGCTGGTTTACGATAGCGAGGCAGCGGCCGAGATCACCGTGCAACCGATCCGGCGGTTCGGATTCGATGGCGCGATCCTGTTTTCCGATATCCTGATCGTGCCGCATGCGATGGGGCAGGGTCTGCAGTTTCTGGCCGGTGAAGGCCCGCATCTGTCGCCAACGCTGCTTGAGGTGGGGCTCGACAGCTTTACCCCGGCGTTCGAGCGGTTCGAGCCGGTCTACGAGACCGTCCGCCGCACCCGCCAGCTGATCGGCCCCGAAGTGACCATGTTGGGCTTTGCGGGCAGTCCGTGGACCGTGGCGACCTACATGATCGCCGGCGAAGGCTCGAAGGACCAGGGCCCGGCGCGGCTGCTGGCTTACCGCGATCCGGCGCATATGCAGGCGATCATCGATGCGATCATCCAGGTTTCGGTCACGTATCTGCGCGGCCAGATCGATGCCGGCGCCGAAGCGGTGCAATTGTTCGATAGCTGGGCTGGAAGTCTTGCGCCCGACCAGTTTGAAAAGTGGGTGATTGCGCCCAACGCCGCGATCACTGCAAAGCTTAAGGCAAGCCATCCCGATACGCCGGTGATCGGCTTCCCCAAGGGCGCCGGCGCGAAACTCCCCGCCTATGCCCGCGAGACCGGTGTGGACGCGGTCGACCTCGACGAGACGCTTGATCCGGCCTGGGCGCATGCCAGCCTGCCCGCAGACATGCCGGTGCAGGGCAATTTCGATCCGCTGCTGCTCGAAGCGGGCGGCCCGGCGATGGCGGCGCGGCTGCGCACCATCATCGCCGCCTTCGAGGATCGACCGCACGTCTTTAACCTCGGCCACGGGATCGGCCAGCACACGCCGATCGCCCATGTCGAGGAACTGCTTGCGGCCTTGCGGGGCTAGGGTAGAGGACAGGCCATGCAGTCCACACTCTTGCTCATCTACCCCTTCCTCAAGGTCGGCCATGTGATCTTCATGGTGTTCTGGCTCGCAGGGCTGTTCATGCTGCCGCGCCAGTGCATCTACATGCTTGATCACGCGCCGGGTTCGGCGGGCGAGGCCAAGTGGGCGACCCGGATGGGCAAATTGCGCAAGATCATCCTCACCCCCAGCCTGATCATCGTGTGGGTGCTGGGCCTGACGATGGCGATCGCCATGGGGTTCTTCACTGAGGGCTGGTTCCATGCCAAGCTGACGCTGGTGCTGGCGATGACCGGCTTTCACGGCTGGCTGGTGGCGCAGACCAAGAAGATGGCGCGGGGCGAACGTCAGCTCACCGAAGCGCGGCTGCGGATGATCGGCGAGCTGCCCGGCCTGCTGCTGGTGCTGATCGTCGCGCTGGTTTACCTCAAGCCCTTCTGAGCTGGCCACCAGGTTACCCGTCCGGAATTTTACAAGATTGACCGCAGGTCCCTGCGCTTCTATCTGAACGTCCTCCTATCCGGCGTCGGGAGCGGTTTCGCGCTCCGACAGGTCTGCTTTCTCCAAGCCCAGCCCCGACCGGCCTGCATGTCCAAATTCAGGCTGAAAACAACAACGGGGCGCCTCCTGCATCAGGGGGCACTGACCATCCGGCCACTCCTGCCTTTGGAATACACATAATGCACTTGAAAGACCTCAAACGACAAACCCCGGCCGAACTGGTCGCGATGGCCGAAGAGCTGGGCGTTGAAGGCGCCTCGACCATGCGCCGTCAGGATCTGCTGTTCAGCATCCTGCGCGAACTCGCCGAGGACGAGGAATACGAAGAAAAGATCATGGGCATCGGCACCATCGAGGTGCTGCAGGACGGCTTCGGCTTCCTGCGCTCTCCCGAAGCGAACTACCTCGCCGGGCCGGATGATATCTATGTCTCGCCCAACCAGGTCCGCCGCTGGGGCCTGCGCACCGGCGACACCGTCGAAGGTGAGATCCGCGCGCCGCGCGAAGGCGAGCGCTATTTCGCGCTGACCACGCTGGCCAAGGTCAATTTCGACGATCCCGATGCGGTCCGCCTGCGCACCAATTTCGACAACCTCACTCCGCTTTATCCGGATTCGAAGCTGACGCTCGACAGCCTCGATCCTACAGTGAAGGACAAGAGCGCGCGGGTGATCGATATCATCGCGCCGCAGGGCAAAGGCCAGCGCGCGCTGATCGTCGCCCCCCCGCGCACCGGTAAGACGGTGCTGCTCCAGAACATCGCCAAGGCGATCACCGACAATCACCCCGAGGTGTTCCTGATCGTCCTTTTGGTCGACGAACGCCCTGAGGAAGTCACCGACATGCAGCGCTCGGTGAAGGGCGAGGTTGTCTCCTCGACCTTCGATGAGCCTGCGCAGCGCCACGTGCAGGTTGCCGAAATGGTGATCGAGAAGGCCAAGCGCCTGGTCGAGCACAAGCATGACGTGGTGATCCTGCTCGATTCGATCACGCGCCTTGGCCGCGCCTACAACACCGTGGTGCCCAGCTCGGGCAAGGTGCTGACCGGCGGTGTCGATGCCAACGCGCTCCAGCGGCCCAAGCGCTTCTTCGGTGCGGCGCGCAATATCGAGGAAGGCGGATCGCTTTCGATCATCGCCACCGCGCTGATCGACACCGGCAGCCGCATGGACGAGGTTATCTTCGAAGAGTTCAAGGGCACCGGCAACAGCGAAATCGTGCTCGACCGCAAAGTTGCCGACAAGCGCATCTTCCCGGCGCTCGACGTGGGCAAGTCCGGCACCCGCAAGGAAGAATTGCTCGTCGAGAAGGACCGCCTGTCCAAGATGTGGGTGCTGCGCCGCATCCTGATGCAGATGGGCACCGTAGATGCGATGGAGTTCCTGCTCGACAAGATGAAGGATTCGAAGACCAACGACGATTTCTTCGACACGATGAACCAGTAGGATTGCACGCAAATGGGCCATGGGGTCGGCCCGTCAGACAGGCTATAAGGGACGGGAAGCTTGCTTAGTCAGTATCTCTATATCAGCACCGCGCCGACCCTGCCGCGCGAGGAAGTAGACGCGATTCTCGCCACCAGCGCGCACAATAATCCCGCGCGCGGCATCACCGGTCTGCTCTTGTTCAACGGCCGCAACTTCCTCCAGCTGCTTGAAGGCGAGGAGGCCGAGGTTGCGGGCCTGATGGAGCGGATCACCGCCGATCCGCGCCACAGCGGCGTCTCGGTGCTGGATCGCCGGGTGATTGAGGCGCGCGCCTGCCCCGACTGGGCGATGAAGCGCGTGCTGATCGCCGAAAGCATCGCCTCGCGCCGCGTAATGCTCGAGCACGATCTGCCGGAGCATCTCGATCCCGAGGTGCGCAAGATGATCGTCAACTTCGCGGTGCTGAACTAGCCCTTGGCTGCTGAAAGCTGCGCGCCCATCATCTGCCAGACCGCGTTGATTGCCTTCAACGGCCGCACCATCACCTTGAAGTCGCTGATTTCTCCGTCCGCATTGAAGTGGATGATATCAACCCCGTTGACGCTGATCCCGTCCAGCTCGGTGACGAATTCGAGCATCGCCTCGTCGCCATCGACCAGTTCGCGGACATAGCGGAAGGCGTCATTGCCCAGCACCTGCGCCGCGGCGAGGAGATAGGCCATCACCACCGGCTTGCCCACCTGCGGGGTATGCACCACCGGCGAATGGAACACGCAAGTCTCGGCAATCAGCGCAGACAGCAGCGCCGGATCGCCGCCGCTTTCCATATAGGCGTGCCAGCGCGCGAGGCCCGGATGCGCACTCATCCCAGGTGTTCTGCAAAGAAGGAGGCGGTGCGGCTGTCGGCGAGGCTGGCTGCCTCCTCGTGGCGGCGTAGCCCGGTCTCGGTCGCAAAGCCGTGGTCGAGCCCCTCGTAGTCGTAGAGCGTCACGCGCGGGTGATCATCGAGCGCAGTGTGCATAGCCGCCTGGGTCTCGGACGGAACGAAGCCGTCCGCTGTGGGAATATGCAGCATCAGCGGGTGGGCGATGGCGTGCTTTTCGCCCAGCAGGCCGTCGATCCCGACCCCGTAATAGCCGACGCTCGCATTGATGTCGGTGCGGGCCGCGGTCATGTAAGCGAGCCGCCCGCCGAGGCAGTAACCGACGCAGCCGACCTTGGCGACGCCGAGCGTGTGGCGGATGTGGTGGATCGTCGCCTCGATGTCGCGGATGCCCGCGTCCTGATCGAATTGCACCATCCAATCAAGCGCTTGGGTGAATTCGCTCTGGACATCGGGATCAAGGCTGATGCCTGGCTGAAGCCGCCAGAACAGATCGGGCGCGACCGCCAGCCAACCCTCGGCGGCCAGCTTGTCGCACTTCTGGCGGATGCCGGGGTTCACCCCGAAGATCTCCTGGATAACGATGATCGCCCCGCGCGGCGGGACTGCCGGGTTCGCGATATAGGCGCCGAAGGCAGCATCGCCTTCTAGCGTGGGGATCGTGGCGTTGAGGCTCATGGGATCTCACTCCGGTGGTTCGCAAGCTGGGACGTGGTCTATCGCTTGCCTTGCACGGCTGCCAAGCCCAAATGAGAGAGGCGCGAGCGCGAGAGGAGGCGAGCCCCATGAAGATTACCATCGAAATCGATTGCACACCCGAGGAGGCCCGCAACTTCATGGGCCTGCCCGACGTGAGCGCGGCCAACAACGCCTATGTCGACAACCTGACCAAGGCGATGCAGGGCGTCTCCAACCCCGATCAGCTGCAGCAATATGCCTCTGCGCTGGCCCCGATGGGGCAGGTGGGGCTGAAGCTGTTCCAGAACTTCGTCGAAGGCGGGATGAAGGCGGCGTCCGGTGCTTCCGGGGGCGGCGCCAAGCGGCCAAAGGGCTCGGAATAATCCGCCTTCGATGAGCGCGACTCCGACGATCTTCGCCTTGTCGAGCGGCGCGCCGCCGGCCGGGATCGGCGTGATCCGCCTCTCCGGCCCGGAGGCGGGTGCCGCGCTCGCAGCCTTGACGGGGCGGGTGCCGCAGCCGCGCCGGGCGTCGTTGGCGAAGCTGCGCGATAATGCCGGCGCACTGCTCGACGAGGCGCTGGTGCTGTGGTTTCCCGGGCCGGATACCGCCACCGGCGAGCATCTGGCCGAATTGCACTGCCACGGGGGCAGAGCGGTGATCGCGGCAGTGGAAGGAGCGCTGGCCGCGCTCCCGGGTCTGCGCCGCGCCGAACCGGGCGAATTCACCCGCCGCGCCTTTGCCAATGGCCGCATCGATCTGGCCGAGGCTGAGGGGCTCGCCGATTTGCTCTCCGCCGAAACCGAACTCGCCCGCGCCGCCGCGCTCGCCAATGCGGGGGGCGCGCTGTCGCGGCAGGTTGAGGTCTGGCGCGAACAGGTGCTGGTACTCTCGGCCGAGGTCGAGGGCGTGCTCGACTTCTCGGGCGAGGAGGATTCGGCCGACTTGCCGGAATGTTTCACGTGGAACATTACAGCGCTCGCTGACGAGATTGCCACATGGCTCGCCCGCCCGCGCTCCGAGCGCTTGGGAGAGGGCTTCCGCGTGGTGCTGGCCGGGCCGCCCAATGCCGGCAAGTCGACTTTGTTCAACGCACTGATCGAAAGCGAGGCCGCGATCACCTCGCCGATCGCCGGGACGACCCGCGATGTGATCGAGCGCGCTGTGGCGATTGCTGGCGTGCCGTTCACCTTCGTCGATACGGCAGGCCTGCGCGAAGGCGGGCTCGCCGATGAAATCGAAGCCATCGGGATTGACCGCGCGCGCGGCGAGCTCGAGCGTGCCGACTGCGTGCTGTGGCTCGGCACAGAGGGCGAGGGGCCAGCGGGTGCGTGGGAGATTGCCGCGCAGGCAGACCGCGACGGGTTCACCCCCAAACGGGCGGCGCACTTTACCCTCTCGGCGACAACCGGGGAAGGGCTGGCCACGCTCAAACACGCGCTGGCTGAAACCGCGCGCGATGCCCTGCCAAAACCGGGACAAGCTGCGCTCAATGCCCGTCAACACGCACGTTTGGCCGAGGCGACCGAGGGGCTGGCGGCGGCGCAGGGCCTCTTTGATCCGCTGCTCGTGGCTGAAGAGCTGCGCCGCGTCCGTCTCGCGTTCGACCGGCTGATCGGGCGGGCCACCACCGAGGATATGCTCGACACGCTGTTCGGGCGCTTCTGCATCGGGAAGTGAGTTCGGCACGCCTCGAAATGTTTCACGTGAAACATTTTGCGTTGCGCTGATCCCTGATGTTTCACGTGGAAGCGAAGCTTAGCCAAAGGCACAAAGATTGGCGTCGCGCACCCTACCGAATCCGCTTTGACTGTCCGCTCCCCGCGCCCTATTTGCGGCGCCATGCATTCCTTTGATGTCCTCGTCATCGGCGGCGGTCACGCCGGGGTTGAGGCCGCCTGTGTTGCGGCCCGCATGGGTGCGCGCGCGGCGCTGGTGAGCTTTGACCTCACTGCGATCGGCGCGATGAGCTGCAATCCGGCGATCGGCGGGCTGGGCAAGGGCCATCTGGTGCGCGAGGTCGATGCGCTCGACGGCGTGATCGGGCGCGCGGCAGACGCGGGCGCGATCCACTACCGGATGCTCAACCGCTCCAAGGGCAGCGCCGTGTGGGGCCCGCGGGTGCAGGCCGACCGGGTGCGATTCAAGGCGGCGGTGCAGGCTATCGTGCGCGCGCAGGCCAATCTCACATTGGTCGAGGGTGAGGCCGCAGCGCTGGTGCTGGCGGGCGGCGCTGTCGCCGGGCTGGAGCTGGCTGACGGCACGATCCTCCATGCGCCCCGCGTGGTGCTGTGTACCGGCACTTTCCTCGGCGGCGTGCTGTTCCGCGGCGAGGAGCGGTTCGAGGGTGGCCGCATCGGCGAGAACGCCGCCAAGCGCCTCGCCCGGCAATTGCGCGGGGCAGATCTTCCCATGGCGCGCCTCAAAACCGGAACCCCGCCGCGGCTCGACGGGCGTACCATCGATTGGGCGGTGCTCGAGGAGCAGCCTTCGGACGACGAGGCCTGGACCATGTCTGCGCTCACCCCGCGCCGGGTGAACCCGCAGGTGTTTTGCGCCATCACCCGCACCACGCAGGCAGGGCATGATGCGATCCGTGCCAATCTCCACCGCTCGCCGCTGTTCTCGGGCGCGATTGCGGCGGCCGGCCCGCGCTATTGCCCCTCGATCGAGGACAAGATCCACCGCTTCGGCGACCGCGAAGGCCATCAGGTGTTCCTCGAGCCCGAGGGGCTGGACACCCACATGATCTATCCCAACGGGATCAGCACCTCGCTCCCCACCGATGTGCAGGAGCATGTGGTGCGCACCATGCCTGGCTGCGCGGCGGCGGTGATCGTGCAGCCGGGTTACGCGGTGGAGTATGATCACATCGATCCGCGCGCACTGACGCCCGATTTGCAGCTGCGCGCAATCCCCGGGCTCTATTGCGCAGGCCAGATCAACGGCACCACCGGCTATGAGGAAGCCGCGGCGCAGGGGTTGGTCGCCGGGCTCGAGGCTGCCGCTGCCGCGCTCGGCAAGTCCGCGCCCGCGCTCGACCGCGCCAATGCCTATATCGCGGTGATGGTCGATGATCTGACGTTGCAGGGCGTGACCGAGCCCTACCGGATGCTCACCGCCCGCGCCGAATACCGCTTGCGCCTGCGCGCCAACAATGCTGCGACCCGCCTGACCGGGCTGGGTATTGAAGCTGGATGCATTGGTGAGGAACGCCGCGCCTGGTGGGAACGCCGCGAGGACTTGCGCAAAATGTTTCAGGTGAAACATTCGCACAAGGTCCACGCCCGCGAACTGGCCGATCTCGGTTTGCCGCTGCGCCGCGATCATGGCGAGAAGCGGCTGAGTGAATGGCTGCGCTATGACGGCGTCACTCCAGAGGCGCTCGCGCCGTGGTTGGGGGAGGTCACCGCGCTCGATCCGCTGCTCGCCGAGGAAATGGCCGAGGATGCCGCCTATGCCCCTTACCTCGCGCGGCAGGACGCCGAATTGCGCGATCTGCGCGCGAGCGAGGCGCTGACGCTGGCGCGGGACTTTCCTTATGCAGCTGTGCCCGGTCTCTCGAACGAGATGGTCGAGCTTCTGACCTCGGCGGCGCCGGGTACGCTGGCGGCAGCCGGGCGGGTGGCTGGTGTGACCCCGGCGGCGCTATCGGCCTTGCTCGTCCACGCGCGTCGTCTGGCGAGCGGGCAGCACGCGGTATGATAAGCACCGAGGACGAAGCCCGCGCCTATGTTGCCGGGCTGACCGATGCTGAGGGCATGGCGCGGCTGGAGGCCTTCGCCGCGCTGGTGCTGGCCGAGAACCAGCGGCAGAACCTGATCGCCAAAGCGACCGAGCCGCATATCTGGCAGCGGCATATGGCCGACTCGGCGCAGCTGCTCGAAAATGTTTCACGTGAAACATTGGGCGCGAATGCCGGCGGACCCTGGCTTGATCTCGGCAGCGGGCCGGGCTTTCCCGGGCTGGTGATCGCGATTCTGTGCCTGAACATGCCCGTGGTGCTGGTCGAATCGCGTAGCCGACGGGCGGAATTCCTTGAATCCGCCATTGCTGCGTTGGATTTGCGCAAATGCCGGGTTGAAGGCCAGCGGCTCGAACGCATCACACCCTTCGCTGCCCGGGCCATTTCGGCACGCGCTTTTGCGCCTTTGCCCAAACTTCTGAGCTTGTCCGCACCCTTCTCCACAAGCACCACCCGCTACGTCTTGCCCAAGGGGCGCTCAGCGGCGCAGGAATTGGAGGCGCTCAAGCCTTCGATTCGGGCAATGTTTCACGTGAAACATTCCTTGACCGATCCCGACGCGGGAATCATTGTAAAAGCCTGACGCGCGAAAGGCGCTGCGGATTCAAGCGGAATCCGCGCGCAGGAGGACAGGATAGCATGCTGACCAGCGCGATCGCCAACCAGAAGGGCGGGGTAGGCAAGACCACCACCGCGATCAACATCGCCACCGCGATGGCGGCGACCGGCTGGCGCACGTTGCTGATCGACCTCGATCCGCAGGGCAATGCCTCGACCGGGCTGGGCGTCCACGCCGCCGCGCGCGAGGTTTCGAGCTATGATCTGCTGGTCGATGAAGTCGCGCTTGATAGCGCGATCGTCCCGACCAGCATTCCGCGGCTCGATATCGTCCCGGCGACGGTCGATCTGTCGGGTGCCGAGGTCGAGCTGGTCTCCGTCGACGAGCGCACCGCCCGGCTGCGGCACGCACTCGAGAACCACACGGGGCACGATATTGCCTTTATCGACTGCCCGCCCTCGCTTGGCTTGCTGACATTGAACGCGCTGTGCGCCGCCGATACGCTGCTGGTGCCGCTACAATGCGAGTTTTTCGCGCTCGAGGGCCTCAGCCAGCTGCTCCAGACGGTTGATCAGGTGCAGCAGCGCTTCAATCCGCGGCTCGGCATCATCGGCGTGGCGCTGACGATGTTCGATCGCCGCAACCGTCTCACCGATCAGGTCTCGGATGATGTGCGCGATTGCCTTGGCAAGCTCGTGTTCGAGACCGTAATCCCACGCAATGTGCGCCTGTCCGAAGCGCCGAGCCACGGGCTGCCCGCGCTGGTCTATGATCAGCATTGCAACGGAAGCCGCGCCTATATGGCGTTGGCGCGTGAATTGATCGGGCGCTTTCCCGCCGAAAGACAGGCCGCATGAGCGACGATATTAGACAACCGCTTGAATTGAAAACACCTTTTCGTGATTCTGCGGAGAAGCCGCGGCGGCTGGGCAAGGGTCTTGGCGCGCTTATGGGCGAGAGCCGGCGCGAGGAGCCGCTGGTGCGCCGCGAGGAACCGGCGACCGAGGCACCGGCGCCGAGTGGAACCGCATTGCGGATGCTGGCGCTCGCCACGATCAAGCCGCTGCCGGGAAACCCGCGCAAGCATTTTGACGAGGCCACGCTCGAAGAGCTCGCCGCCTCGATTGCCACCCGCGGTGTGATCCAGCCGATCATCGTCCGCCCACACCCCAATGGCGAGGGCTATCAGCTGGTCGCGGGCGAACGCCGCTGGCGCGCGGCGCAGAAGGCGCGGCTGCACGAGATTCCCGCGCTGGTGCGCCAGCTGTCCGAACGCGAGGTGATGGCGCTGGCGCTGATCGAGAACCTCCAGCGCGAGGATCTCAATCCGGTCGAGGAGGCACGCGCCTATCACCGCCTTTCCGAAGAGGAAGGGATGATCCAGGTCGACATCGCCAAGATGGTCGAGAAATCGCGCAGCCATGTCGCGAACATGATGCGGCTGATCACGCTGCCCGACGCGGTGCTCGACTATGTGGAGCAGGGCAAGCTCAGCGTCGGCCATGTGCGCGCGCTGATCGGGCGCAGCGATGCCGCCCAGCTGGCTGAGATAGCTGTGTCCGAAGGCCTGTCGGTGCGCAATATGGAGACGCTGACCCGCAAGGCCAATGATGCGGCCGCCCCGCCGATTACCCGCCAGGCGCGGCACGCGACGGGCGAAAACGCTGATATCCTCGCTGTGCAGCAACATCTTGAGGAATTTCTTGGGCTTGGCGTCCGCATCAAGCCCGAGGTCGATCCGCGCAAGGGGACGATCACGATCCGCTACACCACGCTCGATCAGCTCGATCTGGTGTGCCAGCGGCTGACCGGCGGCGAGTTCTGATCGCCGTCCACGCACGCTTCACACACTAAAAAGCCCGTCCGGAACCGAAGAGCGTCGCGCGCCTTAGTAGCCACCCTTGATCATCTTGGGCGAGGGCGCCGGAATGATCTGGGCCGCGCCGGGGACGGTGTAGGTCTCGTAACGCTCGGTCTCGCGCACCACCACCTGCTGCTGCACCTCGCTTCGCACCGGTACCATCACCATCACGAACTGCGGCGGCGGAGCATAGGCGTAGCCATAGGTCGCCGGATAGCCGTAGCCATAGGCCGGCGCGGGCTGATAGGCGGGGTAGGGGATCATGCGGCTGGCAACGTGAGTGGTGGGCGTGCCATATTGCGAGACGTAGGTGTCGAGCGCGGCTTCACAGTCGTAGAGGTCCGCTTCGTCATCGCCGTCGAACAGACCGCCAAGCAAGCCGCCGATCAGCCCGCCGCCGCCCACGCCGAGCACGGTGCCGAGCACGCGGTCACCCGCGCCGGCGATCTCGTAGCCGATCAGCCCGCCCGCAATCGCGCCGAGCAAGCCACCGATGATCAGGCCGGTATCGTCCTTGTTCTGGCCGGCCGTGCGGCGGCGGCATTCCTCGAGCCATTGCTCGCGTTCGAACACCACCGGGGCGGGGGTGTAGGCTTGCGGCGCATAGGTAGGCGCGTAGCCCTGCGGAGCCGGGGTTGCGGGCAGGTCGATCCGGCGGGTGCGGGTGATGGTTTCCACCCCGTCCGGTCCGATCGTGGACTCGGTGGTTTCGGTCACCACCGGAGCGGTGCGATATTCCGGAGGAAGCGACTGCACCTCGGCCTCGCTCATTGGGGCGAGCGGCGGCAAATCGCTGTAATTCTGGGCATTTGCCAGCGCGGGCAGGGCGAGCGCGAGCGCGGCAAGCGAAAGGGTTGTCGGCAGCTTGGGCGTCTTGAACACGGGCATGTTTCCCCCTGGATCGGCCGGGCACGGCTGATGGTTAGCGAAACCTTACCATCGCGCCGCACGCGCACCCAAGCAATGCTGAGGGACTGTCCCGTTTCGGGCCGGTCAGCGGCGGGACCCTGTCATATCCGGTGCGCGAGCAGCGTCGCCAGCGCGGTGATTCCCTCGGCATCGGCGTGGCTGAAGCGTGCAGGCGTGGGGCTGTCGAGATCGATCACCGCGATCACGGCCCCGTCGCGCAGCACCGGGACCACCAGCTCGCTCGCGCTCGCCGCGTCGCAGGCGATATGGCCGGGGAAGGCGTGGACATCCTCGACAAGTTGCGCGGCGCGACTTGTCGCCGCGGTGCCGCATACGCCCACGCCAAAGGGGATGCGGATGCAGGCCGGGCGGCCCACAAACGGCCCGAGCACCAGCTCGCTTGCCGCGCCGTCCCTGGTCGGGGCGACGCGGTAGAACCCGGCCCAGTTCAGATCGGGCAGGAATTCCCACAGGAGCGCGGCAACATTGGCCATGTTGGCGACCGCATCGGGTTCGCCGGCAGTCAATGCATCGGCGGCTCCGAGCAATTCGCGGTAGAGTTCCTCTGCGGCGAGCGGCGCACCGGGCTTGAAATCATACATCGGGAGGCGGGCCTTCCAAGCTTGTGTGTTGCCGCGCGGGCAAGGCGGCTCTATCTCCCCCCACATGGCTCTTTTCCGCAAAATCGCAATCGCCCTTGGTGTCATTCTTGTTCTTGCCGGAGGAGCCTTCTGGTTCCTCGCGCGCGGAGACACCGCCGATCTCTCGGTCGAGGAGGTCGCGGGCACCGAACCCGTGCTGCAGGAGGGCGATCCGCAGTCCTTCCCGACGGTGCAGATCGCCGAGCCGGTGGGCTGGAAGGCGGGCGAGGCCCCGACCCCTGCCGAGGGGCTGGAGGTGGTGCGCTTTGCCGAAGGGCTGGAGCATCCGCGCATCCTCTATGCGCTGCCCAATGGCGATGTGCTGGCGACGCTCACCCGCGCGCCGAAGCAGGAAGGCGGCGGCGGGATCCTGGCCACGATCGAGGGCTGGATCGCCGCGATGCTGTTCGAAAAGGCGGGATCAGCGGGCGAATCGCCCAACCAGATCGTGCTCCTGCGCGACGAGGACGGCAATGGCTCGGCCGAAACCACCAAGGTGATCCTCGCAGAAGGCCTCGATTCGCCCTCGGGCATCAGCTGGTTGGACGACACGCTCTATGTCGCCAATCACAATGCCGTGCTGGCCTTCGCCTATACGCTCGGCAGCGATGCGGTGACGGGAACGCCGCGTAAGCTGATGGACCTGCCGGCCGGCGGCAACCACTGGATGCGCAACATCGAAATTTCGCCCGACGGCACCAGCCTGTTCGTCGCCGTCGGTTCGGCCAGCAATATCGGCGAGCGCGGGATGGAAGCCGAGGAAGGCCGCGCGATGATCTGGGAGTACAATCTCGTAACCAAGCGCCAGCGCCAATATGCCGTTGGCCTGCGCAATCCCAACGGCCTCGATTTCAGCCCCTGGACGGGCGAGTTGTGGACCACGGTGAACGAGCGCGACATGCTCGGTTCGGATCTGGTGCCCGACTACCTCACCAATGTGCCGGTGGGCGCGCAATATGGCTGGCCGTGGATCTACTACAAGACCAACTTCGATCGCCGGGTCGAGGCACCGATGCCCAAGTTCATGCAGGAATACACCCGCAAGCCGGTCTACGCGATGGGGCCGCACGTAGCCGCGCTCGGGCTGGTGTTCGCCAGGGAAGGCCACATGATGGGCGAGACATTCGCCAGCGGGGCCTTTGTCGCGCGGCACGGCTCGTGGAACCGCAAGCCGTCTTCGGGTTATGACGTGGTCTATGTCGCTTTCGACAAGCTCGGCAATCCGGCGGGCAAGCCGGTGCCGGTGCTGACCGAATTCCTGCAGGCGGACGGCACCACACGTGGCCGGCCGACCTGGGTCGAATGGGCCAAGGATGGCGCGCTGCTGGTGTCGGACGATACGGCGGGGATCATCTGGCGGGTGCGCTCGCCCTCGGCCTCGCCCGCGCCGGGAATTGCCCGGTTGGTGAGCGAGAAGCTGCCCCCGCTGCGCGAGCTGAAAGATCCGCGCAAGACCTTCGAGGAAGACTATCTGCGCCAGCAGGCGGGGCAGAAGGTCAACTAAAGCCGTTTTGCGGCGCGACCGGCGAGTTCGGTCGCGAATTGCAGCGCGGTGCGGCCTGACCGGTTGCCGCGCTGGATGGCGAAAGCCATTGCTTCCTCCGGATCGAAGGTGAGCCCCAGCGATACGGTGTAGCCGCTGAGGATCGCGAGATAGGTGTCCTTGTCCGCCGGGTGGAAGCCCAGCGTCAGCCCGAAGCGGTCCGCCAGCGCCAGTGCATCGTCGCGCTCGTCGCGTTCGTTGAGCGCCGCCGACGTATCCTCGCGCTCGACGATGGCGCGGCGGTTGGCGGTCACGGCGAGGCGGATATGTGCGGGGCGCGGAGCGACACCGCCGTCGAGCAGGCTCCTGAGCGCGAGCATCTCCGCCCTCCCATCCGCGCCGAAGCCGAGATCGTCGATGAACAGCAGGAAGGCGCGGGGCTGGCTCGCAAGCTGCGCAATCAGCGCGGGGAAGCTGGGGAGCGTGCCGGGGGCGAGCTGCACCAGCGCGAGCGCGCCGGGCTTGTCCGCCTGCACAGCGGCGACAGCGGCACGCACCAGCGCCGATTTGCCCATCCCACGCGCGCCCCACAGCAGCGCATCATGCGTGGCAGCCCCTGACGCGAGGCGGGTGCAATTGCCCAGAAGCGCGGCCTTATGCGCGTCGATCCCGCGAAGCGCCTCCAAAGGCAATGCGTCGATTACCGGCACAGCGCGCGCCCGCTCGCCTTCCCATACATAGGCCGGATGGGCGAGCCAGTCGGTCGGCGGGAAGGGCGCGGGCGCGAGCCGCTCGAGCGCGGCGGCGATGCGCGCCAACTCATCCCTCTCGACCATGTTAGCCGACCAATGCTTCGGCAGGCAGGGTATAGAGGCCATCCGCGCCCGCGGTCGCTCCGGCGCGCAGGCCGGCGGCTTCGGGCACGATCCGGTCGAGGAAGAAGCGCACCGTTACCGGCTTGGTCGCGGCGAGCGACGGCGCAGCGCCAGCGGCCACCGCCTGCGCCTGCTTCATCAGCTGCCACCCGGCGACCGTCACGGCGGCCATGGTGCAGAACGGCACGCTGCCCGCGAGGCGATCATCGAGGCTCGCTTCGTCGCGCATCCAGCGGGCGATGGCAGCGCAATCCTGCGCGAGGCTGGCGAGGGCGGGTTCGCCTGCCGCATCGCGTGCGATGCCTGCAAACAGCGCCAGCATCGCTTCGCCGCCGTCCAGCCCGAGCTTGCGGGTGACGAGGTCAGCGGCCTGAATCCCGTTGGTGCCTTCATAGATCGGCGCGATGCGCGAATCGCGCCAGTGCTGGGCGGCGCCGGTTTCCTCGACAAAGCCCATCCCGCCGTGGATCTGGATACCGAGCCCGGCGACTTCGACGCCGATATCGGTGCCCCAGGCCTTGAGCAGCGGGACGATAATCTCAGCGCGGTTCTTCGCGGCTTCGTCGCCGAGATTGCCGCGATCGACCTGGCCCGCGCAGAAATAGAGCAGCGCGCGGCAGCCTTCGGTGAGCGCCTTCATGCGCAGAATCATGCGCCGCACATCGGGGTGCTCGATGATCGCCACCGGAGACTTGTCGGGCGAACCCGCGCGTGCCGACTGAATCCGGTCGCGCGCATAGGCGAGCGCCTGCTGGGTCGCGCGTTCGGCGATCTGGTTGCCCTGGTTGCCGACATTGATGCGCGCATTGTTCATCATCGTGAACATCGCGGCGAGCCCCTTGTTGGGGTGGCCGACGAGTTCGCCGATGCATTCGCCATTGTCGCCGTAGCTCATCACGCAGGTGGGCGAGGCGTTGATGCCGAGCTTGTGTTCGAGGCTCACGCAGCGAAGGTCATTCTTCGGCCCGAGCGAGCCATCGTCGTTGACGTGATACTTGGGCACCACGAACAGCGAGATACCGCGCGAGCCTTCGGGCGCATCGGGCAGGCGTGCGAGCACCAGATGGATGATGTTGTCAGCCAGATCATGCTCGCCCCAGGTGATGTAGATCTTCTGGCCGGTGATGAGATATTTGCCCGCGTGCGGACCGCCCTCGATAGGAACAGCGGTCGAGCGCAGCGCGCCGACATCGCTGCCCGCGCCCGGCTCGGTCAGGTTCATCGTGCCCGACCACTGCCCGCTCACCAGCTTGGGTAGATACATCGCCTGCTGATCCTTGCTGCCGTGATGCTCGAGCGCCTCGATCGCGCCGACCGAGAGCATCGGGAGCAGCGTGAAGGCCATGTTGGCCGCGCCGAGGTTCTCCAGCACATTGCATGAGAGCGTGAAGGGCAGGCTCTGCCCGCCATGTTCCACCGGCGAGGCAATCGCGTTCCAGCCCTGCTCGACATAGGCACGGTAGGCCGCGTCGAACCCGTCGGGCAGGCGGACCACGCCGTTCTCCAGCTTTGCGCCTTCGAGATCGCCGATCCGGTTCAAGGGCGCGAATTCGCCAGCCGCGAACTGGCCCACGCCTTCGACAATCGCTTCGATGAGATCGGGCTCGGCATGGGCGAAGCGTTCGCTTTGCGCGAGCTCGTCGATCCCCGCGTTCACACGGATGGCAAGCAGCTGGTCGGCGGTCGGCGGGGTATAGGGGGTCACGTGGGAGGCGTCCTTCGGATGGGCATTGGCGCTGCGCACTTGGCAGGGCGGGAGTTTGAATATAGCGCCGGAGCATGAGCGGCAAGAACGTTACGGAAGTGCGGCTGGCGGACGCCGAAGGGATTGCGCGTGCGGCGCAGATCCTCGAATCGGGCGGGCTGGTCGCCGTGCCGACCGAGACGGTCTATGGTCTCGCCGCGCGGGCTGACAGTGCCGAATCGGTAGCGAAGATCTATGCCGCGAAAGGCCGTCCGGATTTCAACCCGCTGATCGTCCATGTGGCCGGGTTGGAGCAGGCTGCGCGCTATGCTGACCTTGCGCCCGCTGCGCTGGCGCTGGCCGCAGCGCATTGGCCCGGGCCTTTGACATTGGTGTTGCCGCGCCGCGCCGACGCGCCGCTGGCCGAGGCGTTGAGTGCGGGCTTGCCGACCATCTCCTTGCGCGCGCCGGCCCATCGGGTGATGCGCGAACTGCTTGCGGCGGTGGACTTCCCGCTCGCCGCGCCGTCTGCCAACCGCAGCGGTTTCATCAGCCCGACCACCGCGGCGCACGTTCTCGCCTCGCTTGACGGGCGGATCGATCTGGTGCTCGCTGGCGGGGCGTGCCTTGCGGGGGTGGAATCGACCCTCGTCGCCGTGCGCGCTGACGGGAGCCTTGAGGAATTGCGCCCGGGCCCGCTGTCGCTGGGGACGCAGGCGGCGGGCGGAAAGAGCATCGAGGCACCGGGCCAGCTCGCCAGCCACTATGCGCCGGGCAAGCCGGTGCGGCTGAATGCCGAACGGGCCGAGGCTGGCGAGTTCTGGATCGGGTTCGGCGCGCTTGCAGGTGACTGCACGCTGTCAGCGAGCGGAGACGTCACCGAGGCAGCGACGCGGCTCTATGCCTGCCTTCACGAAGCCGCTCGCGCCGGTCAGCCGCGCATCGCGGTCGCTCCGGTGCCCGAGGAGGGCGTGGGCCGCGCGATCAATGACAGGTTGCGGCGGGCGGCGGCTTGATCTGTTTCAGACCTCCCACCCCGCCTCCCCACCCGGCCACCTACGATACCATCAGGCTATGGTGGCCGGGTGGGGAGGGAGGTTTGTGGTTCGCGTTAGCGAACCCGCAAATCAATTGTCCTCCGGCCCGACCGGCACGCGCTCCATCAGCGCTTTCTGTTCGGCCCGCAGCGTTTGGGCAGCATCGCAGGCGGCATCATCGCCGTTGCCGCAGCGCTCCATCGCCTTGTCGTATTCGCGTTCGAGCTTGCCGATCTGCTCTTCGCGTTTGCGGATTTCCTTCCCGCGCTTTTCGTCGGCTTCAGACTGGCTCTCGGTGGCCGCATCGACCCCGGCGCTGACGATGTCGACCGGCAAGGTGATAACATCCACCGCCGCACGGGCAAGACAGCCCTGCAGAACAAGCGAGGCGAGGGCCAGAGCCGCAAGACAGAGTGCACGCATCGGAACTCTTTGTCGCGCGGCACTTGCCCGAATGCAAATGCTATTCTGCGGGTTTGGCCGCAGGTGCCGCAGCGGGCGCGGCGGTGGGGAGTGCAGCGGCCGCGGTCGGGGTGCAGGTCAGCGTGCCCGAACCCATCGCGTTGATCGTGCACTTGGCATTGCCCGCGACCTTCACATCGCCCGCGCCGCCGATATTGGCTGCGACCGTGCCGGCCGAGGCGAAGGCGATATCGCCCGAACCTCCGATGGTGATCTCGGCCCTGTCGGCTTTCAACCCGGGCATGGCGACCTTGCCGCTGCCGCCGATCAGGATCTCGAGCTCCTTGGCGGTGCCGGCCCCGGTCACATTGCCGCTTCCCCCGATATTGATGCCGAGCCGATCGCCGGTGATCTTGCCGAATTCGACCGTGCCGCTGCCGCCGATATTGATGTCGGCCTCGCTAGCGAGCATGGGCGCGATGATCGTCCCGGCGCCGCCGATGATGACTTCCCGGGGCGCGGGCATGGTGATGCGGATCGTGGCCTTGTTCTCGCCGTTCCAGCCATCCTCGCGGGTGATGCCGATCAGTTCATTGTCACGCACGAAGCGCAAGGACGCAGTGTCCGTCCCTTCGACCTTGATCGCGAAGGTGTTACCCTCGGTCAGGATCACGTTGTCGCCCGAGGCGAGGAACACTTCGGTCGGCGCTGGGCCGGCGATCGCGATTTCCGAAAGCCGCACGCCCTTCTGGCCGTTGATCTCGACATCGGCGCCGTCACATCCGGCCAGCGCAATGGCAGAGGCGGCCATGGCGAGCGCGGCGAGGCGAGTGGTGGACGGATTGAACATGCGATTTCTCCCGGCGGAGGCCACTAGCGTATTGCCGATATAATACACCTAGCCGAACCGCACAAGGCCAGTGGCGCGCAGAAACAAAAAGGGCCGCCCCGGCAAGGGCGGCCCTTGATGATCGCGGCGCGAGAGAGGCCTCAGGCTTCTTCGGCGGTGTCGTAATATTGCGGCGCGTGTTCGCGCAGCACGTCGAGGATCTTGCCGAGCGCAGCCGGCTCGTCGGTCTCTTCCATGGCGGCGAGTTCGCGGGCGAGGCGGCTCGAGGCGGCTTCGAAGATCTGGCGCTCCGAATAGGACTGCTCGGGCTGGTCTTCAGGGCGGAACAGATCGCGGGTCACTTCGGCGATCGACACCAGGTCGCCCGAATTGATCTTCGCTTCATATTCCTGCGCGCGGCGCGACCACATGGTGCGCTTGACCTTGGGCTTGCCCTTCAAAGTTTCCATTGCCTGCTTAAGCGTCTTGTCCGACGACAGCTTGCGCATCCCGATCGATTCGACCTTGCCCACCGGCACGCGGAGTGTCATGCGCTCCTTTTCGAACCGGAGCACATAGAGATCGAGCTGCATTCCGGCGATTTCCTCGCGCTGAAGCTCGATCACCCGGCCTACGCCGTGCTTCGGGTAGACAACATAATCGCCGACGGTGAATGCGTTCGCGGTGCTTGCCATGGAAGTTCCTTTCTGTGGGCCATCCAACAACGGGAGAGGGGCGATTGCTCTGGCGGCGCGACCCTGCCTGGGGGAAGGCAAAGCGCCGGGAGCGGGTCATCCGGGAGGGGGTTGCTGGTGTAAGGCCTTCCTAGTTTCAACGCCTGCGCCGGCCCCTGATTGCGACCCGGGCCAACACGGTCGATCCATTATATAACACGCTCGTAACAAAATTGCGAGTCGGCGATTGCGCGCACCCGCCAATCTTTGCAGGCGGGTGGCTTCACAGGCAAAATCAGTCGCCTTCGCCCGGTTGCTCGCTGAAATACTTCTCGAATTTGCCCTTCTCGCCCTTGTGCTCATCGGCATCTTCGGGCGGGGACTTCTGGCTGGTGATGTTGGGCCACTGCGCCGAATACCGGGTGTTGAGCTCGAGCCACTTTTCCAGCCCGTCCTCGGTATCGGGGAGAATCGCTTCGGCCGGGCATTCCGGCTCGCACACGCCGCAATCGATGCATTCGCTGGGATTGATCACCAGCATGTTCTCGCCTTCGTAGAAGCAATCGACCGGGCACACTTCCACGCAATCGGTGTACTTACATTTGATGCAGTCTTCGGTGACGACGTAAGTCATTGCGGCTCTTTCAGATGCGTATCTTCGGGATCGTCGGGCGCCAGGCCCGCGGTGAGAGGCGACGCTGCTATGGTCATTTGCCCTTTACGGTCAAGACCCGCAGCGTCAACCTCACGATAATGGGAACGTGCCATCGCGGGAGACTC
>JBKDUW010000166.1:0-8582 GCA_046339235.1 Erythrobacteraceae bacterium | reverse complement strand
CTTGGGCTGGTTGGAGGCCTTGATCTTCATTTCCTCGCCCGTGCGGGGATTGCGGCCGATCGAGGCCTTGCGCTTGGCGACCGAAAAGGTCCCAAAACCCACCAGACGCACTTCGTCGCCGCTCGAAAGCGCCTTGGTAATTGTGTCAAACACGCTTTCAACGGCATTGGCGGAGTCGCTCTTGGAAAGGCCACTCGCAGCAGCAACTTCGCTGATAAGGTCGTTCTTGTTCATGCGGGAACCCCCCTCGGCTCGAGACTTATTTTGTTTCGGTGAGTCGCCTCACGAAAAGCCCTGTTTTGAGACTGTTTCAGCAAGGCTGTCAAAGGCAAATCGCCCCCGACACAAGACGCTCGCAAAGCCATAGCCGGGAGCGGCGAACAGCGGTCCGCCGGCCATGCAATCCGGGCTCCTGTATCAGGGAGGAATGCGACCCTGCCGCGAATCGCAGCAAGCTCGCGGAACCTAGCGCCTCAATGCGCGGTTGGCACCTCTGAAGCAGCCGGATTCGCGCCCCCAGGCGCCGCACCGGGCTGGCTCGCCAGATCATCCGCCTCGGTCCACTCTATCGCCACCAGCGGCTGGGTCAGCGCGCGGGCCAGCACTTCGTCGACGTGGGAGACAGGAATGATCTCCAGCCCCGCCTTGGCGTTGGCGGGAATCTCGGCCAGATCCTTGACGTTCTCTTCGGGGATGAGGACGATCTTGATCCCGCCGCGCAGGGCCGCAAGCAGCTTTTCCTTGAGCCCGCCGATGGGCAGGACACGGCCGCGCAGCGTCACCTCACCGGTCATCGCCACATCGGGGCGCACCGGAATGCCAGTCAGGGTCGAGACGATCGAGGTGACCATCCCGATGCCCGCGCTCGGCCCGTCCTTGGGCACCGCGCCTTCGGGCAGGTGGATGTGGACGTTCTTGCGATTGAACAGGCTCGGCTTGATGCCATAGGCCGGCGCGCGCGCCTTGACGAAGCTGAAGGCGGCCGCGACGCTTTCGTTCATCACCTGGCCGAGCTTGCCGGTCGTCTTGACCTCGCCCTTGCCTGGAGTGGTGACGCTTTCGATGGTCAGCAATTCGCCGCCGACCGAGGTCCAGGCGAGCCCGGTCACCGCGCCGACTTGCGCCTCTTCTTCTGAAACGCCATGCTTGAACTTGCGCACACCGGAGAAGTCGCCAAGGTTTTCGGGCGTGATGGTGATGCTGTCCGCCTGCTTTTCGAGGATCTTGCGCAAGGACTTGCGGCACAACTTGGCGATCTCGCGCTCGAGGGTGCGCACCCCTGCCTCGCGGGTGTAGTAGCGGATGAGATCACGCAGGGCCTCTTCGGTGAGGGTGAACTCGCCCTTCTTCAGCCCGTGCGCCTTGACCTGCTTTTCAACCAGGTGGCGCTGCGCGATTTCGACCTTTTCCTCCTCAGTATAGCCTTCCAGCCGGATGATCTCCATCCGGTCGAGCAGCGGCTGCGGCAGGTTCAAACTGTTCGCGGTGCACACGAACATGATGTCGGACAGGTCAAGATCGAGTTCGAGATAGTGATCCTGGAACTTGGCGTTCTGTTCGGGATCGAGCACTTCGAGCAGTGCCGAGGCCGGATCGCCGCGGAAATCCTGGCCCAGCTTGTCGATTTCGTCGAGCAGGAACAGCGGATTGCTGGTCCCGGCCTTGCGCAGATTGGCGACGATCTTGCCCGGCATCGAGCCGATATAGGTGCGCCGGTGGCCGCGGATCTCAGCCTCGTCTCGCACGCCGCCCAGTGACTGGCGCACGAATTCGCGGCCCGTTGCCTTGGCGATCGACTTGCCGAGACTGGTCTTGCCCACGCCCGGCGGGCCGACGAGGCACAGGATCGGACCTTTAAGCTTGTTGGTGCGCGCCTGTACCGCGAGATATTCGACGATCCGGTCTTTGACCTTTTCCAGCGCATAGTGATCGGCATCGAGCACGGCCTGTGCGCGCGCGATGTCCTTCTTCAGCTTCGACTTCTTGCCCCACGGCAGACCAAGCAGCACATCGAGATAGTTGCGGATCACCGTCGCCTCGGCGCTCATCGGCTGCATCGCGCGCAGCTTCTTCAATTCAGCCAAGGCTTTGGCCTTGGCTTCTTTGGAAAGCTTCGTCGTCTCGATCTTCTCGGCGAGTTCGGCGATCTCGTTGCCTTCGCCCTCGTCGCCGCCGCCGAGCTCGCTCTGGATCGCCTTCAATTGTTCGTTGAGGTAATATTCGCGCTGGGTCTTTTCCATCTGGCGCTTCACGCGCCCGCGGATGCGGCGTTCGACCTGCAGCACCGACAACTCGCCTTCCATGAAGGCCATGACGAGTTCGAGCCGCTTCAGGGGGTTGGTTTCGGTCAGCAGGCCCTGCTTGTCCGACACCTTGGCGCTGATCGCGGCAGCAATGGTATCGGCCAGCTGGCCGGCATCGTCGACCTCGCTGAGATCAACCCCGGCATCCTCGCCCATCTTCTTGTTGAGCTTCACATATTCGCCGAACTGCTCGGTCACCTGCCGCATCAGCGCGGTGACTTCGCTGCCCGCGACCGTCTCGGCCTCGACCGGTTCGACTTCGGCGAGCAGATAGGCTCCGACATCTTCGAGCGCCGAGAGCCGCGCGCGGGTCCGGCCTTCGACCAGCACGCGCACCGTGCCATCGGGCAGCTTAAGGAGCTGCAGCACCTGCGCGATCACGCCGACATCATAGAGGTCATTGCTTTCCGGATCATCACAGCCCGGATCGAGCTGGGCGATCAGGACGATGTCCTTGGACGCCTCCATCGCTGCTTCGAGCGCCGCCACCGACTTGTCGCGCCCGACAAACAGGGGGACGACCATGCCGGGGAACACCACGATGTCGCGCAAGGGGAGGAGAGGGAAAGTCTGGTTCATAGTTTGGTATCCGCGGCGGCCCCAGGTCCGTCAGTGAACGGGACGCCTTTGACGGGAATATGGGTAGGCTCTCCATGCCCCGCAATGGGCCTAGGGGGAGAAGCTGTGGAACATGCGCAAGGCCTTAACCACTTTCCCCTATCGAGCTGCTTCCAGCGACAAGAGGGCGCGATGCAGACGATTCCATGGTTGGTTGGCGGGTTCGCGCTGCTCGGCCTGTCCGGCATAATCGAAGCCGTGGGCGATGCCGGCGCGACCGCCTCAGACCGCATCCCGATCTACCTCTTGGCGCTGGCCGTGCTGCTGGGCGCGCCATATTGCTTCTACAAGGCGATCCGCAGCGCTTTTTCCGGAATGGGCCGCGGCAAGCCCGCGCCGTCAGCACCCGAGCGGCCGCGCGCCGCACACCGCATCGTCGACCCGCCCGAGACGGACGACACCGGCGAATTCGATCCTGACGCCGCCTTTGCCCGCTACATGGAAAAGCGCACGGGGCAGCCAGCGGATACGCAGCCAGCCGAGCCCGCCTCGCCCAACTCCCAACCCCCGCGCCCGCGCTTCGGCCGCAAGGTGATCTAGGCGGTCAGGCTCACACCAATCCGGGCAAGTAAGACCCGGCGGTGTGTCTGCTGCGAGCCGCCGAGGACCGTCGTTCTTGGGGCAAATATCGCGCTCGCGCTCGGCTCTCACCCCAATCCGGGCAGATTGAAACCCGGCGGCAGGCCCATCGAGGACTGCATTTCCTTCATCTGCTCGTTCGAGATGCGGTCAGCCCGGTCGAGCGCGGCGTTGAAGGCGGCGGTGACCTGATCTTCGCGAATGCCCTTGTCGTCCGGGTTCATCAGGCTGTCGTCTATCGCAACGCCGAGAATGCGGCCCTTGGCGCTGGCGCGGACCTTCACCAGCCCGCCGCCCGCCATGCCCTCGACCTCGATCGAATCGAGCTTCACCTGCATCTCGTTCATCTGCTTCTGGATGGTCTCGGCAGCCTGCTGGGCTGCCGCCATCATTTCTTCCATCGACTTCATGGGGGACTCCTCAATTCCAGGGGGGACGGGCTGCGCGGGCAACATTGCCCTCGGTCCCGAGCAGTTCGGCCTCGGGAAAGGCCGTGAACGCCGCTTGCACGAGCGGATCGGCGCGGACGCGCTGGTCCTCGGCGGCGGACTCGGATGCTGCGGCTTCGCGCAAGCTGAGCTGTGCGGTTCCGCTGCCGCGTTCGACCTGCCAGCGCTTGCCGGTCAGCTTGAACAGCGCCTCGCGGATATCGGGCGCGGGATCATCGGGGAAATTGTCAGCCGGTGCGTAGACAAGCCGCTCAGGGCCGAGTTCGATCACCCGCACCCGGTCGCGCATCATCTGGGCGACGCGCAGCTGGCCCGCGGCATCGACCTGATCGACCAGCGCGGCCCAATCCTGCGCGGGCGAGGCGGCGGCGAGCGCAGCACGCGCGCTCGCATCGCCCGATGGAGCCGCAACGGGCGCTGCGGCAAATCCGCTCGCTGCCAGCTCCTCGATCCGTTTCACCAGCTTGCCCGGATCGGGCATCTGCGCGGCGTGCAGGATGCGCAGCAGCGCCATCTGGAGCGACACCAGTGGATCGGGCGCGGTGCGCACCTCGTCATGGCCCTTCAGCAGCAATTGCCACAGCCGGTGCAATTCTGCCGCCCCCAGCCGCGCGGCAAAATAGCCAAGCGCGGCGCGTTCTTCCTCGGCGGGTGCATCGGGCTCGCTTCCCGAGACCTGCGTGAGCGTGACGCGGTGGGTGAGATCCATCAGTGCGCGCACCAGCGCGAGCGGCTCGACCCCGAGCGCATATTGCTCGTCCACCGCCTCCAGCAGCGCCTTGGCATCGCCTTCGAGCAGGTGACCCAGCACGCGGCGCTGGGCGCTCTTGTCGGCGAGCCCGAGCATATCGCGCACCCGCGCTGCCGTGACTTTGCCCTCGCCGTCGAGATCGGCATGGGCGATCGCCTGATCGAGGATCGACAGCCCGTCGCGTACCGATCCTTCAGCGGCTGCGGCGATGATGCTCAGTCCCTCGCTCTCGGCCTCGACGCCTTCGAGGCGGCAGACCTTGGCGAAATGTTCGGCCAGCATTCCGGCGGGGATACGGCGAAGGTCGAAGCGCTGGGTGCGGCTCAGCACCGTCACCGGCAGCTTGTCGACCTCGGTGGTAGCGAACAGGAACTTCACATGCGGCGGCGGCTCCTCAAGTGTCTTGAGCAAGGCGTTGAAAGCATTGCGCGACAGCATGTGGACTTCGTCGATGATATAGATCTTGTAGCGCGCCGAGACTGCGGCATAGCGCACCTGCTCGATGATCTCGCGCACGTCATCGACGCCGGTGTTCGAGGCCGCGTCCATCTCGATCACGTCGATATGGCGGCCCTCGGCAATCGCGGTGCAGGGTTCGCATTGCCCGCAAGGGTCGATCGTCGGCCCGCCCTGCCCGTCTGGCCCGATGCAGTTCAGCGCCTTGGCGATCAGCCGCGCGGTCGAGGTTTTGCCGACCCCGCGCACGCCGGTCATGAGGAAGGCATGCGCCAGCCGGTCACGCGCGATGGCATTGGCGAGCGTACGCACCATCGCTTCCTGTCCGATCAGTTCGGAAAAGGTTTGGGGGCGATATTTGCGCGCGAGCACGCGGTAGGGCTGGTTGCTGGCGACCGGCGCGGGAGCAGGCTTCGGCGCGGGTTCCGGGGTTTCAGCAGGCGGGGGCGGAGAAGGATGGCCGAACAGCGCGTTCTGTCCGGCGGCCTCCAGCTCGGCCGCCGTCGGGCCGCTATCCTCATCGTCGGGCAGATCGGGATCGGAATCGTTCATCACCGCCCATCTTAGGCAAGGCCGGAAGGAATGTCGAAGCCCTCGCTTGCAAACTTCGAAATCCCTGACGCTTGACATTCCAGTTGCAATTTGAAATTAAATTCGACTGAGCCGAGGGGGAGCCGATGGCAGTAGTTCCAGGCCGAATGACCGACGCACATACCGGTTCGCTGGTGGTCTTCCTGATCGGGATGCGCGTCAACCACTTCCACAAGATCGGCAAATGGCTGCCGGTGTTCCGGGCGATGGGACCGATGCTGCGCGAGCTCCATAGCAATCCTGACAGCGGCTTTCTGGGCACGGAATATGCGCTGTGCAGCCCGCGCCAGATCCTGCTGCTGCAATACTGGCGGGATTTCGACAGTCTCGAAGCCTATGCCCGGACCCGCGATGCGCAGCACTGGCCCGCCTGGACCGCGTTCAACCGCAGCATTGGCGATGACGGCACGGTGGGCATCTATCACGAGACCTATGCGGTCGCGGCCGGAGCGCACGAAACGGTCTATGGCAACATGCCGCCCTTCGGGCTCGCGCGCTTTACGGGAAACGTCCCGGCGACAGGATCGCGCAAGGCCGCGCGCGACAGAATGCGTGTCAGCTCCGGCGATGCATGAAAAAGGAGCCGAGCGACCCGTCGCAATCCACCTGGGCTGCTTCCTTCCGGACCTGACCCGGTGAGCAGACGCAAACGTCCACCCGACTCCCGAACAATCATATGGCGGGGGCCGAAGCGAATTTCAACAGCGATTATGGCATGTACCGGCCCGAAGGCCTACAAGCGCGAACGCGCGTCGCGGCTTATGCCGCGCAGCCAGGGCGGGCGGATGCCCGCCACCCGGCGCTTGAGGGCCTAACGAAAATTGTCTGCGTAGGCCTGCAGCTTCAAGCGCTTGGGCGGAGTCGCGTGAACGCGCGCGGTGATGCCGTATTTTTCGGCATAGGCCTTGGCCGCATCCTTCGAGGGGAAGGTGAGTTTGACCTGTGACTGCGTGTCGACCGAGCCGGTCCACCCCATCAGCGGATCGGCAAAGCGCGCAGCGGACTGTTCGAACTCCAGCACCCACTCATCTGTGTGGGCCTTGCCGGACTGCATCGCGTGTTTGGGCTGCTGGTATATTCTCGCGGTCATGGCTGGCCCTTAAATCACGAATCACTGCGGTTGAAGGCATTTTTGGTCTTCATGCTCGGCTTTTCGAGCCAGGGCTGATCGGGCCAGCGGTGCCTAGGATAGCGGCCCTTCATGTCCTTGACCACATCGGCCCAGCTGCCGCGCCAGAAGCCGGGCAGGTCGCGGGTCGACTGGACCGGACGCCCGCCGGGGCTGGTGAGCTTCAGGAGCAGCGGGGTGGTGCCGATCATCGGCTGGGTGTCGAGCCCGAACAGTGCCTGCACCCGCACTTCGACACTCGGCGCGTCGTCGCCGGCATAGTCGATGGCGTGGCGCGTCTCGGCGGGCGAGGTGAAGTGCGTGGGTGCTGCGCGCGCGAAGGCCTGCTGCTGGTTCCAGTCGATGAGGCCCAGCGCGCCTTCCGCAAAGCGGTGCGCGGGCAGGTCAAGATCGCGACGACCGGCGAGCAGCGGCGCGAGCCAATCGCCCGCGCGGTCAGCCAGGGCCTCGGGCGAAAGCGCCGCAACCCGGGCAAAACGGGCGCGGGCGAGGAAGCCCTCGGGCAAGATTATCCCCAGCCGGTCCAGAGCCTTCTCCACAAGGATATCCACAAGCAGCGCCGGATCGGGCGCAGGCTCGGGGACGCTGGCGAGGATGATCGCGCCGAGCCGCCGTTCGCGGCGCGCTTCAACCCGTTCCTTCTCGCTATTCCATCGGGTTGTGATGCGTTCCTGCAACTCCCTGGGAAATAGCGCAGGGATGCGCTCGGAGACCACTTCGCACCCGGCGGTGATGCGTGCACCCTTAGCCTGGCCCTGCGCATCACCGATCACGATCCACTCGGCGCGCGCCAGCGGCGAGGCGGGATCGAGCTGGTAGCCACGCCCGCCCGCGCTGAGCCAGTGCTCGCCGGAAGGGTCGCGGCGGTGGGCCACAAAATCGGGCCGCGCGAGCGCCAGCGCCTCGCCAGCATCGGCGGCGGGGCTTTCCCCGATGACCGCGGCGAGCTTTGCCGCCTGCTTCGCCCAGCCTTGCGCAATCCGCGCCGCCGCCACGGAGCGCGGCGCACGATCCCCGCGCCAGCGTGCGAGGCGCTGCGCCAAGTCCTCGCCGCGCCCACCCAGCCCACGTTCCTGCAGCAGCATCACCAGCCGCGCGGCCTCCTCGCCGCAACCGGCGCGCGCACCGTGGAGCACCGCGGCGGCTTGGTCAGGAGCCATCGGCAGGCTGGCGATGGCCTCCCCGAGCGGCGTGATCCGACCGGAGCCATCGAGCGCGCCCAAAGCCTCCAGCGCTAGCCTTGCGGCCGCTACCGAAGCCTCGGGCGGCGGATCCAGCCAGGGCAGCGCTGCCGGCGTGGCAGTGCCCCACTTGGCCAGCCGCAGCAGCAGCGGGGCAAGGTCAGCCTGCACAATCTCGGGCGGGGCAAACTCGGGCCGTCCGGCATGGCCCGCCTCTTCCCACAAGCGGTAAGCCACCCCCGGCCCCTGCCGCGCTGCGCGCCCGGCACGCTGCGCCGTCGAGGCCTGCGAGGCGCGGCGGGTGACGAGATGGGTGGTGCCCGCCACGCGGTCGAATTCGGCAAGGCGAGCAATCCCGCTGTCTACCACCACGCTCACTCCGTCCAAGGTCAGCGAGGTCTCGGCAATCGCGGTGGCGAGCTCGATGCGGCGGCGTCCGTCAGATTCGCGGCGGATCTCGGCGCGCTGGGCGGCGTGTTCGTTCTGGCCGTGGAGCGGTTGGATCGGTGTGTGCGTCATGCGCGC
>JBKDUW010000165.1:0-2668 GCA_046339235.1 Erythrobacteraceae bacterium | reverse complement strand
GGCGGCAGCATATCGTCTGAGGGCCTCGGCCAGCCGATCGGCGAGCATGTTGCGCTTCTCGTCCTCAGTGAGGGTGGGGATGAGGTCCGCCCCGTTCTTGCCTGCGATCTCGGTCTTGTCGGTGAGATGCCCGTAGAGCTTTGCAAGACCCATGGTGGCGGCAACGCAGGCAGACGGTTTGGCGTGATGACGCGCATGCGTGTTTCGGTAAGTCCCGGACGGGCATTTCACTAACTCCCGGACAGTTTGCGTGATTGGTCAAGGAGTGCGCCGATTTGGCATGACCGTCCCAGCGAGGAAGCTGGGAGTAAGTGATGCCAAGACGGAAGCAGCCGAGACGAACGGACATGAAAGACATCAGATCGATACTGCGGCTGACCCATGAGAGTGGGCTTTCGGTGCGCGAGGTGTCGGAACGGCTCGGGCTGAGCAAGTCGACGGTATCGACATACTTGTTGCGGGCGCGTGAAGCTGGCCTTGACGGGGGGCCGATGCCGGAGGGTTGCGGCGATGACGCCGCGCTTGAGCGCAGGTTGTTCCGGCAGATGGGCCGCCCGCCGCGCGACACGACAGAGCCGGACTGGCAGCTGATCTCTCGCGAGATGAAGCGCAAGAGCGTGACGCTGCTACTGCTGTGGCAAGAATATCGCGAGGCTCATCCCGACGGCTTTGGCTACACCTGGTTCTGCGACAAGTTTGGCGCGCACGAGAAGCGGGCTAATCCGGCCTATAGGCACCGGCACAGCGCCGGTGCGGAGATGCAGACCGATTACGCGGGGCAGACGATCCCGCTGATCGATCCCGATACTGGCGAGGTACACGCTGCGCAGTTGTTCGTCGCGGTACTGGGGGCCTCGAGCTACACATTTGCGGTGGCGAGCCTGCATCAGCAGCTGCCCGATTGGATCGATGGGCAAGTGCGCGCGCTGGAATACTTTGGCGGCACTCCGGGCTCGATCGTGTGCGACAACCTGAAGGCGGGAGTGGCCAAGGCGCTGTGGTTCGAGCCTACGCTGACAGCGACCTTTGCCGCGATGGCAGAGCATTACGACACGACGGTTCTGCCGACACGGCCAGCCAAGCCAAGGGACAAAGGAAAAGTTGAGGGTGCAGTCCTGATCGTGGAAAGGTGGATCATAGCGCGACTGCGCAACCAGCAGTTCTTCGACCTGGGCGTGCTCAATGCCGAGATCGCGAAGCTGCTCGAGATGCTCAACGGCAAGATAATGCGACACGTTGGCCGTTCGCGCCGGGAGATGTTCGAGGAGATCGAGCGCGCGACGCTGCGCCCGCTCCCGGTCGAGCGGTTCGAATACGCCGAATGGAAGACGGCGAAGGTCCATCCTGATTATCACGTTGCCGTCGACCGCAACTTCTACTCGGTGCCGCACGGGCTGATCGGGAAGAAGGTCGATGTACGGCTGACCCAGCGTGTGGTCGAAATCTTCCATGATCATAAGCGGGTTGCCAGCCACATGCGCAGCTCGCAGCGCGGGTTCCATATTACCGTCAATGCCCACATGCCCAAGGCGCACCAGCGTTACGCTGACCGGACGCCGGCATCGCTGATCGAGCGTGCCGCCAGAATGGGCACCAACGTGCAGATCCTGGTCGAACGGATGATGAGCGACCGGCGCCATCCCGAACAGGGTTATCGCTCGGCGATGGGCATCCTCTCGCTGGGGCGCGGATATGGTCCCGCGCGTCTCGATGCCGCCTGTGATCGCGCCCTGGCGATCGAGGCCATCACATACGCCTCGGTGCTCTCGATCCTCAAATCGGGGCTCGATCAGGCCATTCCGGTCACGGAACCCAACCGGCCCACCCCATCGCACGGCAACATCCGCGGTGCGGTCTACTACCAATGAAAGGAAAGAACGATCATGCTTACACACCCCATGTTGGACCAGATGCAGACGCTGGGGCTCGCCGGAATGGCGTGCGCCTATCGCGAGCTTGCCGATCAGTCGGGAAGCGAAGGCCTCAGCCGCGATGAATGGCTCGGGCTGATGCTCGACCGCGAGATGGCGACGCGCAGCGACAAGCGGCTCGCCAATCGGCTTGCTGCCGCACGCCTGCGGTTTAGCGATGCCTGCATCGAGAACATCGACTTTGCATCCCACCGCAAGCTCGATCGGCGTAGTGTCCTCGGACTGGCACAGGGCGGCTGGCTAAAAGCGCACGAGCACTTGATCATCACGGGCCCGACCGGCACGGGAAAAACCTGGCTGGGATGCGCGTTCGGTCGTCAGGCTGCACGGCTTGATTACTCGGTGCTCTACGTGCGCATGCCCCGGCTGTTCGAAGACCTGGCAATGGCGCGTCTCGACGGCCGCTTCCCGCGCCTGATCGACAAGCTGACCCGCGTCCAGTTACTGGTGCTCGATGACTGGGGCAGTCACGGGCTGACCGAACAGCAGCGCGGCGACCTGCTCGAAATCTTCGAAGAGCGCTACAAGCGTAAATCTACGCTGATCACTGCCCAGTTGCCGGTTGCGCAGTGGCACGAAATGATCGGGCAGCCGACCATCGCCGATGCCATCCTCGACCGCTTGATCCACAATGCTCACCGCATCGCCCTGGAAGGCGAAAGCATGCGCAAAACCCGGGCACCGTCCCTCTTGACCCAAGGGGAGAAAGCAGAAATCATCGCAGCCTGAAACTCAAC
>JBKDUW010000164.1:0-7109 GCA_046339235.1 Erythrobacteraceae bacterium | reverse complement strand
TGCGGGGATCGACCGGGTCGAATTCCTCATCTCGACCAATCCCGGCGCTGATTTCGCCCCGCTCGCCAAGATCGCATCGGGCGGCGAGCTGTCGCGTTTCATCCTCGCGCTCAAGGTCGCGCTGGCCGAGCAGGGCGGGGCGGCCACCATCATCTTCGACGAGATCGACCGCGGCGTGGGCGGCGCGGTGGCCTCTGCGATTGGCGAACGCCTCGCGCGGCTTGCGGCGCACGAGGGGCAGTTGCTCGCGGTGACGCACTCACCGCAAGTTGCCGCACGCGGCGGGCAGCATTACCTCATCGCCAAGGCCTCCTCCGGGATCGTGACCAAGACTTCTGTGGTGCTGCTCGACAGCGCCGGGCGGCAGGAGGAGATCGCGCGGATGCTCTCGGGTGCCGAGGTGACTCCTGAGGCCCGCGCTCAGGCGGATCGTTTGTTGGAGGGGGTGTGATGCGGTTCCTGCCCTTCCTGCTGCTCGCCGCTGCCTGCGCCCCTGCCACGCCTGCGCCCGAGGAGGCTTCGCCCGCCGTGCAACCCAACAACGCGACCTACGGCACCGACGCCAACCTCGCCGCGTCCAAGCCCGACACGGTGCTGCGCTATGCCGACCACTCGCGCGGGTTTGCCGAACTCCGGCTTCCCGCAGGAGACGGCCCGTTCCCGCTGGCAGTGATCTATCACGGCGGGTGCTGGAAGACCGGCATCGCCAGCCAAGCCTACATGGCCCCGCTCGCGACCCGCTGGCAGAGCCTCGGCATTGCAACGCTCAATGTCGATTACCGCGAGGTCGGGGACGGCGGCGGCTGGCCGGGGTCGTTCACCGACTGGGCCGCTTCGGCCAAGCTGATCGAGGATGTCGCGGCTAATTATCCCATCGACCGCAACCGCGTGACGCTGGTCGGCCATTCGGCGGGCGGTTTGCCGGCGGTCTGGCTTGCGGCCTCGCAGGGCAAGGACGGCCCGGCGGGCGCACGCAAGCCGATCAAGGCCCGCGCGGCGATTGTGCTCGACGGCCCGGGCGATGTCGGGGCGGAGCAACCAGCCTTCGATGCCTTGTGCCAGTTCTCCGCGGTCGATCCCTTCATGGGCGCCGCGCCCGCCGCCACACCGCAGCGCTATGCCGCCATTTCCCCCGTCACCCATGCGCCGCAGCTTGCCGAGCTGCTGTTCGTGCAGGCCAAGCTCCCCGCACCCTCGGCCGCCACCCAGGCCGCGCTGGGAGCAGGCGGCGCGCAGGTGACAGTGCGCGAGAACATCGGGCAGAGCCACTTCGCTATCATCACTCCGGGTAACCCCGTCTACGAAGCCAATGCGGCGGCGATGCTCGCGCTGCTCACAGGCGGACGCTGAAGCCGTTGCCTCATGCCGCCCGGGTGCGCTATGATGGACGTCACCGTGGGGGAAAATCGACAATGAAACCCGCCGTTGCCGCAATCGTGCTTTGCGCCGCGCTTGCCGCCTGCGCGCCGTCCGCGCCGCTCGCCACCACGCCGCCTGCGCCCGACGCGCGCTTCGCGGTAACCGATACCAAGGATTACGCTCCCGAGATGGTCGATGCGGTGCCATCCGATCCGCCGACCTTGAAGGTCGCCTATGGCACCGCCTCGGCGCGCCAATTTGGCGAGTTGCGGGTTCCCAAGGGCAAGGGCCCGTTCCCGATCGCAGTGATCTATCACGGTGGGTGCTGGGCGGGGATGGGAGGGCCCTCCAATGTCGCCGCGCTCGCCAGCTTTCTTGCCCGTAACGGCGTTGCCACCTGGACCCCGAGTTACCGCGAGATCGGCTCGGACGGCGGCTGGCCCAACTCCTTTGCCGATTGGGCACAGGGCCTCGGCTACGTCCGGACGCTGGCGGAGGCCTATCCGCTCGACTTGAAGCGCATCTCTGTCATGGGCCACTCGGCCGGCGTGACGCCGGTGATGTGGCTGCCGACCGGCGATATGGGCGACGAGGTGATCCGGCCCGATCTGCCCGCGATCCGCGCGGCGGTGGCGATCGACGGGCCGCTCAGCGTCGGCCCGTTTGTCGGGATTGACGCGATGATCTGCGGCCAGCCGGTGATCGCGCCGATGATGGGCGGCACCCCCGCCGAGGTTCCGGCGCGCTATGCGATGCTCGATCCGCTGGTGAACAAGCCGCTAGTGAAACGCCTGCTGGTGGTCGACGGCGCGTTGCCCGATCCCGAGCCCGAGGTGATCGAGGGCCTGCGCGCGCAAGGCATCGCGGTCGAGGTGATCCGCGTCAGTCAGGAACAGCATTTCAACATGCTGGTCCCCGGCACCAAGGATTTTGCCGCGATCGGCCCGGCGCTGCTGGATATTGCAGGCGGGCGCTGAAAAGGCGGGCCGCATGAGCACCGAAGGCTTGAGCGAGGCGGACGCCGCCAATGAGATGATGCGGCTGGCGAAGGCCATCGCCAGGCACGACCGGCTCTATCACGCCGAGGATTCGCCCGAGATATCCGACGCCGAATATGACGCGCTGGTGCGCCGCAATGCCGCGTTCGAAGCTGAATTTCCGCATCTGATCCGGTCCGACTCGCCGTCGCGCAAGGTCGGCCATCAGGTCGCCGCCTCGCCGCTCGGCAAGGTCGCGCACGAGGTTCGCATGATGAGCCTCGACAATGCCTTCAGCCCCGAGGAGGTGGCCGAGTGGCTGGCGCGGATGCGGCGGTTTCTGAACCTGCCCGAAGGCGAGCCGCTCGCAATCACCGCCGAGGACAAGATCGACGGGCTATCGTGCTCGCTGCGTTACGAAAACGGGGTGCTGGTGCGCGCCGCCACGCGCTGTGACGGGCAGGTGGGCGAGGACGTGACGGCGAATGTCGCGCACATCCCCGACATCCCGCAAAAGCTCCCCGCAGGCGTGCCCGAGGTGTTCGAGGTACGCGGGGAGGTCTATATGGAAAAACAGGCCTTTACCGCACTCAATGCTGCGCAGCATGAGGCTGGCGGAAAGCTGTTTGCCAACCCGCGCAATGCCGCTGCGGGAAGCCTGCGGCAGAAGGATGCGAGCGTCACCGCCAAGCGTTCCTTGCGCTTCTGGGCGCATGGCTGGGGCGCGGCCCCGGCGGTGCCCGGCGCGACGCAGAGCGAGGTTGTGGCGAAGCTCAAGACATGGGGCTTTCCCGTTTCGCCGCTGTTCGTCCGTATCGAGGGTGATGCCGATGCGCTGATCGCGCATTTCGATGCCATCGGCAAAGCGCGCCCGAACCTCACCTATGATATCGACGGGGTGGTCTACAAACTCGACCGGGTCGACTGGCAGGAGCGCTTGGGCTTCGTCGCCAAGGCCCCGCGCTGGGCGTTGGCGCACAAATTCCCGGCCGAGCGCGCCGAGACCGTGGTCGAGGCGATCGACATTCAGGTGGGCCGCACCGGCAACCTCACTCCGGAGGGCCGGCTCGCGCCGGTGCTGGAGGGCGGGGTGACGGTCACCAATGTCACGCTGCACAACCGCGACGAGATCGCGCGATTGGGCCTCAGGGTTGGCGACCGCGTGGTGATCCAGCGCGCGGGCGATGTCATCCCGCAGGTGGTCGAAAACCTCACCCGCGAAGAGCCGCACGAAGCTTTCGCTTTCCCCGATCACTGCCCCGAATGCGACAGCGAAGCCGTGGCCGAGGACGGCGAGGTCGATGTGCGCTGCACCGGCGGGCTGATCTGCCCGGCCCAGCGCACCCAGCGGCTCGAGCACTTCGTGAGCCGCAAGGCGCTCGATATCGAGGGGCTGGGCGAGAAGACTATCGCGCAGTTCTTTGCGCTCGGCTGGCTCGAAAGCCCCGCCGACATCTTCCGCCTGCGCCAACGCCGCAGCGATATTCTGGAACTGGAAGGCTGGCAGGATAAGTCGGTCGACAATCTCCTCGCAGCAATCGAGACCAAGCGTATGCCGGACGCTGCGCGGCTGCTGTTCGCGCTCGGCATCCGCCATGTCGGCGAGGTGACGGCGCGGGACTTGATGAAGCATCTTCACGAACTGCCCGCGCTGCGGGCGCTGGCGACCCGCGCCCATGAAGGCGATTCCGAAGCCGCCAGCGAGATCACCGGGATCGACGGGATCGGCCCCGCCGTGATCGAGGCGCTCGGCGATTTCTTCCATGAACCGCACAATGTCGCGGTGTGGGACGATCTGCTCGGGCAGGTCACCCCGCCGCGTTACGAAGTACAGACCGTCGCGAGCCGGGTCGCGGGCAAGACCGTGGTCTTCACCGGCAAGCTCGAAACCATGAGCCGCGACGAGGCCAAGGCGCAGGCCGAAAGGCTGGGCGCCAAGGCGGCGGGTTCTGTCTCCGCGAAAACCGACCTGCTGGTCGCTGGGCCGGGGGCAGGATCAAAGCTCAAGAAGGCTGCCGAACTCGGGATCGAAGTGATGGACGAGGCGGGCTGGGCGGCGATTGTCGCCGAGGCGCTGGGATAGGCCGGATGGACTTGCTCACCGAACTTCACCTCCAGGCCTTGCGCATTGCTGCCTTGCTCCGGGCGAGGGGCGAGAAAATCGCGGTGGCGGAAGGGGCCACAGGCGGGCTGATTGCGGCCACGCTGCTGACGGTGCCGGGCGCGCTCGACTTTTTCGTGGGCGGCGGAGTGGTCTATTCCTTGCGCGGGCGCGACGTGCTGTTTGCCCTGCCGCGCGAGGCCTATAAGGGAATGCGCGGGGCGAGTGAGGATTATGCCATGCTGCAGGCCCGCGCGATCGCTGCCAATTTCGGTGCGGAGTGGGGGCTGGCGGAAAGCGGTTCGGTCGGCGGATCGGCGCACCCCAGTGGCGCGCCCGCCGGGCGCAGCGTGGCGGCGATTATCGGCCCCACGGGGCGCAAAGTGACCTGCATGATCGAAACCGGCAGCGACGACCGGATCGCCAACATGGCCGCCTTCACCCGCAATGCGTTCGATGCGCTCGAGGATGCGCTGGCGGCCTAGCCCACCCACCGCCGCCGCAGCCACAGGATCGCCCAGTCCCCGCGCTTGAGCCTTGCGGCCATGCGGAAACCGGCGCGCTTCATCGCGCGCTTGACCGCCGCTTCCTGGTCTCCCGCCAGCAATCCGGCGAGCAGCAGGCTGCCGCCCGGCGCAACAGCCTTGGCGAAATCGGGCGCGAGGCTCACCAGTGGTCCTGCGAGGATGTTGGCGATCAGCAGATCATAGGGCCCGCGCACGCGGATCAGCGGATCGTCCATCCCGACGGCCACCACCATCACCGCCTCGCCGGCGCGCGCGCCCATCGGCATGCCGTTCAATGCGGCGTTGTCCTCGACCACCGGCACGCAGACCGGATCAATATCGGTGAGCGTGACAGAAGCGCGCGGCCACAGCGCGAGCGCAGCGAAGCCGAGCAAGCCGGTGCCGGTGCCGATATCGGCGACATTGCGTGCAATCAGCCCGCTCGCTTTCATCGCGCCCAGCATTTCGAGGCATCCGGCGGTGGTGCGGTGCTGGCCGGTGCCGAAGGCCTGACTGGCGGGGATGACGAAGTCGATCGCCTCGGGATCGGCGGGATAGTCGGGCGTGTGGACATGGAAGCGCCCGGCGCGGATCGGCGGGGCATTGTGCTGACTCAGCGTCAACCAGTCCTGCGGCGCGAGTTCCTCGATGGTGATCGGCGGCGTCTTGCCTTCGAACAGCCCAGCAAGCGCGGATTTCTCCGCCTTGCCGGGCTTCCTCGGATACCAGCCTTCGAGCACCCAGTCGTCGGGCCGATCCTCCGCCACCTCGCGCCCCGCGATGACCAGTTCGAAGTCCCAATCGTCGATCAGGTCATGCCCCAGCAGCGCTGCCTGCACCACGCGCTTGGGGGCGTGGAGGCTCAATTTCCAGGTGGTGTCAGCGGACAAAGCTCGCTCCGTTGGCGTCGATCACCGCGCCGGTCATGCTCGGCGGGGCATCGAGCGCGCAGAAGGCGATGATCGCGGCGATTTCCTCGGGCGTGGCGACGCGGCCCAGCGGAATATCGGCCAAGAGCCCCGGCCCGCCTCGGCTGGCGAGGTAATCGCCTGCCATGCTGGTGTCGGTGAAGCCCGGGGTCACCGCAAAGCTCAGCATGCCGTCCTTGGCATAAGCGCGGGCGATGGTCTTGTGCATCCCGATCATGCCGCTCTTGGCCGCCGCATAGTGCCAATGCGCGGGCGAATCCCCGCGATAGGCGGCGCGGCTCGCCACGTGCACCAGCCGCCCCGGGACACCGCGCGCCTGCCAGTGCTGCACCGCAAAGCGCGACAACTGCGCGGCGGCCGTGAGGTTGACGCGCAAGGTATCCTCCCACGCATCGAGCCATTCGATGTCCGAGCGATCAAGACGGTTGGCCTCGAACCGCCCGGCATTGTTGACCACCGCGTCGATTGCGCCGTCGGCAACGTCGAGCGCCAGCTCCCACAGGCCTTGCGCGGCCTGCGGATCGCCGAAATCGGCGGCAATTATCGGCACTTCGCCGGTGCCGATCATGACCGCGCGCGAGCCATGGCCGATCACCTTGGCCCCGCGTGCCACCAGCGCATCCAGCGCCGCCCTGCCGATCCCCCGGCTCGATCCGGTTACAAGAATGTGTCCCATGCAATGGCCTATCCCGAAATTTGCAAGCCGTGTCCACCATGTCGCCGCTTGCCTCAGGCGCTGGCGGCGTTAAGTGGTGAAGCGGGCAATCAGGGACCAGACGGGATCATCATGAACCAAAGACCGCTTTCTCCCCATCTGCAGGTGTGGCGCTGGGGGCCGCACATGCTTGTTTCGATCCTTCATCGCGTCACGGGCGACGGCATGGCGATTGTCGGCCTTGGCGTGCTGGTGTGGTGGCTGGGCGCTCTGGCGAGCGGGCCCGAGGCCTATGCCACGTTCCAGAGCGTGATGGGGCACCCGATGGGGATGCTGGTCCTGGTCGGCCTTTCGTGGGCGTTCTTCACCCACATGATGAGCGGGATGCGCCACTTCGTGATGGATATCGGCGCGGGCTACGAGCTCGAGATCAACAAGTTTTGGTCGATTGCCTCGCCGGTGATCGCGATTGTTCTCACCGCGGGCTTCTGGGCCCTGATCCTCACCAAGTAAGGAACGGGCTATGGGTAACGGAACTTCTATCGGACGCGTGCGCGGGCTCGGCCCGGCGCACCACGGTGC
>JBKDUW010000163.1:0-3370 GCA_046339235.1 Erythrobacteraceae bacterium | reverse complement strand
GACCGCAGGTGACCTCGTCAAGCTGATCGGCGCCAATGGCGGCAAGGCCACCCTCACCACCGTGCAGGGCGGCAAGCTGACCGCCGAACTGATCGGCGGCAAGGTCGTGATCACCGATACCAAAGGCCGCAAGACCACCGTAGTGCAGGCCGACGTCATGACGTCGAACGGCGTGATCCACGTCACCGACGGCGTCTTCCTGCCCGCCTGATCAAACCGCTTAGGGTCGCGCCGCATCCCCATCATCCCCGACCCCATGGGGCGACGCTCCTGGCGATCCCGTCCGGCCTTCCTCCAAAGGCCGGGCGGGGGTTTTTTGTTTGGGTTGTGCGGGGAGCCTTGTCAGCCCTGCCAACGACAACGCGCAGTCGCCGGTCGCAACGCGGCCGCAAGGCCGAACGGCCGCCCGAGCCTATGCGAGGAAAGCCGAAGCGAAGCTGAACGAGCGAAGCGAGGGCAACCGCGCGCATGCGCGCGCCCGGCGCCTGAGGGCGAACAAATTAAGCCGCTTCTTCCTTCTTCTCTTCGCCGCCGATCACGCGGACCGGTTCCTTCTTGCCTTCGACCACGTCCTTGTCGATCACGATCTCGGTCACGCCGACCATATCGGGCAGATCGAACATCGTATCGAGCAGCAGGCCTTCGACGATCGAGCGAAGCCCGCGCGCGCCGGTCTTGCGCTTGATAGCGCGCTCGGCAATCGCCTGCAACGCATCGGCGGTGAAGGTCAGTTCGACGTCTTCGAGCTCGAACAGTTTGCGATACTGCTTCACCAGCGCGTTCTTGGGCTCGCTCAGGATCGTTACCAGCGCGGGAATGTCGAGATCGTGCAGCGTCGCGATCACCGGCAGACGGCCGACGAATTCGGGGATCAGGCCGAACTTCAGGAGATCTTCCGGCTCGCTCTTTTCGAGCAGCTCGCCCACGCGGCGTTTGTCCGGATCGGCGACATGCGCGCCGAAGCCGATCGAGCGCTTCTGCAAGCGGTCAGCGATGATCTTGTCAAGACCCGCAAAAGCCCCGCCGCAGATGAACAGGATGTTGGTGGTGTCGACCTGCAGGAATTCCTGCTGCGGATGCTTGCGCCCACCCTGCGGCGGCACCGAGGCGGTGGTGCCTTCCATCAGCTTGAGCAGCGCCTGCTGCACACCCTCGCCCGAAACGTCGCGGGTGATCGAGGGGTTTTCGGCCTTGCGGGTGATCTTGTCGATCTCGTCGATATAGACGATCCCGTGCTGCGCCTTCTCGACATTGTAGTCGGAGGCCTGGAGCAGCTTCAAGATGATGTTCTCGACGTCCTCGCCCACGTAACCGGCTTCGGTCAGCGTGGTCGCATCAGCCATGGTGAAGGGCACGTCGAAGGTGCGCGCCAGCGTCTGCGCCAGCAGGGTCTTGCCCGAACCGGTGGGGCCGACCAGCAGGATGTTCGACTTGGCAAGCTCGACGTCGCCCGCCTTGCCCGAATGCTTCAGACGCTTGTAGTGGTTGTGCACCGCGACCGAGAGCACGCGCTTGGCCCGGTCCTGCCCGATGACGTAATCATTGAGCGTGGTGAAAATATCCATCGGCGTGGGGATCTCGCCTTCTTTCTTGCCCGCGATCCCTGCCTTGGTTTCCTCGCGGATGATGTCGTTGCACAGCTCGACGCACTCATCGCAGATGAACACGGTGGGGCCGGCGATGAGCTTGCGCACCTCGTGCTGCGACTTGCCGCAGAAGCTGCAATACAGAGTGCTCTTGCTATCGGATCCGCTCAATTTGGTCATTCCTGTGTCCTCGAGTCCGCGCGCTTTAGCATGGCTGCGGCGCCAGCGGATTCGGCAAATGTATCTATGGCACCAGATGAATCAACACATAGGGCGCGTTTTAATGCCTCCGGCGCGGAGCCTGATGGCACGAAAGGCCGCAAAACACCCGTTAAACCGGCCCATGACGCGACCCGTGTCCCGCCTGGGGGCAGGTGCCGGAAGGCAGCCCAGGAGCGCTCCTTAATCAGGAGCGCCGCCCGAACCGTCCTCGCCCGATGATTCCTCGATATCGGGGCGGGTTTCGAAGACTTTGTCGACTAGACCGAAAGTTTTGGCCTCCTCGGCTTCGAGGAAGGTGTCGCGGTCCATCGCCCTTTCGATTTCCTCGAGACTGCGGCCGGTGAACTTCACGTAGAGATCATTCATGCGGCTGCGGATGCGCAGAATCTCGCGTGCCTGGATCTCGATGTCCGACGCCATCCCGCGCGCCCCGCCCGACGGCTGGTGGATCATGATCCGCGCATTGGGGAGCGCGATGCGCATACCCGGCTCGCCCGCGGCCAAGAGGAAGCTGCCCATCGAAGCAGCCTGCCCCATGCACACAGTGGACACGCGCGGCTTGATATATTGCATGGTGTCGAAGATCGCGAGACCCGCGGTCACCACCCCGCCGGGCGAGTTGATGTACATGCTGATCGGCTTGGAGGGGTTTTCGCTTTCGAGGAACAGCAGCTGCGCGGTGATCAGCGAAGCCATGCCGTCTTCCACCTGGCCGGTGACAAACACGATGCGTTCGCGCAGCAGGCGGCTGAAGATGTCGAAGCTGCGTTCGCCGCGGCTGGTCTGCTCGACCACCACCGGCACCAGCGCGCCCGTAACAGGATCGCGCGTGAACTGGCCCTGGGTGCCATAGGTTTCGCCGGAATTACCGAGCAGATCGATCATGGGATGTGGGTGTCCTTCGTGAGCTTGCCGAACAGGCTATGTCGGAGGCATGGGGGCAATTTCAAGGGCGTTTACCTTGTCGCCTGTGAATTGCGCCGCACGCGTGTCTGATCGTGCCGCTTGCATCGGCGTGCGGAACAGGCAAACCTGCTTGTCATGACGAAGCTTACTGTCGCGCGCACCGCGCTTGCCGCCTTCCTTGCCACCACGTCAACCGCGGCCCTTGCCCAGAGTGCGACCCCGCCCGCCGACGCGGCGGAGGACCGCGAGGCGATGAGCGAATTGCTCTCGGTAGACGAATATATCCTCCGCATTCAGGCGCTTGATGATAACGGCCCGCGACTGAACGCCGTGATCGATTATGATCCTGCCGCTTCGGTGACCGCGCGCCAGCGGTTGACGGTCGGCCCGCTCCACGGGCGCACCGTGCTGGTGAAGGACAATATCGATACCGCAGGCTTTGCCACGACCGCCGGCAGCCTCGCTCTGAGGGACAACCGCACCGGCCGCGACGCGCCGCTGATCGCCAATCTCCAGGCATCAGGCGGGGTGGTGCTGGGCAAGACCAACCTCAGCGAATGGGCCAATATCCGCTCGGACAATTCGACCAGCGGATGGAGCGCGGTCGGCGGATTGACCCGCAACCCCTATGCGATTGAGCGCAACACCTGCGGCTC
>JBKDUW010000162.1:0-9205 GCA_046339235.1 Erythrobacteraceae bacterium | reverse complement strand
TCCGAGGCGAGGCAGACGATATCATCCCTGGTCACGCAGTAGCGCGCGGGCCGCAGCCCGTTGCGATCGAGCGTCGCGCCGATCTGGCGGCCATCTGTGAAGCACACCGCCGCCGGGCCATCCCACGGCTCCATCAGCGCGGCGTGATATTCGTAGAAGGCGCGGCGCGCAGGATCCATCAGCGGGTTGCCCGCCCAGGCTTCCGGGATCAGGATCATCATCGCGTGGGCAAGGCTGTATCCTCCCGCGATCAGCAGTTCCAAGGCATTGTCGAGGCAGGCCGTGTCCGATTGCCCGTGCGGGATGATCGGCCACATCTTGTCGAGATCGGGGCCGAGCAGCTCGCTTTCCATCGTGCGGCGGCGGGCGTTCATCCAGTTGACGTTGCCGCGCACGGTGTTGATCTCGCCATTATGGGCGATGAACCGGAACGGGTGGGCAAGCCGCCAGCTGGGGAAGGTGTTGGTGGAAAAGCGCTGGTGCACCAGGCCCAGCGCCGAGACACACTCGGGATCGCGCAAATCGTCGTAGAAACTGTCCACCTGGGTCGCCAGCAGCAGCCCCTTGTAGACGAGCGTGCGGGTCGAGAAGCTCGGGATGTAGGTTTCGGTGAGATCCGGCAGGGCGTGCTTTTCAGCCAGCTGCGCGAGCGGATTCTGCACCTGCTTGCGGATCGTCAGCAGCTTGCGCTCGAAGGCGTCCTGATCGGCGCAATTCTCGCCGCGCGCGATCACCGCCATCTCGATCACCGGCATCGAGGCGATCACCGCGTCGCCGAGCCCGGTCTGGGTGGTCGGCACGTCGCGCCAGCCGACAAAGCGCTGGCCTTCCTTGACGGTGAAGGTTTCCATCCGCCCCTTGACGAAGCTGCGCGCGGCCCCGTCCTGCGGCAGGAAGCACATGCCGATCGCGTATTCGCCTGGCTTCGGCAGATCATGGCCGTGCGTGTCCGCCCAGCGGCGGATCAGCGGATCGGGAATCTGGATGAGAATCCCCGCGCCGTCACCCAGCAGCGGATCGGCACCAACCGCACCGCGGTGATCGAGCTTTTCAAGAATCTCCAGCGCCTGACGCACGATGCCATGGCTTTTGGCACCCTTGATATGCGCGACCATGCCGACGCCGCAGGCGTCATGTTCGTTGGCGGGGTCGTAGAGACCCTGGGAGGAGGGGTATCCCATGGCAAAAGTCCGATCTGTCAGATACCGTCAGGCGCGTTACGGCGTTGGCTGGCCGAACGCGCGCATGGCGGCGATTATTCCGGGCAAGGGTCAGCACAGGCGGCCTGCCTTGCCCGGTTTGCGCCCTCATGCCGACAGGAAGCGGTTTTGGCAATGGGTTTGCGCGAAGCATTATTTCTCGCAGACCTATTCAGACTATCAATAGATTGCGCCGCCTCAGGCGCCCCCGCGCAGCTCCTGCAGGCGGCCGAGCGCGGCGCGCACCGGCTCGCTCTGGGTCTGGGCCTCGCTATCGCGGCTGAGCACGGCGAGCGCCTTCAGCGCCTCGGCCAGCGCGGCATCGCGCGCGGCAAGGCCGGTGCTGCCAGCCGGGGTAGACTGGTGTTCATGAAGCGCGGCGGCGAAACGCTCGACCATCTGGACAAGGCTCAACTCGCTGGGCGGCACAGCGCGCAGGCGCTCGATCGCGCTTGGTCTAGGCGGACGCGGTTGAGCGCGGCGCATGATGGTTGCGGGTTCGGGAGCGGGTGCCGGGACAGGCGCCGGTGCGGGTGCGGGCTCTGGCACGACCAGAGAAGGCGCCGCAGCAGCAACCGGTTCCTCGATCCACACCGCGTTGCGGCCCTCGAGGGCGGCGAATTGCGCAAGATCAAGTTCCTGCGGGGACGCAGGAGCGGGGTTGGTGACTTCGGCAAGAACAACCGGCTCGGGCTCAGGGGCCAGCTTGGCGACGGGTTCGCGCTGCGCCTCTGCCACCGCGAACGGCATGGCCTCAACCGGCGCGTCGAAGCTGTCGCTGCCAAGTTCGCTGGCGGGGTCGATCTTGTGCACCTGACGCACCACCATCGATGCGATCGAGGGCATGTCCTTGCGCGGCTCGGCCTTGCTGACGAGCAATCTGCCGATCACCAGCATCACGCTGCCGATCACCAGCGCAGCCACACCAGCGAGGATAAAGCGCGACATTTCATCAAGCGCGCCAAGGCCGATATTGGCCGCTGCAGCGAGCACGGCACCGGCGGGGAGCGCCAGCGTCACCAAACCGCCCAGCAGCGCGCCCCAAATAGCGAGGATCGGGACGAACAGCGCGTGCGCCCGGACCGTCGGGCGCGAACGGCGTGCCCCTCGGATGCGCCGTTGCTTTTCCGCCTTGCTGTGATGCCCGCGTTTCATCCGCCTGTTACCCTGCCTTGCGCTTGTGCCCTGCGATGGTGTGCGTCACACCGGCCGCGCGGGTCTGCTCTCCAGCTAGCAAGAGATGGTAAACAGAAAGATAATTTTGCACGTTGGCGGCCCAGTCATGGCGGGCGCGCACATGGGCCTGGGCGCGGTCTTTCATCGCCTCCCAACCCGCACGCGCGCCGACCAACTGGCCGAGCGCGGCAGCGCAGGCGGCCGGATCATCGGGCGCGAACAGCGTTCCGGTATCGCCGTGGGTGATCAGCTCGCGGTGCCCGCCGACGCTTGAAGCGGCAACCAGCTTGCGCTGGGCCATGGCCTCGAGCGGCTTCAAGGGCGTGACCAGATCGGTCAGGCGCTGGGCCTTGCGGGGATAGGCGAGAACATCGATCAGCGAGTAGTAGCGCTCGACCTGCTTATGCGGCACGCGCCCGGTGAAGATCACCGCGTCCGGCTCGGGCAGGGCCGCCGCCGCGGCGCGCCAGGCGGCGTCCATCGGCCCTTCGCCGACCAGCAGCAGCCGCGCTTGCGGGTGGGTGCGCCGCAGGATCGACATGGCGGCGATCAGATCATCGACGCCCTCGTAGTCGTAGAAGCTGCCGATATAGCCGATGATCGGCACATCGGGTGCAAGCCCGAGCTGCGCCGCCAGCGCATCGTCGCGCGCCACCGGTTCGCCGAACAGCGCCAGATCGACCCCGTTGGGCATGATCGCGATCCGCTCTGGCGCGATGCCCCGCCCGATGAGATCGTCGCGCAGCCCGTGGCAGATAGTGAACACCGCATCGGCAGCCCGCACCACCCGCGTCTCGAGCGCGCGGGTCAGGCGGTATTTGAGGCTGCCTGGGGTGCCGGTGAGATTGCCGACCGCCGCATCCTCCCAGAAGGCGCGGATCTCGTAGACGAACGGCACGCCGAGCGCGCGTGCAGCCCGCTGCGCCGCTGCTCCGCACAGGGCGGGCGAGTGGGCGTGGATGATGTCGGGCCGCCAGTCCTGCGCGAGGCCACGGATCGCAGCGTCGAGCGCGGAAATCTCGGCCAGTTCGCGAACGGGCGTCGGGCCTGACGGCGTGCGGGGGGTGCGGTGGAAGGTCAGGCCGTCGGCTTCCTCGGGCGAGCCACCGCCTGCCGGCGCTTCGCAATTGTGGCGCTGGCCGGTGATGCCGCGCACCTCCAGCCCGTGCGATTCCTGCGCCTTGAGGATCGCGCGGGTGCGGAAGGTATAGCCGCTGTGGAGCGGTAGCGAATGATCAAGGACGTGGAGCACGCGGGTCATGGCGCGCAGATCTAGCGCAGGCGTGCTTAACGCCGCGTCAACCGCCCGGGGGTAATGCTGGCGGTCCGCCCGCGTTTTGGAGCCGTTTCGATGATCGACTATTTCGCGCTTGCGCTGGGCCACGGGCTGATGGCGATTGCGCTGCTGCGACTGGTGCTGCGCGACGATCTTGATGCCGATCCGCTGCTTGGGCAGCTGAAGGCCGATACCGCGGCCAACCGCATGGCGACGAGCACCGTCGGCCGCAACGCCGCCCGCCGTGCACGCGACAAACACGCTGACGAGACAGTGCCGGATGATGGCGAGGAACCGGGGCGATAAATGCTCGATCTCGTTTTCCTGGCTTTTATCATTTACGTCCTGCTGCTCGGGCTCAAGCGCCCGTTCCTGTGGGTGCTGCTCTATGTCTATATCGACATCCTTGCGCCCCAGCGGATCGGCTATTCGCTGATCGCCAGCCTGCCTGTCTCGCTGATCGCCTTTGTCGCAGCCTTTGGCGGCTGGCTGGTGCTTGATCGCAAGGAAGGCGCGCGCTTCACGATGCGGCAGGGGCTGATGCTGGCGCTGCTGGCCTATTGTTGGTGGACCACCGGCAATGCCGATTTCCCCGTCGAGGCCGCGACCAAGTGGGACTGGGTGTGGAAGGCGCTGCTGTTCGCGATCTTCCTGCCCCTTACCCTCACCACCCGCGCGCGGATCGAGGCGCTGGCGCTGATGCTGGTGCTGGCGATTGCGACCATCGTCATCGGCACCGGCATGAAGACTGTGCTGGGCGGCGGCGGCTATGAGAACCTCAAGTTCTTCGTCAACGACAATAGCGGGGTCTATGAAAGTTCGACACTGGCGACGGTCGCGATCGGGCTGATCCCGCTGATCTGGTGGTTCACCCGCTACGGCACGGTGCTGCGGCCGCATTGGCTTGTGACGGGCTTTGCGGTCGCGTTGATCTTTGCCTGCCTGATGGTGCCGATCGGGACCGAGGCGCGCACCGGCCTGTTGTGCATTGCCGCGCTCGGTGTGCTGCTGCTGCGCTACACCACCAAGCGGCTGATGTTCATCGCGGCGGCCGGCGCGCTCGGCCTTGTTGCGCTGCCGTTCCTGCCGCAGAGCTATTATGATCGCATGGCGACGCTGGCCGCGCCGGGCGGCGATGAAAGCGCCTCGACCCGTGTGGCGGTGTGGGAATGGACCCTCGATTACGTCGCCGAAAAGCCGTTCGGCGGCGGGTTTGACGCCTATCGTTCGAACCGCTTTGCCTATGTCATGCCGGTCAAACAGGTGAACGGGAACACCACCAGCGTGGAATATCGCGAAGTGGTCGACGAAGGCCGCGCATTCCATTCCTCGATCTTCGAACTGCTTGGCGAACAGGGCTGGCCGGGGCTGATGATCTGGCTCGCGCTGCACGGCCTAGGGTTGTGGCAGATGGAGCGAATCTATCGCCGCTGGAAAGGGGCCACGGCCGAGGAGGAGGCGTGGATCGCGCCCTTTGCGTCCGCCTTGCAGATGGGCGCCGTGATCTATCTCGTCGGCGCGCTGTTCCAGGGGATCGGTTATCAGCCGGTGATGCTGATGCTGGTCGGCCTGCAGATCGGGCTCGCGAGCTATTGCGTGCGGATCGATTCGGCGCGCGCGGGGCATGATCGCAGCGTCCAGCGGCGCGCGGCGATCGACAGCAAGCGCAGCAGTGCCGTAGCGGCATAGAAGCGCACGCGTCTGCGTCGTTGCGCTGCCCCCTTTGTTGCGCCATGAAGCCCCCGCACAAGCAGCGCGGCGGGCACAGGATTCCGCCGGCAGAATCGAGGAGGAGCCCCCATGAATCCACAGGAATTGGCCGCCAAGGTCGGCGAGCAGATCGGCACCAGCGAATGGGCCGAAATGAGCCAGGAACGCATCAACCAGTTCGCCGAGGCGACGGGCGATCATCAGTTCATCCACGTCAATGAAGAGATGGCCAAGATGACCCCGTTCGGCGGCACCATCGCCCACGGCTTCCTGACCTTGTCGATGATCCCCTATCTCGGCGCAAACAGCGACATGCCGCGCATCGACGGCGTGAAGATGGGCGTCAACTACGGCGGCAACAAGACCCGCTTCATCGCGCCCGTGCGCGCGGGCAAGCGCATTCGCGGCCACTGGAAGCTGCTCGAAATGGTCGAGAAGCGCCCCGGCCAGTGGCAGCAGACCGCCGAGATCACGATCGAGATCGAAGGCGAGGACAAGCCCGCCCTGATCGCCGAGTGGATTACGCAGTACTTCGTCTGATTTTTGGCTGGCTGGCCCTGCCGGCCTTCGCAAACCGAATAGATTGGGCCTCCGCCGGGCGCTGGGGCCTATCTCCCTGAATAAAGGATACCCCCATGGCACGTGACGCCGTTATCGTTTCCACCGCCCGCACGCCGATCGGGCGCGCTTACAAGGGCGCTTTCAATGCCACTCCCGGCGCCACGCTCGGCGCGCTCTGCCTCGCCCCCGCTATCGAGCGCGCCGGCATTGAAGCTGGCGCGATCGATGATGTCGTGTGGGGCGCGGTGCTCACGCAGGGCACGCAGGCGGGCAATATCGGCCGTCAGGTCGCGCTGCGCGCCGGTTGTCCGGTCACCGTTTCGGCGCAGACCATCGACCGCCAGTGCTCCTCGGGCCTGATGGCGATTGCCACCGCGGCCAAGCAGATCATCGTCGACAACATGGATATCGTGGTCGGCGGCGGGCAGGATTCGATCTCGATGGTGCAGACCCCCGAGATGCGCGTGTCGCCCGACCGTTCGCTGATCGCGATGCACAAGGATGTCTACATGCCGATGCTCGGCACGGCTGAAACCGTCGCCAAGCGTTATGGCATCAGCCGTGAGGCGCAGGATGAATACGCCTTCCAGTCGCAGATGCGCACGGCGGCGGCGCAGGCTGCGGGCTATCTCGACGCTGAAATCGTCCCCGTCACCACCATCATGAACGTGGTCGACAAGGAGACGAAGGAAGTCAGCCAGGTCGAATTCACCCTGACCAAGGACGAAGGCAACCGCCCCGAAACCACGCTCGAAGGCCTCCAGAGCCTTAATCCGGTGATGGGCCCGGGTATGTGCATTACTGCGGGCAACGCCTCGCAGCTGTCGGACGGTTCCTCGGCCGCGGTGCTGATGGAAGCCAAGCTTGCCGAACAGAAGGGCCTCCAGCCCTTGGGCCGCTATGTCGGCATGGCGGTCGCCGGCACCGAGCCTGACGAAATGGGCATCGGCCCGGTCTTCGCGATCCCCAAGCTCTTGAAGCAAACCGGCCTCAAGATGGGCGACATCGGGCTGTGGGAACTGAACGAGGCCTTCGCGGTGCAAGTGCTCTATTGCCGCGACACGCTCGGCATCCCCAACGACATCCTCAATGTCAGCGGCGGCTCGATCTCGATCGGCCACCCCTACGGCATGACCGGCGCGCGCTGCACCGGCCACGCGCTGATCGAAGGCAAGCGTCGCGGGGCGAAGTATGTCGTCGTCACCATGTGCGTGGGCGGCGGCATGGGCGCAGCTGGCCTGTTCGAAGTCTTCTGACGATACCCTCAGTTGCACAACCACAGCGGCGCGGGGGGCACTTCCGCGCCGGTTTGTTTGGCCGGTGATTGGCTTTGCCGCGCGGCTAGGGATAGGCTGTGGGCTAGGGGGAAGGCAGGAGGTCAGCCAATGGACCGGTTATTCACGCTTGTCGCATCGCGCACGGCCTTTGCCGCGGGCCAGTCAGGGGCGTTTATCGTGGCGGTTTCGATCATCGCCGGATGGGGGCTGACAGGTTCGCTGTTCGGCTGGTCGGACACCTGGCAGCTGTTGGTCAACACCGGCACCACCATCGCCACCTTCCTGATGGTGTTCCTGATCCAGAACTCCCAGAACCGCGATGCCGCCGCGATGCAGGCCAAGCTCGACGAGCTCATCCGCGCGGTCACGGATGCGCGCAACGAATTCGTCGGCATCGAGCACCTGACCGACCACGAGATCGAGGATATCCGCGCCGTGCGCGAACTCGCGGTGGGCGAGAATGAGGAAGGGCACTGGCGCCAGACCAGCACCCGCCACCTGCTCGAGCGCCGCTAGGTCAGGGCAGGAACGCGCGCGTGGATATTGTCGGCTTTGCCCTTGCGGTCTTGCTGATCGAGCTGACGCCCGGCCCCAACATGGCGTTGTTATCGGGCCTGGCCGCAACCGAGGGGCGCCGCGCCGGATTGTCGGCGGTGGCGGGGGTGGCGCTGGGCTTGCTTGTCAACGGGGTGCTCGCCGCGCTTGGGCTGGCGACGTTGCTCACGGCGATGCCGGATGTGTGGCGGGGCCTGCAATGGGCCGGCGCGCTGATGATGGTGGTCCTTGCAGTCGAGGCATGGCGCGGTTCCACCCGCCCGGCGCGGCCGGTGCCGACACAAAAGGTCAACCAGCGCGCCTTTGTCACCGGCTTGCTCATCAACCTGCTCAATCCCAAGGCCTATATCTTCTTCCTCGTGGTGGCGCCGCGATTCCTCGGGGGCGAAGCGCTGAGCCTTGCCAATGCGCTGGTGCTGGCGCTGGTCAGCGCGAGCATTGCCACGCTGATCCACCTTGCGCTGGTGCTGGCGGGCGCCCGCGCGCATGGCTGGCTGGCCGATCCGCGCCGCACCTTGTGGGCCCGGCGGGGGTTCGCGGTGATCATGCTGCTGGTCGCCGCCTCGTTCCTGTTCGCCGATCTCGGAAAGGCCTGAGCGCCCGCCCTCTCGACGATCTGCGCAAGATGGCGTATTTTCCCGCCGAGACACGCAATCCAAAGCCTGCATCCAAGTACCAAGCACGAGGGACGATCCGGTGAAACAATCGCTCATCAATCTGCTGCCGCCGGCCACGCTCGCCGCAGTGGTTGCGTTCTGGGGCCTTGCGCCTGCGGCCTGGGTGGATGGGCCGTGGACCATCATCATCGTCGGCCTTGTTACACTTGCCTTTGTCCAGCTGCTCGAACTGGTGTTCGAACGCCACGAGGGCTGGCGCATCAACGGGCGCGAGCTGGCAACCGACATCTTCTATGTCGCCTTCGGTTACGGTGCGATCGGCTTTGCCAGCGACGCGCTGATCAACTCGCCGCTGCACGAATTGAAGGAGGCTTGGGGCGTCGCCACCCCGTGGCTCGCCGCCAGCCCCTTCATCGTGCAGGTGGTGGTGGTGATGTTCACTTTCGAATTCGGCCAGTACTGGATGCACCGCGCGATGCACAACTGGACGCCCTTGTGGCTGACCCATGCGCCGCATCATCACATCACGCAGCTCAATGCGATGAAGGGCTTTATCGGCAATCCGATCGAGCTGTTCCTGATCAGCATCGGGGTGACTGCGCTGCTCGATGTCGATCTGAATGCGCTGTTCGCCGCGATCACCGGCGGTGGCGTGATCGCCACCTATGCTCACGCCAACGTGAAGGCCGATCCGCCGATCTGGTACGGATACTTCTTCACCACCATCCGCAATCACAGCCTGCACCACACCGCACTCAGCTACGAGGACACACGCTGCAACTATGGTAACTCGGTGATTTTCTGGGACCGCGTGTTCGGCACCTATCGCGATGG
>JBKDUW010000161.1:0-4928 GCA_046339235.1 Erythrobacteraceae bacterium | reverse complement strand
GATCCCCGCGCGCGGATTGCCGAGGATCACTTGCGGATCCTGCGCTATTTCCGCTTTCAGGCGCGCTTCGGGGCGGCGCTCGATCCTGCGGCGGAGGAGGCTTGCAGCGAACTCGCGCATACCCTCAAGGGCCTCAGCCGCGAGCGCATTGCCGCCGAATTGTTGGCGCTGCTGGCGCTGCCCGATCCCCATGCGACGCTCGAAAGGATGCGCGCAGACGGCGTGCTTGGCGTGATCCTGCCCGAGGCCTGCGCCGCGCAGCTCGCCGCGCTGGCCCGATTGATCGCTGCCGAGGTGCGCCAAGGCTTCGCGCCTGATCCGGGGCGGCGGCTCGCCGCGCTGCTCCCGCCTTCGCCCGAGGTGGCCGAGACGGTCGCCGCGCGCCTGCGGCTCTCCAAGGCGCAGCGCAGCCGGCTTGTTTCAGCCGCCGAGCGCCAAGCAGGGGACGCCGACAATCCGAAGGCGCTCGCCTACCGCCTCACGCCGCCGCACGCGATTGACCGGCTGCTGCTGCTGGGCAGCGACGCAGGCGGGCTGGCCGATTGGCAGGTGCCGGTCTTCCCGCTCAAGGGCGGCGCGATCGTCGCGCGCGGCGTGACCGCCGGACCCTATGTCGCGCGCCTGCTCCAGACCATCGAGGCGCGCTGGGTGGCCGAAGGTTTCCCCTCGGCCGACCGCGTCAACCAGATGCTGGCCGAAGAGCTCGGCACCAGCGCCTTCGATTTCGACTAGTCGAACCGCCCCGACTTGGGGAAGCCTTGCGGCGGCATCCGCCCGGCCGCGCCGCGCGCCACCTTCCACATCCGGATTTCGGTCTCGGTGCGGGTGCGCTCGCCAGAACCGCCCATCTGCCAGCTGAGGCCCTCCGCCAGCACGAAGGTGATCGCATCGGCCATCCCGCCCCCCCCTGCTTCCATGGCGCGGTAGCGCTGCAACTGCACCCCCTGCCCGCGCGTCATGGCGGGGATTTCCTCAAGGTTGAACACCACCAGCTTGCGGTTGTCGCCAACACAGGCAACGTGATCATGGTTTTCGGGGATCGGCCGGATGACCCGCAGCACCGCGCCATCCTTGAGGTTCACCACCTGCCGACCTTTGCGCGTTTCGGCGAGCAATTCGTTGGTCTCGGCGACGAAGCCCTTGCCGTGGCGTGAGGCAAGCAGCAGCCGGCCGCCCGCCCGATGCACCATCATCGCGACCACATTGGCCTCGCTTTCAAGATCGACCATCGTACGCAGCGGCTCGCCAAAGCCGCGCGCGCCGGGCAGCTTGTCGCAGCCCAAGGTGTAGAATCGCCCGTTGGAGGCCGCCAGCAGCAGTTTGTCGGTGGTCTGTGCGTGGAGGATGAAGGCGAGGCCGTCACCCTCCTTGTATTTGAACTCCTGATCGAGCGGCACATGCCCGCTCGCCGCGCGGATCCAGCCCTTCTGGCTGAGGATGACCGTCACCGGTGCCTTCTCGATCATCGCATCCATGCTGAATTCGATCGTCGGTGCAGCCTCGGCAATCAGCGTGCGCCGCGCGCCCAGCGGGGTGTCCTCGGCATATTCTTTGCGCAGGGCGCGCAGATCGCGCTTCAGGCGGGTGCGCTGCTTGGCCGGGCTTTCGAGCAGGGCATTGAGATCGGCTTCCTCGGCCAGCAGCGTGTCCATTTCCTTGCGCAGCTGCATTTCCTCCAGCTTGCGCAAAGACCGCAGCCGCATGTTGAGGATCGCTTCGGCCTGGCGGTCGCTGAGTTCAAACTCGGCCATCATCAGCGGCTTGGGCTCGTCCTCGGTGCGGATGATCTCGATCACCCGGTCAAGGTTGAGGTAGGCTATGATATATCCGCGCACCAGTTCCAGCCGGTTGGCGATCTGTTCGAGCCGGTGCTTCGCGCGGCGCTGGAGAATGTCGATCTGCGCGAAGGTCCAGCTTTCGAGCAGCTCCTTCAGCCCCATCACCATCGGCGTGCGGCCGAGCCCACCGGAGGCATCGAGCACGTTCAGATTGAGGCTGAACCGCGTCTCCAGATCGGTCAGCTTGAACAGGCTTTCCTTGAGCAGCTCGGGATCGACATTGCGGCTTTTGGGCACCAGCACGATGCGGATCGCGGTGTCGCTTTCGTCGCGCACATCCTCGAGGATCGGCAGCCTGCGATCGGCAATCGCCTGCGCGATCTGCTCGATCAGCTTGCCCTTGGCGACCTGATACGGGATTTGCGAGATTACCAGCTGCCACTGCCCGCCGCCCAGCCGCTCGATGCCGGCGGCGACATCATCAGGCTCCTTGGCCTCGGGCGCGTGGAAACGCCCGCGCAGCCGGAAAGACCCGCGCCCGGTGCGATAGGCCTCGCAAATAGCGGCCGCGCTGTCGACCACCTGGCCGCCGGTGGCGAAATCGGGCCCGTGGAACAGTTCCATCAGCTCTTCGTGGCTGACCGAGGGATTGTCGCTCAGCTTCAGCATGGCGTCGATGATCTCGGCGACATTGTGGCTCGGGATCGAGGTCGCCATGCCAACCGCGATGCCGCTTGCGCCGTTCGCGAGCAGATTGGGGAACAGGCCGGGGAAGATATCGGGTTCGACTTCCTCGCCATTATAGTTCGGCAGGAAATCGACCGTGCCTTCGTCCAGCCCTGCCATCAGCGCGAGCGCGGTCCTGGTCAGGCGCGCTTCGGTGTAGCGGTAAGCCGCGGCGTTATCGCCATCGACATTGCCGAAGTTCCCCTGCCCCTCAACCAGCGGATAGCGCAGGCTGAAATCCTGCGCCAAGCGGACCATCGCGTCATAGACGCTCGTATCGCCATGCGGGTGATACTTGCCGATCACATCGCCCACCACCCGCGCCGATTTCTTGAAGGCATCGCTCGGGTTGAGCTTCAATTGCCGCATCGCCCAGAGCAGGCGGCGGTGGACCGGCTTCAGCCCGTCGCGCAGATCGGGCAGCGAGCGCGCGGTGATCGTGGACAGGGCATAGACAAGATAACGCTCGGACAGCGCGGCATCGAAGGGCGCATCGACGATGGCATCGAAGCCGTCGTCGGGCTCCTTGGGCAGGACAGGATCGGACATCCCGTCCCTCTAGCAACCCGTGCGCTCGCGAGGGAGAGCCCTTTCCACAGGGTTGAGCACGGATCGCGGGGCCGCACGCCGCGCATTCTGCAACGAGCCAGCATCCTGAAAAAGCCGGAAAATTCAGATTGCTGTCAATTGTGGCGCAATTACGGTTTAATTATGGCAAATTTAAGGCATAGATGGAGCGGCATTAAGGCGATCGGCACGAGTCGCCCCTTGTCGGACGGGGATTATGAGGAGAGAGTGCATGCGTAAGATGTTGGTTCTTACTGGAACCGCCACTCTGGCGCTCACCGCTTGCAGCGAGAACAGCGCCGACACCAGCGCTGCCGCCGTCGAGGAGGTAACCGAGGCCCCCGCCACCGCCGGAATGGCCGCCGACGCCGTCGCTGACGGGGCGAGCAAGTCCGCCACCCTTCCCGACCTCGGCGCAATCCCGGTCAGCCTGCCGCAGCTGGCCTATATCTACGACTACCGCTGGCGGATGCCTACCGCCGAGATCGGCGCGCTGCAGCGCCGCCACGCCTCGCTGTGCGAACAGCAGGGGCCGGCGATCTGCCAGATCATCGGCATGACCAAATCGGGCGAGGATGAGGGCGAGGTTTCGGGCAGGCTCGAAATGGCGGTCGCCAGCCGTCAGGCGCGGGCCTTCGGGGCCTTGCTAGAGGACGAGGCGCAGGATGCCGGCGCCGAGCAGGTCGCCGCCGAAATCGCCTCGGAGGAACTCTCCAAGCAGCTGGTCGATACCGAGGCCCGCCTGCGCGCCCGCACCCAGCTGCGCGACCGGATGCAGGAGGTGCTGCGCACGCACAAAGGCAGCGTCGAGGAACTGGTCGAGGCCGAACGCAGCGTTGCGGCGGTCAACGAGGAAATCGATCAGGCGCGCAGCTGGCTCAAGGAAATGGAGGGACGCGTCGCCTATAGCCGGATGACGGTGAATTACGAAACCGGCACCCCGGTGACGAGCGACTTCCTCGGCCCTGTCACCGGCGCGCTGGGATCGCTGGGATCAATCTTCGGTTACCTCGCCGCCTTCCTGATCCTGGTCGGCGCGGTGGTTTTGCCGATCGGCGGGGTGATCTGGTTAGCCCGGCGCCTGAACCGCCTCGGCAAGCCGCACGACGGCGCTACATCCGCCTGAGGTCGTTGCTTTCGGTGGGCACGCTGACCACCAGACCGTCGAGCGCATCGGTCAGTTCGATCTGGCAAGAGAGGCGGCTGGTGCGGCGTGCCCCGGCGGCGAAATCGAGCATGTCTTCCTCCTCTTCGCTGGGTGCGGGGAGGCGGTCGAACCATTCGGCAGCGACAATCACGTGGCAGGTCGAACACGCCATCTGGCCTTCGCAGGTGCCTTCGAGCGGAAGCCCCGCCGCTTGGCCAGTGCGTAGAAGGTTATCGCCGCTTTGCGCCGTGGTTGAAACGGCTTTGCCATACGGATCGATGAAGGTAATCGAAATGCTCACAGGCCCTGCTCCTTGGCGGCGGAGTTGATCGCGGCGGCGGCAGCGATGATATCCTGCTCGCTCGTATAGCGCCCGAAGCCGAGGCGGATAGAGGCCTTTGCCTGGGCGTTGGTGAGGCCGATCGCTGTCAGCACATGGCTTGGTCGTCCCGACCCGCTGGCACAGGCGCTGCCGGCGGAGAACATGATGGTGCGGCATTCGCTCATCAGCCGCGCGACGTCGAGCCCCTCACGCCGAAGGTTCAGATTGCCGTGCCAGCGGTGTTCGATGCTGCCGTTGATGTGCCATCCGGCGAAGGCATCGCGGGCAATGTTCTCTAAATGCTTCACGTGAAACATGTCGGCTTCCATGCGGGTCGCGGCCAGCACTGCTGCCGCGCCGAAGCCCGCACACAAGGCGGGCGAGAGCG
>JBKDUW010000160.1:0-4091 GCA_046339235.1 Erythrobacteraceae bacterium | reverse complement strand
CTTGCTTGTCGCGGCTGCCCCCGCTAGCGAACCGGCCCATGGCTGAGACCGACACCACTCCCTTCTACATCACCACCGCGATCTCCTATCCCAACGGGAGGCCGCATATCGGCCATGCCTACGAGGCGATTGCGGCGGATGTCATCGCCCGCTTCCAGCGGCTCAAGGGCAGCCGCGTAAGGTTTCAAACCGGAACCGACGAGCACGGGCTGAAAATGGCGCGCAAGGCCGAGGAACAGGGCCGTTCGCCGGGTAACTTGGCGGATGAAATGTCCGGCTATTTCCGCAAGATGTGCGATGCTTTGAATGTGTCTTATGACCGGTTTATCCGCACCTCAGAGCCCGATCACCACCGCGCCAGCCAGGCGATCTGGCAGGCGATGGAGGCGGCCGGCGATCTCTATCTCGATCGCTACGAAGGCTGGTATTCGGTCCGCGACGAGGCCTATTATGACGCGAGCGAACTCGTCGAAGGCGAGGGGGGCGAGAAGCTCTCCCCGCAAGGTACGCCGGTCGAATGGACGGTCGAGGAAAGCTGGTTCTTCCGTCTGTCGAAGTATCAGGACAAGCTCCTTGACCTGCTCAAATCCCCGGGCTTTCTCGAACCGGCAAGCCGCCGCAACGAGATGATCGCCTTTGTTGAGCAGGGCCTGCGCGATCTGTCGATAAGCCGCACCTCGTTCGACTGGGGCGTGAAGGTGCCCGGCAGCGATGGCCATGTGATGTATGTCTGGGTCGATGCGCTCACCAACTATCTGACCGGTCTCGGCTATCCCGACCAAACCGCTGAAATGGGAGCCTTCTGGCCCGCCAGCCTGCACCTTATCGGCAAGGATATCGTGCGCTTCCATACGATCTACTGGCCCGCTTTCCTGATGAGCGCAAACCTGCCGGTGCCGCAAAAGGTGTTCGGCCACGGTTTCCTGCTCAATCGTGGGCAGAAGGAATCGAAGTCGCTCGGCAATGTCACCGATCCGCTGAAACTGGCCGAGCGGTTCGGGGTGGATGCCTTGCGCTACTTTCTGATGCGCGAAGTCGCCTTCGGACAGGATGGCAGCTATTCGCCCGAAGCCATTGTTCAAAGGGCTAATGGCGAGCTCGGAAACGCCTTCGGTAACCTCGCGCAGCGAACCTTGGGCTTCATTGCCAAGAACCTCGAAGGCTATCTCCCGGCGATCCGCGGGCACGAGGCGGCCGACGCTGCGCTATTCGAAGCTGTGGACCGCGCCATCAGCGTCGATATTCCCGAAGCGTTTGAAGGTCTTGCCTTGCAACAGGTGGTCGAGGTCTGGCTTCAGGCGGTGTTCGCCTGCAATGCCTATATTGATGCGCAGGCCCCGTGGACCTTGCGCAAGACCGATCCGAAACGGATGGAGACGGTACTCGCCACGCTCTATATCTGCATCGCGCAGCTCGCGGTCGCGATCAGTCCGGTGATCCCGGCCAGCAGCGCCAAGCTGCTCGATACGCTGGGAATTCCGGAGGATTTGCGGAACCTCGCGGGCATTCGCAGCCACTGGTATTCCCCGCTCGCGGAGAGCAATTACCAGATCATCGCGCCAGTTCCCTTGTTCCCGCGGCTCCAACTGCCCGCCGATGAGGCGACGAGCGTCTGATGCTGGTCGATAGCCACTGCCACTTGGAATACAAAGGTCTGGTCGAGGATCAGGCCGGTGTTCTCGCGCGTGCGCGGGCGGCTGGCGTTGGCGTGTTCCTCAATATTTCGACGCGTCAGAGCGAATGGGCGCAGGTGGTCGGCACCGCCGCGCGCGAGCCGGACGTGTTTGCCAGTGTCGGCATCCACCCGCATGAGGCCGATGCACACCAGTACCTCGGACGTGCGGCGCTGCTCGCGGCGACGCAGCACCCGCGGGTGATCGCGATCGGCGAGACAGGGCTCGACTACTTTTACGACAAGTCGGACAGAGACGCGCAGAAGTTGCTGTTCCGGATGCATATTGATGTCGCGCGCGAGGTGCAGCTGCCGCTCATCATCCACACCCGCGATGCCGAGGAGGATACCTACGCCATTCTCGCAGAAGAGATGGGGAAGGGGGGTTACCCGGCCCTCATCCACTGCTTCACCGCTTCAGCCGACTTTGCCGGCAAGGTGCTGGCACTGGGGCTGACCATTTCGCTTTCCGGCATCGTCACCTTCAAGAATGCCAAGGACTTGCAGGAGGTCGCGAAGATTATTCCTGATAATCGCTTGCTAGTCGAGACCGACAGCCCGTTTCTCGCGCCGGTACCGCATCGCGGGCGCGTGTGCGAGCCGGCCTATGTCGCTGATACCGCGAGCTTTGTTGCGAGCCTGCGCGGCACCGATGTGGACCGGTTGACTGCGCAGACCACCGCCAATTTCTTCAAGCTTTTCAGCAAGGCGCGTCCGTGAAGGTGGTGATGCTCGGCTCAGGCACCTCGACCGGGGTGCCAAGGCTGGGCGGGCCGGACGGCGCGGGCGATTGGGGCGACTGCGACCCGGATGAACCGCGCAACCGCCGCACGCGGGTGTCGATCATGGTCGAGAGCGAGGATGGCCGTCGGCTGCTGGTTGATACCTCGTCCGATTGCCGTGCGCAGCTCCTTGCCAACCGGGTCGGCAGCATCGACGCAGTGTTCTGGACCCATGATCACGCCGATCATTGCCACGGGATCGATGATCTGCGCGTCCTGCGCTATGGCCGTGCTGGACCGATCCCTGGCTTTGCCGAGACGGAAACCGTGCGGCGTCTGCGCCAGCGCTTCGGCTATGTCTTTGCCGGGCAGGAAGGCTATCCGACGATCTGTACGCTCGACACGCTTGATCGGCTGAGGATGATTGCAGGGTTCGGGGTCGACTGGTGCCAGATGGCCCATGGCTCGGGCGAGACGACCGCCTATCGGTTTGAAGCTGATGGCAAGTCCATCGGCTATGCAACCGATTTCAGTGAAATTTCCGATGAGATGGTCGATCTGTTCCATCGGGTCGATATCCTCGTCAGCGATTGCCTGCGCCGTGAGCCGCATCCGACGCACGCGCATCTGGCGATGGCGATCGAGTTAGGGGGAAGGTGCAAGGCGGGCCGCGTGGTGTTGAGCCACCTCGACAAGAGCATGGATTACCGCGCGCTGAGCGCCGAGGTGCCGGATTTCGTGATTGTCGGTTATGATGGCTTGGAGGTGGTCGCATGAGCCCGGATTTGTGGATCCCGATTGTTAGCAGCATCGCATGGTTGGTGCTGTGCGGCGCGGCGCTGGCATCCTATCGGCTTGACTGGAGCCGGATGGCGAAGATGGCGCTGGTGTGGCTGGCGATTTTCTTCGGGCTCTATGTGGTGGTGGAGTGGTTCATGACCGTCCAGAGCGCCGCCAGCGTGCTCGTTTAGATTTTACATAATATATATTATCCATCTTGAGGATCGGGATGAGCGACACACCTGAGCAGCGCCCTGTCGAACGTTTGCTGGCAATCATGGCGCAGCTTCGCGATCCGCACTCCGGTTGCGAATGGGATCTGGCGCAGGATTTCGCCACCGTCGCGCCCTATACGATCGAGGAAGCCTACGAAGTCAGCGATGCGATTGCACGCGGCGACATGACTGATCTGCGTGACGAACTCGGCGACCTGCTCTTCCAGGTCGTGTTTCACGCCCGCATGGCCGAAGAAGCCGGCCTCTTCGCATTCTCTGATGTCGCGGCCGCAATCAGTGACAAGATGGAAACCCGCCACCCACATATCTTTGCGACCGCCGGCGGGACCATGGACGAGAAGCGTTGGGAAGATCTCAAGGCTGGCGAACGCGAAGCCAAAGGCGTCACCAGCGCGCTCGACGGCGTGGCGATTGCATTACCGGCCCTAATGCGCGCGCAAAAGCTTCAGAAACGCGCGGCCCGCACCGGGTTTGACTGGCCCGATCCCTCGGGCTCCGAAGCCAAAATCAGCGAAGAAATCGAAGAATTTAAGAGCACAACCTCGGATCAAGCCAGGTTCGAGGAAGCCGGTGACCTGTTGTTCGCCGTCGTCAATTTTGTCCGCGCTCACGGGATCAGTGCCGAGGATGCCCTGCGCGCAGCCAACGCCAAGTTCGAGCGGCGCTTCCGCGGGATGGAGG
>JBKDUW010000159.1:0-20861 GCA_046339235.1 Erythrobacteraceae bacterium | reverse complement strand
GGTGGCGGGGTTGGAGCGCGGGGTGCGGCCGATCGGCGACTGGTCGATCTCGATCACCTTGTCGCAATATTCGAGGCCGGTGATGGCGTCATGCGCGCCCGCGATCACCCGCGCCCACAACAGGCGCATATAGTCGTAGATCTCGGTCACCGTCGCCACGGTCGAGCGCGGGTTGCGGCTGGTGGTCTTCTGCTCGATCGAGATGGCCGGCGAGAGCCCGTCGATATGCTCGACATCGGGCTTCTGCATCATCTCGAGAAACTGGCGCGCATAGGCCGAGAGCGACTCCACATAGCGGCGCTGGCCCTCGGCATAGATCGTATCGAAGGCCAAAGACGACTTGCCGCTGCCTGAAAGTCCGGTGACGACGATCAGGCTATCCCGCGGCAGATCAATATCGATGCCCTTGAGATTATGCTCGCGCGCACCGCGGACGGAGATGGTGGTAAGGCTCATGGAGGTGATCTGTTCCGCAAATGTTCGCGTGGGTCAAGGGCGGCGCTAAGGGGTTATCCGCAGGGCACCGAAGATAGGGACGGGTTTCGTGACGGCAACTGGCGAGCGGCGCGGAGGTTTCCCGCCAAAGGCGGCTGCGCCATTGGCATGACCTGCCTCGCCTGCCTAGCGGTGATGCCGCGGGCTATGGTGGTGCGAGCAAGGGGAGCGGACACGGCCGCTATGCGGCGGATGGCGGCGTAATCGCTTGCGGACATGGCAACAAAACCCGCGCCGATCCCCGCCTCGCATCCGGCGCGTGCGATTTTTCTGCCGGTTTTTCAGGAATTTGCGGAAAAACTATGCTGCCCTACAGAAAAACTGAAGTCGCCAGCCACCCGCTCTTTCGGCATTGAGCACTCCTCTTTGCCGTTTATGGCCGGGTCCCCTCGAGGGTCGCAACCTGGCTATCGGGTACAAGCAGAAAATCGCCGGAACGTGAGCGGGGGTGACGATCTGTCGCGACGCCATTCCCCTTTCGTTCCGGCTCCACCCTTGATCTTGCGCCACCGCCTATCCGGCGATTTGCAGCGCCCGCGCTCCCGCCGGGCCGAGCCACTGCGCCTCGACCCCCCAGACCTGCGCGATAAGGCCGGGATAGAGCGCTTCGGCAGGCGGGCCATCGGCGACAAGCGTTCCGCGATCGAGCACCAGCACGCGGTCGGCATGGTTCATCGCGATGGCGAGATCGTGGAGCACAGCGACCACACCCTGCTCTTGTCCTTGCTGGCCGCGCGCGCAGGCCTTGAGGTGCGCGATCAGGCTCAACTGATGCGACAGATCGAGCGCGGCGAGCGGTTCATCGGCGAGGACCCAGCGCGGCGTTCCCGCGAGCACCCGCGCCAGCAGTACCCGCGCCCGCTCGCCGCCCGACAGGCGGCTGGCAGGCCGGTCACGCAGATTGTCGAGCGCCAGCGCAGCGGTGGCTGCGTCGATAGCCTCTGCGCCCTGATCGCCCCACGGCAGGCGGCCCAGCGCGATCAGGCTTTCGACCGTCACATCCCACGCGATTTCGGGCGCCTGCGGGAGATAGCCGATCGCCCGCGCCCGCTCGCGCGGGCTGAGGTCGGCGAGGTCGCGGTCTGCCAGCGTCACGCGGCCCGCGCTCGGCCCAAGTAGTCCGGCAAACCCGAGCAGCAGGCTCGATTTGCCCGCGCCATTGGGGCCGAGGATCGCGGTGATCGTGCCGGGTTCGAGCGCGGCGGAGAAGTTCTCCACCACCCCGTGGCCGCCGCGGGTCAGCGTCAGGTTCTCTGCCGCCAGCATCACATCTGCCCCCGCCGCATCCGCACCAGCAGCCACAGGAAGAACGGCGCGCCAATCAGCGAGAGCGCGATGCCGAGCCTGAGTTCGGTCACCAGCGGCAGGATCCGCACGACGCTGTCGGCGGCGAGCACGAGGCACGCCCCGGCAAGCGCACTCGGCACAATCAGGCTCGAGGGCAGGCGATCGGTCAGCGGGCGAACGAGATGGGGGACGACAAGGCCGACAAAGCCGATGATCCCCGCCACCGCTACGCCTGCGCCCACGGTCAGCCCGACGCCGATGACCAGCAGCACCAGCAGCCGCGCCGGATCGAGCCCGAGCGAGCGCGCCGCCTCCTCGCCCAGCGTCAACGCATCAAGGCTGCGCGCGGCAAGCGCCAGCACCGCGATCCCGGAAGCGACCAGCGGCGCGGCAATCGCGACCTCGCGCCACGACCGGTCGGTCAGCGCGCCGTTGAGCCACAGCACGATCTCGGACAGCGCAAAGGGATTGGGCGCGAGCGTGATGGCAAGCGCGGTGAGCGCGCCCGCGAGGCTCGCTAGCATCAGGCCAGCCAGGGTAAAGAGCGCAATCCCGCCGCCCGCGCCCGACGCTGTCCGTCCGGCGATCAGCGCCAACGCCGCCATGCCGAGGCCGGCTCCGACCAGCGCCAGCACCGGTAGGCTCCAAGCGGCCAAGGCAGACGGCAGGAGCGGCGCAAGCCAGAAGCTCGCCACCGCGCCCAGCGCTGCCATCGGCGCGATGCCGAACAGGCCGGGATCGGCGAGCGGATTGCGCAGATAACCCTGCATCGCCGCTCCCGCCGCGCCGAGGCCTGCGCCGATCACCAGCGCCAGCACCGCGCGGGGAGCACGCAATTCCATCAGGATCAGCGCGGCGTCGGGCGTGCCGTCCCCCAGCGGCGGGATCCACACGCGCCCCGCCAGCAGCGACAGCGGCAGCAGCAGCGCCAGCAGCGCGGCGAAGACAAGACTCGCGCGGTTCATGGCATGCGCTCCACCTCTTGTCGGATTTCGCGGAGGCGGGCGCGGGCCTTGGGGATGGTCGGACCGCCGCAATAGAGCAGTGCGGGGTCGAAGTCCGCGATCAGCATCCGCTTCCACGCGCCTTTGAGCAGGGGATGGCGCTGGCCCTGCGAGTCCCCCGCCACCAGCAGCACAGCGGGCCGATGCTTGATCACCCACTCGAGCGAGACGCGGTCTGCCTGCCCCAGCCCGTTGGCCTCGGCATGGCTGGTATAGCCTTCCTGTCGCAGCAGCTCGGCAATCAGCGTCGCCTCGCCCGCGACGATCTCGCCCGGCTGCCATAGCAACGCGCTGAGCGGCCTGAGGGTTTGCGCAGGGGCTCGGAGGATGCTTGTAGCGAGCGCCTCGCCCGCTGCGTCCTGCCCTGCCAGCGCCGCCACTTCGCGCACCTGATCCGCGCTCTCGGCAATGCTGGTGGGGCTGCCGAAGGTTTCCACCTTGAGCCCGGCGCGTTCGAGTGCGGATTTGGTCGGCTGCGGCAGGTAGATCGAGGCGAGGACGAGATCGGGCTGCAAAGCGATCACCTCCTCCGCCGTGCCGCCGGTCACGCCATAGCGCGCGGCGATCTCCTCCGGGATCGAGCTTGATCCGGGATCGCGGCTGTAATGCGAGAGTCCGAGCACCTGCGCGGGGCTTGCCAGCTCGACGAGGATCGCATCGAGACAGGGATTGAGGCTGACGATGGTGGGCGCGCCCTCGCCTTTCCCCGTCGCATCAGGCGTATGAGGCGCGCATCCAGCGGCGATCAGCGCGCCCGCCGCCAGCGCAAACCACCGCGCGCTCCCCCTGCCCTTGCTGATGCGATCCCGCGCCATGTCCGGCCTCGGCGATAGGGCGGCGGGCGGGCACGTGCAACGGGTTAAGCTGTCATGGACACCTGTCCGGTTTCGGGACGCGCCAGCGCGGCGCGCTCGCCGCCGGGGGCCCGCGCGCGTAAGGCGGGCGGCAGATCATGACATCGCAGCGTTCCTCCTTCCCGTTCATCGCTCCGGCTGGCCGCAGCGGCTGGCGCGCTGTGCCGCTGCTGTGGCGCAAGCGGCTGGCGGTGCTGCTCGCCGCGCTGACCGTGCCCGCGATGGCTGCGACCGGCGGCGTCGGCAGCCTGCCCGGCCCTGCGGTAGATATGACCGCCGCGCTCGCCACCCGCCAGGCCGCCGCCGCCGCGCTGCCGTTCGAGCGGCCGGGGATGAGCTTTCCCGGCTCGGCCTTCTTCTACATGGCCGATCCGTCCGGCACCGCGCTGGTGGCGCTGCCGAGGTCCGATCCGCTCGCATCGGGCGCGGAAGACGGGCGCGAGCTCGGCGCGCTGATCGATGTCGGTGCGCCGGCGAAACCGTTCTTCTCCGCCGGAGTCGGCCTTACCCACGCCCGCGCGCAGGAATGCCTGGCGCAGGCGGCGTGGTACGAAGCCGCGAGCGAGAGCGAGGCCGGCCAGCGCGCTGTGGCGCAGGTGGTGCTCAACCGCGTGGCGCACCCTTCCTGGCCGAACTCTGTGTGCGGCGTCGTCTATCAGGGCTCCGAGCGCCAGACCGGCTGCCAGTTCACCTTCACCTGCGACGGCAGCCTCGCGCGGCGGCCCGCGGGCGCGAGCTGGGCACGGGCGCAGCGGATCGCGGCAGACGCGCTGGCGGGCAGCGTCTATGCTCCCGTCGGCCACGCAACCCATTACCACACGCTCTGGGTCAATCCCTATTGGGCGAGCACGCTCGATCACATCGGCACGATCGGTGCGCACCGGTTCTATCGGCTGCGCGGAGGCGCGGGCGAAAAGACCGCCATTACGATGGCCTATGCGGGTCTGGAGAGCGGGCCGTCGGCACGGGCTGTGACGAGTGCGGCCGCCCTGCCCGAGGCTGACGCGGCGCCGCCGGTGATCGCCTATGATCTCGGCCCGGTTCCGGCGCGCGCAGAGGGTGCGAAAAGCGCCGCGGCGACGCCCTCTGTTCCTTCCAGCACACCGCCGACCCCGGCCTATAGCGGAACCGGCGCGGTGAAGGCCGAATATGCCCGCGCCGGGCAGTGGAAAACGCGCACCGGCGAGGCTCCAGCAACCAAGCCTGCACTTACGGCGAGCGAATAAGCCTTTCCGTTAAAACGCGAATTAAGAGTTAAGGCGGCCGAAACCCTGTTCGGGCACCAAGGCTTCAGGCGTGGACTGCTAGGGCTTCTGGCAGAACAACCGTGCAGCTCGCTCCGTCCCCGCGTGCGAGACTGCCGCAACAGGAAGCCCCGCGCCCATGTCGATCCGCCTCGCCCCCGCCCATGATCCCGCGCGCCTTGCCGGCCGGAAGGCTGACGGCCGCGGGTTGGTGACGCGCGTGCGGGTCATGGCCGCCAACGACGATGCGTCCGATAATGCCGTGGCTGCGCCGGGCGGCTTCGATCCGGTGCTGGCCGAGGCGCTGCGCCACTTTGCGCGCCACGGGCTCGACTCGGCGCGGGTTGCCCATGCCGAAGCCGCGCGCGCAGCCGGCGAAGGCAATGCGCCCGTCGCCGACCAGTGGATCGCGATCACGGGAATGTTCGACCGCCGGCTTGCCGCTGCGGCAAAGCGGGTGCTGACCCCGGCTTGAGCGATCATAGCGGCCCTAAGGTGTTTCCCTGAGGGGTTCACCAGGGGTCTTTAATGCAACTGCGAACTGTTTGCAAAGATAGTTGCCGCATGCGACCTTTTGTTGGTTGCAATCGCGTTTTGAGCAGCCTACCGCGCCCCATGTAACGGGTGCCTTGCCGCTTGGGACGGGGGGGTCGGCGCCAATGCTGCGTGCATCTCATTTTCGTCCCGATGGATCAGGGAAGGAAGTCCACAAATGGCCCGCACCAAGATTGCGCTGATCGGCGCCGGTAATATCGGCGGCACGCTCGCCCACCTCGCAGCCACCAAAGGTCTCGGCGATGTCGTGCTGTTCGACGTGGTCGAAGGCGTGCCGCAGGGCAAGGCGCTCGATCTCAGCCAGTGCGGCCCGGTCGAGGGTTTCGACGCGCGCGTCACCGGCTCGAACGACTATGCCGATATCGCGGGCGCCGACGTCGTGATCGTCACCGCAGGCGTCGCGCGCAAGCCCGGCATGAGCCGCGATGACCTCCTCGGCATCAACCTCAAGGTGATGAAGGCAGTCGGCGAGGGGATCAAGAACAACTGCCCCGATGCTTTCGTGATCTGCATCACCAACCCGCTTGACGCGATGGTGTGGGCGCTGCGCGAATTTTCGGGCCTTCCGGCGCACAAGGTCGTCGGCATGGCGGGCGTGCTCGACTCGGCGCGCTTCGCGACTTTCCTCGCATGGGAATTCGGCGTGAGCGTCAAGGACGTGAACGCCTTCGTGCTCGGCGGCCACGGCGACACGATGGTGCCGGTGCTGAGCTACTCGACGATTAACGGTATCCCCGTGAAGGACATGGCCGAGATCAAGGGTGTCTCGGAAGACCGCCTCGGCGAGATCGTCAAGCGCACCCGTTCGGGCGGCGGCGAGATCGTCGCGCTGCTCGGCACCGGCTCGGCCTATTACGCCCCCGCCACCAGCGCGATCGCGATGGCCGAGGCCTATCTCTACGACCAGAAGCGCATCCTGCCCTGCGCGGTGCAGGTTGACGGCAAATATGGCCTTAACGGACTCTATGTCGGCGTCCCGGTGGTGATCGGCGCAGGCGGCGCTGAAGAGGTGATCGAGATCAGCCTGACCGACGAGGAAAAGGCAAACCTCGGCGTCAGCGTCGATGCGGTCAAGGAACTGCTTGAGGCGTGCAAGGCGCTGGATAGCAGCCTTGCGTAAGGCGATTGCCCTGACGACGGTTGCGCTGGCGTTGATTTCAGCGCCAGCCGCCGCGCAGCTGCGTCCAGCTCCCATCGAACAGATTTTCGAGTCCTACAATGATTGCTTCGCCGCCACCAATGGCGGCGGGCTTGCACCAGCCGAATTGGAAAAGCTCGGCTGGAAGCGCACGACGATCAAGGCCAATGGCAAAACGCTCGAAGATGGTCCGATCATTTTTGGCCACAAGAACAGAGAGCCGATCATCCTTCTCAGCGGAATTGAGGGAAGCGGCTTGTGCATGGTCAACGCGAGGATCGAGAATTTTTCCGTCTTCGAGGACTTCAAGGCTGCGTTCGGAGATAGACTCCCCAATCCGGACAAGGACGGCGAAATCACCTTTTTTGCGGAAGGTCGCCCCGTGCAGATCGCCGCGACAGGCTCACAGAATGAACCGGCTCTCAGGCTGGCCGTCATGACTCCCGTGGAGAAAAAGTAATGTCCATCCTCGTAAACAAAGACACCAAGGTCATCACGCAAGGCATGACCGGCAATACCGGCACCTTCCACACGCAGGCCGCGCTCGATTACGGCACGCAGATGGTCGGCGGCGTGACCCCCGGCAAAGGCGGCACCATGCATATCGGACTGCCGCAGTTCGACACCGTGCGCGAAGCCAAGGCCGCGACCGGCGCGACCGCCAGCTGCATCTACGTGCCACCGCCGTTCGCTGCCGATGCGATCTGCGAGGCGATCGACGCCGAGATGGAACTCATCATCTGCATCACCGAGGGCATCCCGGTGCTCGACATGGTCCGCGCCAAGCGCGCGCTTCAGGGCTCCAAGTCGCGGCTGATCGGCCCCAACTGCCCCGGCGTGCTGACGCCGAACGAGTGCAAGATCGGCATCATGCCGGCCAACATCTTCAAGAAGGGCTCGGTCGGCATCGTCAGCCGCTCGGGCACGCTCACCTATGAAGCCGTGCACCAGACCACCATGGCGGGCCTCGGCCAGACCACCGCGGTCGGCATCGGCGGCGATCCGGTCAACGGCACCAACTTCATCGACGTGCTCGACCTGTTCCTCGACGATCCGGAAACCGAGAGCATCATCATGATCGGCGAAATCGGCGGATCGGCCGAAGAAGAAGCCGCCGCCTTCATCAAGGCCGAACGCGCCAAGGGCCGCGCCAAGCCGATGGTCGGCTTCATCGCCGGTCGCACCGCCCCTCCGGGCCGCCGGATGGGCCATGCCGGCGCGATTGTCTCGGGCGGCCAGGGCGGCGCGGAAGACAAGATCGCGGCGATGGAAGATGCAGGCATCCGCGTCTCGCCCTCGCCCTCGCTGCTGGGGGAAACCCTCGCCGCGATGCTGAAAGAGCTGGCCTAAGCTTCGAATACCGGCCCCTCGCACAGGCGGGGGGCGATCCTTCCTCCTCCCCAGGAGTTCCCCCGATGGGCAACGAACCGCACAACTTCCTCCCCGCCTTCACCGATCAGGAAGGCCCGCAGCCCGGCCCTTCGTGGGAACGGCGCGGCTGGCTTGATGCGCTCTCCGACAGTGCAGGCGATCTGACGGCGGCGATGGACCCGACCGAGATGACGCTCGCGGTTGCCAAGGCAGCCAAGGACGCGGGCAAGGTGCTAGATCCCGATGCGACCAAAAAGGCCGCTGCGCTCTCGATCGCGGCGATGACGCTGGTGCGGCTCTACCGTGTGCGCGGGCACATGGCGGCGAACCTCGATCCGCTCGGCCTGTCGAACCGCGAAGGTCCGGCGGACCTGACGCTGCAATGGCATGGCCTGGCGGGCAAGGAGAACGAAGAAGTCTATGTCGGCGGCGTGCTTGGCATGGAGTGGACCACGGTGGGCAAACTCCACCAGCGCCTGCGCGAAGTTTACTGCGGCAAGGTCGGCCTTGAATACATGCACATCGCCGACACCGAGGAACGCCGCTTCCTGCAGGACAAGTTCGAAAAGCCGGGCGAGACGATCCAGTTCACCCCCGAGGGCAAGAAGGCGATCCTTTCGGCCGTGCTGCGCGGCGAGCAGTTCGAGGAATTCCTCGCCCGCAAATATGTCGGCACCAAGCGCTTCGGGCTTGATGGCGGCGAGTCCATGATCCCGGCGCTCGAAGCCGTGATCAAGCACGGCGGCAGCGCGGGCGTGCGCGAGATCATCTACGGCATGGCCCACCGCGGGCGTCTGAACGTGCTCGCCAATGTGATGGCCAAGCCCTACCGCGTGATCTTCCACGAATTCTCCGGCGGCTCGGCCAACCCCGATGATGTGGGCGGCTCGGGCGATGTGAAGTATCACCTCGGCACCAGCACCGACCGCGAGTTCGACGGCATCAGCGTTCACATGAGCCTTGTGCCCAACCCCTCGCACCTTGAAGCGGTGAACCCCGTGGTGCTCGGCAAGAGCCGAGCGCAGCAGGCCATCCGCGACGATCTCAAGACCAAGAGCCAGGTGCTCCCCGTGCTGATCCACGGCGATGCGGCCTTTGCAGGCCAGGGCGTGGTGTGGGAAAGCCTCTCGCTCTCGGGCGTGCCGGGCTATGACACCGGCGGCTGCGTCCACTTCATCATCAACAACCAGATCGGCTTCACCACCAGCCCCAAATTCGCCCGCTCCTCGCCCTATCCGAGCGATGTCGCCAAGGGCGTGATGGCGCCGATCCTCCACGTCAACGGTGATGACCCCGAAGCGGTGACCTTCGCCTGCAAGCTTGCGGTCGAGTACCGCCAGACCTTCCACCGCGACGTGGTGATCGACATGTGGTGCTATCGCCGCTTCGGCCACAACGAGGGCGACGAGCCCAAGTTCACCCAGCCGCTGATGTACGACAAGATCCGCGCCCACCCCAAGGTCAGCGTCTCCTATGAGGAGCGGCTGGTGCGCGAAGGCGTGATCGAAGCCGGCACGCGCGAGCGGATTGCGGGCGAGTTTGTCGCGCTGCTCGAAGACGAGTTCGAGGCCGGCAAGAGCTACAAGGCGAACGAGGCCGACTGGTTCGGCGGACGCTGGTCCGGGCTCAACAAGCCTGCCGACCCCGAAACCGCGCGCCGCTCGGTCGAGACCGCGATCGAGTCGAAGACCTTCGAGTCGCTGGGCCGCGTGCTGACCGAAGTCCCCGCCGATCTCGAAGTCCACAAGACGCTCGACCGCGTGCTCGCCGCCAAGCGCGAGATGTTCAGCACGGGCGAAGGCTTCGACTGGGCCACCGCCGAGGCGCTCGCCTTTGGCAGCCTCGTGATGGAAGGCTACGGGGTGCGGCTGTCCGGACAGGATTCGGGGCGCGGCACCTTCAGCCAGCGCCACGCGGTGTGGGTCGACCAGAATACCGAGCGCAAATATGTGCCCCTGAAGACGCTGCCGCATGGCAAGTTCGAGGTGCACGATTCCACCTTGTCCGAATACGGCGTGCTGGGCTTCGAATACGGGTTCGCGATGGCCGATCCGCGCAGCCTTGTGCTGTGGGAAGGCCAGTTTGGCGACTTCGCCAATGGCGCGCAGATCATGATCGACCAGTTCGTCGCGAGCGGCGAGAGCAAGTGGCTGCGCGCCAACGGCCTCGTGATGCTGCTGCCCCACGGCTATGAAGGCCAGGGGCCAGAGCACTCCTCGGCGCGGCTCGAACGCTTCCTGCAGTTGTGCGCCGACGACAATATGTGCGTCTGCAACATCACCAGCCCGGCAAACTATTTCCACGTGCTTCGCCGCCAGATGCTGCGATCCTTCCGCAAGCCGATGATCATCATGAGCCCGAAATCGCTGCTGCGCCACCCGCTGGCCAAGAGCGCCAAGGGCGATTTCCTCGGCGAGGCGCAGTTCAAGCGCATCCTGTCCGACAGCAAGACGATCCCCGACGAGAAGGTGCGGCGCCTGGTGCTGTGTTCGGGCAAGGTCGCCTATGACCTGATGGAAGCGCGCGATGCGGCGGGACACGACGATGTGTCGATCGTTCGCATCGAACAGCTGTTCCCCTTCCCCGGCGATCCGCTGGCCGTCCGCCTCAAGCGCATGACCGGCCTCAAGGACGTGGTGTGGTGCCAGGAAGAACCGCGCAACAACGGCGCGTGGTTCTATGTCAACGAGCGGAGCGAGGATGCGCTGACCGCCGCAGGACACACCGGTAAGCGTCCCGCCTATGCCGGACGCGACGCCACCGCCTCGCCCGCCACGGGCCTCGCCAGCCGCCACAAGGCGCAGCAGGAGGCGCTGGTCGCCGCCGCGCTGGGGCTCTGACGGCCCGCCACACCTTACACCAGATAAAGCCAAGTTTCAGGAACCCGCTACCATGGCCACCGAAATCAAAGTCCCCGCTCTGGGCGAATCCGTTACCGAAGGCACCATCGCCGAATGGCTCAAGCAGCCGGGCGAAGCGGTCGCGGTGGACGAGCCGATTTGCAGCCTCGAAACCGACAAGGTCGCGGTCGACGTGCCCTCGCCGGTCGCCGGCATCATGTCCGAACACCGTGTGGCCGTGGGCGACACGGTCGAAGTCGGCGCGGTGATCGCGGTAATCGAAGCCGGCGTGAGCGCGCCGGTTGCAGCGCCTGCCCATGCCCCGGCTGCGGCCAAGGCAGAAACGCCCGCTCCGGCGGCGACAGAAGAGCTGGGGAGCGCAGCGCAGACCATGTCGCCTGCGGTGCGCCGCGCGGTGCTCGAACACGGCGTCGATCCTTCGACCATCAAGGGCACCGGCAAGGATGGCCGCCTGACCAAGGAAGATGTGCTTGCTGCGGCTGAAGCGAAGAAGACCGGCGGCGCAGCACCGGCACCGGCCCCTGCTCCGGCTCCTTCGGCTCCGGCTGCTCTCCCTGTCGCCACCGGCGGCGCGCGCGGCGAAGAGCGGGTCAAGATGACCCGGATGCGCCAAACCATCGCCAAGCGCTTGAAGAGCGCGCAGGACAATGCCGCGCTGCTCACCACCTTCAATGATGTCGACATGAGCGCGGTCATCGAAGCGCGCGACAAGTACAAGGACCTGTTCGCCAAGAAGCACGACATTCGCTTGGGCTTCATGGGCTTCTTCGCCAAGGCCGCCTGCCTTGCGCTGAAGGATGTCCCCGCGGTCAACGCCTATATCGACGGCGACGAAATCATCTATCACGACTATGTTGATATCTCGGTGGCCGTGTCCGCGCCCAACGGGCTGGTTGTGCCGGTCATCCGCGATGCCGACAAGAAGGGCTTTGCCCGGATCGAGCAGGACATCGCCGATTTCGGCGCGCGCGCGAAGGCGGGCACGCTGACGATGGAGGACATGAGCGGCGGCACCTTCACTATCTCGAATGGCGGCGTGTTCGGGTCGCTGATGAGCACCCCGATCATCAACCCGCCGCAGTCGGCGGTGCTAGGTCTGCACCGCATCGAGGATCGCCCGGTTGTGCGCAATGGCCAGATCATGATCCGCCCGATGATGTATCTGGCGCTGTCCTACGACCACCGGTTGATCGATGGGCGCGAGGCGGTGACCGCATTGAAGATCATCAAGGACGCGATTGAGGATCCGACCCGGATGCTGATTGATCTTTGATCCTGTAAACAAGTATCCGTTCGGGCTGAGCTTATCAAAGCCCTGTCCTTTCTTTTGAGGCGACGGACCCCAAGTGAAGTGCAGCCCCTCGACAAGCTCAGGGCGAACGGAGTTTTTGGAAATGGCTGACCATTCCTACGATTACGACGTCATTGTCATCGGTGCCGGCCCCGGCGGCTATGTCGCGGCGATCCGCGCGGCGCAGCTCGGGCTGAAGACCGCCTGCGTCGAAAGCCGCGCCACGCTCGGCGGCACGTGCCTCAATGTCGGGTGCATTCCGTCCAAGGCGCTGCTGCACGGCTCGGAGCTGTTCGCCGAGGCGTCAAACGGCCACTTCGCCACCTGGGGCATTACGGCCACGCCGACGCTCGATCTGGGGCGGATGATGGCCGAAAAGACCAAGGCCGTGAGCGAACTCACCGGCGGGATCGAATTCCTGTTCAAGAAGAACAAGGTCACCTGGCTCAAGGGCCATGCCGCGTTCGAGGATGCGCACACCGTCAATGTCGGCGGCGAAAAGGTCACCGCCAAGGACATCGTCATCGCCACCGGTTCTTCGGTCACCCCCCTTCCCGGCGTCACCGTCGACAACGCGGGCAAGCGCATCGTGGACAGCACCGGCGCGCTTGATCTCGACGAAGTGCCCAGCCACCTCGTTGTCATCGGCGGCGGGGTGATCGGCCTCGAACTCGGCTCGGTGTGGCGGCGCTTGGGCGCCAAGGTTACCGTGGTCGAATTCCTCAATCAGGTGCTCCCTGGCATGGACGGCGATGTGCGCAAGGAAGCGGGCAAGATCTTCAAGAAGCAGGGTATGGACATGATGCTCGGACACAAGGTGACCGGCGCGAGCGTTGCGGGCAAAACCGTCACCCTCACCATCGAGAAGTCGGCAGGCGGCGATGCGCAAACCATCGAAGCCAGCCATGTGCTGGTGTCGATCGGGCGGCGTCCGAACACCGATGGGCTGGCGCTCGACAAGGCAGGTCTTGCCACGAATGCGCGCGGACAGATCGAGATCGACCACGATTTCCGCACGTCCGTGCCCAATATCTGGGGCATCGGCGATGTCGCCCCCGGCCCGATGCTCGCGCACAAGGCTGAGGATGAGGGCATCGCGGTGGCCGAGAATATCGCGGGGCTGACCGGTATCGTGAACCACGATGTGATCCCCAACGTGGTCTACACCGCGCCCGAAATTGCCGGTGTGGGCATCACCGAGGAACAGGCCAAGGAACGCGGGCTCGCGGTCAAGGTCGGCAAGTTCCCGATGATGGCCAACAGCCGCGCCAAGGCCAACCGCGACACCGAAGGCTTCGTCAAGGTGATCGCCGATGCCGAGACCGACCGCATGCTCGGCGTATGGATCATCGCCAGCCTCGCCGGGACGATGATCGCCGAGGCCTGCGTCGCGATGGAATTCGGCGCGACCTCCGAGGACATCGCCTATACCTGCCACGCCCACCCGACCCATGCCGAGGCGCTCAAGGAAGCGGCGATGGCGGTGACGGGCAAGCCGATCCATATGTAGAGCGATCCGGCGACGGGCTCCGGCGCATCGCCGCCCCCTCTCGGCTTCGAACTCGCGCTTGGCGCGGCAGCGCAATGGTCCCGGCTCGACGACCACTATCTCGCACCCTCGTGATCCGCTAGCGGGAACAACGGAGTGCAAGATAGGGGGACGCAGGTGGGAGCGCTGCGCAGGTTGATGATAATCGCCGGAGCGGCGGCAGCGATCACGCTGCTGGCGGGCTGCGGCAAAGCCGCGGACACCGCGTCGCTCGCGCCGCCGCGCGCCACCGACCGGATCGTCTTTCCGCAGGAAACCTCGAACATCGCGGTCGATCTTGCGGTGGATCTGGCTGATCTCGAACGCACGCTGGAAAGCGAATTGCCGCGCACCTTGTGGCAGATTGACCGGCCGGGCAGCGAATGCGTGGCCTCGAAAAAGGTCGATCTGGAACTGTTCAAGGTCAAATCGCCCAAAATCAATTGCCGCATTGTCGGCAAGGTCACCCGCGGACGCTTGCGGCTGTCGGGGCGCAGCGAAGCGCTGACTGTCACCCTGCCCGTCACCGGCACGCTGGCGGCGCGCGATGTCGCGGGGATCCTCAAGGGTGAGACCGGCACCGGCGCGGCCGAAGTGGCGCTGTCGCTCAAGCTCGATCTGACGCCCGAGTGGAAGCTCGCCGGTACCAGCCAGCTCGATTACCGCTGGACCCGTGAGCCCGGGATCGATTTTCTCGGACGGCGGATCACCTTCACCAGCGAGGCCGACCGCGAGCTGCGCCCGGTCAAACGCGATATCGAACGCATCATCGCGCGCGAACTGGCGCGCCTTCCCGTAAAGCCCACCGCCGAGCAGGGCTGGCAGGCGGCGCATCGGGTGTTCGAGCTGAACCGCGTCAACCCCGCCGTGTGGGGCCGGCTGACCCCGCAGCAGTTCCGCTTCGGCGGTTATGATGTGAAAGGCCGCGCGCTGACATTGCGCCTCGGGCTCGATGCCCAGCTCGAAACCTTTGTGGGGATGAAGCCCGAAGCGGTCTGCCCCATCCCGCTCCCGCGGCTCGCGCGGCGGGCCAAGGACGCGGCAGAATCAATCTTGCACGTGCCGGTTGTCGCCAATTACGCGGTGCTTGAACCGGTGATCGCCAAGGCGCTGGACAAGCGCGCCGCGCGCCCGTTTGTGATCAAGGACTACGGCAAGGCCACCGCGACTTTCGATGACATCATCGTCTACGGCACCGGCAAGGGCCGGATTGCGGTGGGCGGGAAGTTTACCGCAAACTCGGATCTGCCGCTGATCAAGAGCGCGAGCGGGACGATCTGGCTCACCGCACGGCCCGAGAACGCCCCGAACTCGCGCGCGGTTGTCTTCCGCGACATCAAGATCACAGGCGAGACCGACGTGATCGGCGGGGAATTCCTGTTCGCACTCGCCAATTCGCCCGAGTTTCAGAGCACGATCACCGAGGCGTTGCAGCAGAATTTCGAAGGCGACTTCAACAAGCTGCGCGGCAAGATCGACCGCGCTGTTGCCAATCGCCAGGGCCGCCTGACGGACTACAGCATCACCATCGAGACAATCGAAACAGGCGTGATAGCCGCATATGGCGACGGGCTCTATCTCCCGGTCGACATCACCGGTCGCATCTCGGCCAAACTGCGCCCGCTGAATTGAACAGCATTTGTCGCGAGCGGGCTTCCGGCAGGCGGCGCGGGCCGATAGCATGGCGGGCAAGAGAGAGGGGCACCGCATGGCTTATCCGCAATTGACCGAGGAACCCGGCGCGCTCGCCACAGCGGCGGCGATCCGCGAGGGACGACTGAGCGTCGCCGAGGCGGTGGATGCGGCGATCGTGCGGCTCGAGCACCTTGATGCCAGCATCGACGCGCTGGCTGTCCCCAATTTCGAGGCCGCCTATGCCGCAGCCCGCGCGCTCGATGCGGCTGGCCCGCAGCCTGATCAGCCGTTGTTCGGCGTGCCGATGACGATCAAGGAAAGCTTCGACGTCGCCGGCCTGCCGACCACCTTCGGCCATGCCGAATATCGCGATCACATCGCCACCAAGGATGCCGTGCTGGTGCAGCGCCTCAAGGCGGCCGGCGCGGTGATCATCGGCAAGACCAATGTGCCCACCGATCTCACCGACTGGCAGAGTTTCAATCCGGTCTATGGTCGCACCAGCAATCCACATGATCCCGCACGCTCGCCGGGCGGCTCCTCGGGCGGGAGCGCGGCTGCCGTGGCGAGCGGCATGGCGGCCTGCGACTACGGCACCGACATCGGCGGATCGGTCCGCGTACCGGCGCATTTCTGCGGGATCTGGGGTCACAAGACCACATGGGGGCTTGTTTCGAAGCGCGGGCATGATTCACCCGCCTATGCGCGGCGCAAAGGCTTCATCGCCGCGCATGACAGCGCGCTGAGCGTCGCCGGGCCGCTCGCGCGCAACGCTGCCGATCTTGCCATCCTCACCGAAATCGGCGGCGAGGTGCCGCTGCGCCGCAGGGCCAAGCCGCTCGCCGAATGCCGGTTGCTTGCGCTCACCGATCTGCCCGGATCACAGCTCGACGAAACCGTGCGCGCGCCGACCGAGGCGGCTTACGAGGCCCTCGCCCGCGCGGGCATCGCGATCGACCGCGCGAGCGAGCTGCTGCCCGATCAGGCGGAGCAATACCGCAGCTACCTCAGGATGATGAACATCGTCATGTCGAACGGCGCCCCCGCGCCTGACGGCAAGCGCGCGACCGCGACCGACTGGTTCGCGCTGCTCAACGCGCAGGCTGCCTGTATGGCGCAGTGGGAGGCGCTGTTTGCCACCTACGACTTCGTTCTGGTCCCACCGGCCCCAGTGCTCGCCGTGCCGCACCGCGATGCGGCGGTGTTCCGCGGCACGCTCACCATCAACGGGGCCGAGGAACCGGGCGGCAAGGCGCTGGTCTATGCCGGGATTGCGACCTTTCCAAACCTGCCCGCCACCGTGCTCCCGATCGGCAGCGCCGACTATCTCGGCAGCACCTTGCCGTGCGGGATGCAAGTTATCGGCCCGCGCTGGAGCGACCTCGATTGCATCGCCGCAGCCGAAGCCATCGGCAACATCTTGCACGGCTGAGCCGGCTTCGCCATGGGCGGGCTGTGATGAAACTGACGATGCGAGCTCTCGCCAAATGGCACATCTGGCTCGGCTGGCTGGTCGGCGTGCCGATTGCCATGTGGCTGGCCACCGGACTGTTCATGGTCTCGCGCCCGATCGAAGAGGTGCGCGGCGAGCACCTCGCGCGCGAAGTCACAGCCGAGGCACTGGTGATCCCCGGCAGCGCGCTCGCGGCAGACGACACCAATCTTGCCGAGATGCGCGTGACGATGCAGAACGGCCGCGCGGTCGCGATCCTCACGGGGATCGACGGCAGCGTCCGGCGGGTCGATTTCGCCAGCGGCAAAGCCCTCCCCCCGATCGATGCCGCCACCGCGCGCGCGCTGGTGGCCGAGCGACTCACCGTCGGCGACAAGGTGCGCAGTGTCACCCTGTTCAGCGCGAAGAACGCGCCGTTCGATTTCCGCCGGCCAGTGGCTGCATGGCAAGTCGCGCTGGAGGATGGCACCAATGTCTATGTCGGGCGCGATACCGGTCAGATCGAGGCGGTGCGCACCCGCTGGTGGCGCGCCTTCGACTTTGCCTGGGGGCTGCACATCATGGATCTTTCGGAGCGTGAAGACACCAGCCATTCGATCCTGATTATCTTCGCCGCGCTCTCGCTGACGGGCGCGATGATCGGCTGCGTGCTGATGTTCCGCCGTCGCCGTGCGCGCAGATCACTGCCGGACGCATCATGACCCCGACTGTCCTAACCCCGCTGCTCGACCTGCTCGATTGGGCGGGGATCGCGCTCTTCGCGCTGTCTGGCGCGGTGTTGGCGGCGCGACTCGGGCAGACCTTCGTCACCATGGCCTTCTTCGCGCTGGTGACGGGCGTCGGCGGCGGCACGGTCCGCGATCTGCTGATCGGCGCGCCGGTGTTCTGGATCGACGATCCGTGGGTGGCGGCGGTCTGCCTGTCGACCGCGCTGATCGCGTGGTTCACCCCGGTGCGGTGGTGGGAGGGCAAGGGCTTTGCCTATGCCGACGGCGCGGGGCTGGCCGCCTATGCCGTGCTCGGCAGCGCCAAGGCGCTGGCTTACGGCGTCCCGCCCGTTCCGGCTGCGCTGATGGGGGTGATCACCGGCTGCGTCGGCGGGATCATCCGCGATGTGGTGGCGGGTCGTCCCTCGATCATCATGAGCCCCGAGCTTTACGTTACCCCGGCCGCACTCACCGCCGCGCTGACGGTGGCGGGGATTCGTCTCGCCCCGCTCACCGGTTGGCCCGATCATTGGGCATGGGCCGCAGGGTTTGCCTGCGGCTTTGCCCTGCGCGCGGCCGCAATCCGCTGGGAATGGGGCCTGCCAAGCTATTCGGGCGAGGCGCGCGGCTGCTAGCCGCCGATATCGGCCTCGCCAGCTTCTGGGATGGTTTCGGGTATGTCCTCTCCAGGAATCGGCCCGCCGGGATAGGCCGGCAGCCGCGCGGCACTGGCCGTGACCGGAGCCTGCGCTTCAATCCCGCGCCCGTCGCGCTGCCCGATCCCGCCCACCGCCAGACGGGCTGCGGCATAGCGATCATCGCTCCATTGGCCGTCGGCACGCGGCGCGGCGGGATCGAGCGAGGCCCCGCCCCAGCCACCACCGCCGCCAAAATCGACGCCTTCGATCCGTCCGTCATTGCCGATCCGGCATTCGAACGCCGATCCGTTGAACAGTGCGCCGCTGACGCGCCAGCCGCGGCCCGTGCGCTCGACATTGTCGACGCTATCGACTCGCACATCGCGTTCGATCCGGGTCAGGCATTGGTCGACCGCGCTGTCGAGACCGGAAGAACCGGTGTTGCGGCGGTCGGTGCGGCGATCATCGAAGCGGGGGTTATCATCGCGCCAGTCGGGGGTCTGTTCTACCACAACGACATCCCGATCACGCTCGCGGCGGTTGTTGGAACTGGCGATGGCGGCAAGCCCGCCGATGATCGCCGCGCCGATCAGCACGTCGCCCGCGTCCACCCGGTTGCGCCGCCAGCCGCGATGACGGCCCCAGTTGCGGCAGCCCCAACCACGGCAACGCCACTCAGTGGCGGTAATGGCCGGATCAAAGCGGCTCGCGTCAAAGGCGGGAAGATTGCCGGTGGTGCCAGCAGGCGCGGAGGCGGGAACTGCAGCGGCTTGGGCAGGCGCGGCAAGCCCGGTGGTGGCGGCCAGCGCGCTGGCCAGCGCCAGCGCACGGACGTTTAGAGCCATAATGCGCTCTCCTCAGTGTGACGAGCGCCCCCCAATCGCCCGGATGGAACAGAGACTAAGCTTGCAAGGCTTGCGCCCGGCTGAACGCGGTCCGACACACAAACCGCCCCGCTTTCGGTAAGGAAGCGGGGTGGCCAGAGCGGCTCGCCAAGGGGGAAGCGAGCCAGACGAAGGGGTTAGCGAAGGCCGCGGATGCCGTCGAAGGTCACGAGCGGCGCGCCGCGGCCGTCAAGCCGGCAGGTGAAGCGCCCGCGGTCGAAATCACGGCCACCGCCCCAGCGTGCACCATCGGCGACTTCAATGCGGCCCTGCACACGAAAGCCGAAGCGGGTGCGATCAAGATCGCGGACGTCGGTCACATCGGCATAGCGGTAGCCGCCAAAGCGCCGCGCCTGGTTTTCTGCAGCACGGACGCAGCGTTCCACCGCCCCGCGCGCGCCGCCATTGAAGCCATTGCCGCCGCGATCCCAGTTGTTGCCGCGATCCCAGCGGTCACCGCGGTCCCAGCGGTCACCGCGGTCGTCGTCAAAGGCGCCAGCGAGCGCGGCAATGCCGCCGATCACTACCGCGCCGGCGATGATCTCGCCCGCACCGATGCTGTCGCGGTCGCGGTTACGGTGATTGTCAGCCATGGCAGGGGTGGCCGCAGCGATGGCCAGCGCACAGGCCGCGAGCGTGCCGAGCGTGGTCCGGGCCAGTCTCGTGGGGGTGATCGTCATCAGTCTCATCCTCGCTTGGTACCGAGGCGTGATTGCACCGGTGTTAGGCGATAAATGCGCGATTCGCACTGTGACTAAGCTGAATTGGCCTGACAGGCGTCGTTAATCTAATTGCCCACTAAAATGAACAGGTGGAGCACTAGCGCTCCAGCGCCGCGAGCACATCGCGGGTAAAGGCGGCGATGTCGAAGCCCGCTCCCGGCGGATCCTCGCCGCGGCGCACGATCACCACCTGGCGCGAGGGCACGATCAACACCTATTGCCCGCGATTGCCGTTCGCTGCGAAGGTATCGGAGGGCACGCCCTCCTCCTTGTTCAGCAGCCAGAACCCCGCACCATAGCCGAACGTGCCGCTCGGCGGCTGCGGGCCGCTGGGGGTGGTGACATACTTCACCCAGCCTTCGGGCAGGATCCGCTCGCCCGAGGGGAGCTTGCCATCATCGAGGTAGAGCTGGCCAAAGCGCGCCAGATCGCGCGCCGTGGTCCAGACCTGCGAGGACAGGATATATTCGCCCCGGCTGTCGGTCTCGGCAACGGTGTGGTGCATCCCCAGCTTGGCGAAGAATTCTCGGGGCGGATAGAACGTGAGCCACTGTTCGATCGCCTTGACCGCCAGCAGCGTGTCATTGTTGGCATAGCGGAACACGGTTCCGGGCGTGTGCAGCACCGGCCAGTTTATCGCGGTCTCATCGACGCTCGAGCCGCCGTAATAAAGCGCGTCGGTGCGGTTGCCCGGCGTGTCGGAATAGCGCCCGGTGCTCATGCGCAAGGCGTGGTCGATCGTGATGGCATTGCGCGGATCGCTTGCACCGCCGCCGCGCCAGTAATTGATGCCGACGGGCTCTTCGACGCTGGTCTCGCCCGAGAGCACCGCCCCGCCCACCAGCGTTGCGGCAATGCTCTTGGCGACCGACCAGGTGCGCTGCGGGGTGCTGGCATCGAAGCCGGGGGCGTAGCGTTCGGCCTGCGCGCCGCCCTTGCGCACCAGCACGGCGGTGGTGCGCGTGCCTGCGCCAAAAGCGCCTTCGAACGCCCGCGCGAAAGGTGCGGTAACCTGCTCTGCGAGCGCCTTGTCTGCTGCCGGCATGGTGCCCGATTTTGCGGCCGCGGCGGACGACGGGCGCATGGGTGCCTCGGCAGCGCTGACTTCTGCCCCCACCCCGATCGGCAGCACCGAACAGCCAGTGTCCTCGCCATAATTGACGGCGATGCGCGCCGGCATCTCGTCCGTCCACC
>JBKDUW010000158.1:0-46295 GCA_046339235.1 Erythrobacteraceae bacterium | reverse complement strand
CGCGCCGCACCGTCGACACATCGGGGGCAGAGAGCCCGGCGCGGGCAAAGGCACGCTCCATCGCCCAGCAGACATCCGCCTGCCCATCGACCAGCGTCCCGTCGCAATCGAACACCGCGAGCCTCATGCGGCCACCTCCCGCACAAGCTGGGCGAGGGCGACTGAGCCTGTGGCTTCCAGCCCATCGGCGATCCGGATGCGGTCTTCGGCGGGTTTGTTTTGCGACATCTTGAAGGTCGGCCGCCACGCCAGCACCTCGAGTTCGAAGCCCACGATCCCGCGAAACAGCCCCGACCACACCTTTTCGGAGGATTCCCCGGCCTGCCACGGCGCGCCGCCCAGGCGCGTCTCGTGCTTGAGAATCGCGGCGTGGAGGAAAGCCTCCAGCCCCGCGTCATCCATCCGCTGCACGCGGCCTTCGAGTTCGAGCGCGACATAGTCCCAGGTCGGCACTGTATCGCGGTTCCCATACCAGCGCGGGGAGACATAGGCATCGGGGCCATTGACTACGATCAGCGCGGTTTCGCCGTCGAGATGACGCGCCAGCGCATTGCTGCGCGCGAGGTGGAATTGGACGGCGCCCTTGCCGTTGGAGAGCAGCGGCGTGTGCGCGACGCGCGGGCCTTCCGGGGTGGCGGCGAACACCATGCCGAAGCCGATCTCGTCGATCAGGCCTTCGCATAGCGCGCGGTCGTCCGTGCGGTAGAGCGGGTTGGGGTGCATCAGCGGCGCGGGCCATTGGGGGCGGGCCTCGCTCTGTTTGCGGGCGGCTTGCCGGTCTTGGACGCCGGCTTGGCCGCCTTGCTGGCCGTTTTGCCCTTCGGTTTGGGCTTGGCCTTCTTGGCATCGACGGTGCTGCGCGCGCGCCGGGGGCTGTGGGTTTCTTTGCGCGCCTGCTTGAAATGGCGCCGCGCAGCCTGCTTCTTTTCTTCGGCTGACTTCTCGGGGGTTTCCTCGCGCAGCGGCTCGGCGTCGGACAGGCCCTGATCAAAGCCCATCACTTCCATGCTCATTGCGAAATGCGGTGGCAGTTCGGCGGTAACATCGAGTTTGCCGCCGGTTTCCCCATCACCTTTGGCACCCGCCTTGGGCTCGGAAATGATCAGGCGGCGCGCGTGCAGGTGCATCTTGCGGCTGACCGCGCCGGTGAGGAACGAGTCCGGCCCGCCATATTTGCCGTCTCCCACAATCGGGTGGCCGATTGCCGCCATATGCACGCGCAGCTGGTGGGTGCGCCCGGTCAGCGGTTCGAGTTCAACCCACGCGGCGCGCTGGCCTGCGCGGTCAACCACGCGGTAACGGGTCTTGGCGGCCGCGCCATTTTCCTCGTCGATATGCATCTTCTCGCCGCCCGTGCCCGGCTGCTTGGCGAGTGGGGCGTCGATCACGCCTTCGGACAATTGCGGCACGCCGACCACCAGAGCCCAATAGACCTTGCGCGCCGAGCGGCTGGCGAAGCGCTTGGAGAAACTCGCAGCAGCCCCCGGGGTGCGGGCGATCAGCAGCACGCCCGAGGTGTCCTTGTCGAGCCGGTGCACAAGCCGCGGGCGCGGGGTCTTTTCGTCGGTAACGAAGGCATCGAGCAGGCCATCGACGTGCTTGGTGGTCTTGCTCCCGCCCTGCGTGGCGAGGCCCGGGGGCTTGTTGAGCACGATCGCGCTGAGCGTTTCGCGGATCACCATGTCCTGCGCTTCGGCGATCTGTTCGGGGCTAAGGGTACGGACGCGGGGTGCTGCCCTCTTCGCGGCGGGGGCATCCCCGCCGCCCCCCGGGCCTTGGGGCGGCACGCGCAACACCTGGCCTTGCTCCAGCCGATCTTCGGGCTTCACCCGCTTGCCATCGACCCGGATCTGCCCGGTGCGCGCCCAGCGCGATACCGTGGCAAAGCCGATCTGCGGCAGATTGCGCTTGAACCAGCGGTCGAGCCGGATGCCGTCGTCATCCGCGCTGACGGTGAACTGGCGGACATTATCGGTAGGGGTATCGGTCATTGGATACTCTGCGCCGCGACGAGGCCGATGATGACAGCGGCCATACCGGCGATCAGCGAGGCGGCGGCATAGCCGAGCGCCAGCATTGCCTGCCCGCGGTGGAGCATGGTGACAAGCTCGGAACTGAAAGCACTGAAGGTGGTGAAGCCGCCCAGCAGGCCGACCCCGATCAGCAGCCGCAGCGGCTCGGCCGATTGCGGGTTCATGCTGCCGCGCGCCAGCCAGCCCACCAGCGCGCCCATCGCCAGACTGCCGAGGATATTGATGCTCAGCGTGCCCCACGGAAAGATGTTGCCGGAACCTGCGAGATTGGTCACCACTCGCCCGAGCTGGTAGCGCAGCACCGAGCCTGCCGCCCCGCCAACGGCGACAGACAGAGTTGCAAAGAGGGGGGAAGGTTCACCGGCCATCGCCCGCCTTTAGCGAGGGTAGGGCGTTCTGCCTAGCGGGGGCCGCAAGGCAAGAATCCGCGCCACTATCAGCTGATGGCTTGCCTTTGCGGCGCTGTTGGACTATCGGGACCCCGTAATGAGGGCGGCTTCCCAACGGGAATCGCCCGCTGTCCAATGGAAATTCACCGCGCATCCCCGCATCGAATCGCAGCCGGGGCTCTAGCGTTTTTGAGATTGAGGTAGTCGTCGTTTATGCAAATCATGGTTCGCGATAACAATGTCGATCAGGCCCTGCGCGCGCTCAAGAAGAAGCTGCAGCGCGAGGGCGTTTATCGCGAGATGAAGCTGCGTCGTCACTACGAAAAGCCGAGCGAGAAGCGCGCCCGCGAAAAGGCCGCTGCCGTTCGCCGCGCCCGCAAGCTCGAGCGCAAGCGGATGGAGCGCGACGGGAGCAAGTAATCCCGGCGCCAAGCGCAGATGCACCAGCAGAAGCGCTTGAAACCCCCTTTGCGATAAGCCATCAGGGCGCGGCTCATCCCCGCGCCCTTTTGTCGTCTCACGCGGCACCAAGGCCGCGCCCAAGCAGGATATTGTCATGACCGAGATCACCCGCGTTCCGATCCAGCCCGTCGCCAAGGGTTCGCTGACCAAGCTGTGGCTTGGCGTCGCGCTTGCCATTGCCGTGGGGGCCGGGCTTGCCTGGGCCGCCGTGCCGCGCGGCCTCGATGTCGATACCATCGCTGCCGGCACCGGCCCGATGCCGAAGGACGGCGACGTCTTGTTCATCGAATACAAAGGCAAGCTCGCCTCAGATGGTACGGTGTTCGACGAATCGCGCGATATTCCGCTGCCGGTTCAGGGCATCTTCCCCAAGGGCACGCCCTTCCCGATCGAGGAAGGCGCAACCATCCCGGGCTTCTTTGAAGGATTGAAGCAGATGCAGAAGGGCGGCAAGTACACGCTCTTCATTCCGGCCGACAAGGCTTACGGCGCCGAGCCGCCGCAGGGCGCGCCGATCCCGCCCAACGCCGATCTCGTGTTCGACATCGAAGTGATCGAGATCATGAGCAAGCAGACCTTCGAACGGAACCTCGCGATCCTCCAGCAGGCGATGCAGAGCCAGATGGGCGGACCTGGCGGCGCTGGGGGCGGCGCGCGTGCTCCGGCCCCCGCTCCGGCTCAGTAAGGGCTGCGCATCATGTCGGTCGACAAAGCAACCGTCGCCAAGATTGCCTCGCTCGCGCGCATCCAGATGGATGAGGCTGCGCTCGAGCGCATGGTGCCCGAACTGAACGGCATCCTCCAATGGGTCGAACAGCTCGGCGAAGTGGACGTGGGCGGCATCGAGCCGATGGCGGCGGTGATCCCCAACACCCTGCGCCTGCGCGATGATGTGGTCGATGCCGATCCGCTCACCGGCGGCGGCAGGCAGGGCGATGTCCTCGCCAATGCGCCTGCGGCCGAACACGGGTTTTTCGGCGTTCCGAAGGTGATCGAATAGAATGACTGAACTGACCTCTCTCGGCGTCAAGGACATCCGCGATGGTGTCCGCGCTGGTGACTTTACCGCCCGCGAAGTGGCGGAGAGTTTCAACACTGCCGTGGCGCAAGCTGCGGCGCTCAACGCCTTTATCGTCACCACCCCCGACCATGCGCTCGCTGCCGCCGACAAGGTGGATGCGGCGCGCGCCGCTGGCGAGGCGCTGGGCGCAATGGCGGGCGTGCCGATCGGGATGAAGGACCTGTTTGCCACCAACGGCGTGCGGACCACGGCGGCCAGCCACATCCTCGAAGGCTTCACCCCGCGCTACGAATCCACCGTTTCGCAGAAGCTGTGGGATGCAGGCGCGGGGATGCTGGGCAAGCTCAACCTTGACCAGTTCGCGATGGGGAGTTCCAACGAGACCTCCTATTTCGGCAATGTCTCCTCGCCGTGGAAGAAGGCGGGCAGCAATGCCGCGATGAGCCCCGGCGGCTCCTCGGGCGGTTCGTCGTCGGCGTTCGCCGCGCGCATAGCGCCTGCCGCGACCGGGACCGATACCGGCGGCTCGATCCGCCAGCCCGCCGCTTTCACTGGCATCTGCGGGATCAAGCCGACCTATGGCCGCTGCTCGCGCTGGGGCATCGTCGCCTTTGCCTCGTCGCTCGATCAGGCCGGGCCGATGGCGCGCTCGGTCGAGGATTGCGCGATCATGCTGGGCGCGATGGCGGGGTTCGATCCCAAGGATGCGACGTCCTTGCAGATGGACGTTCCCGATTGGGAAGCGGCCCTCAACGCCGATCTGCGCGGCAAGAAGGTTGGCATCCCGCGCGAATATCGGATGGAGGGCACCGATCAGGCGATCCTCGAATCGTGGGAGCAGGGCAAGGCGTGGCTGAAGGACGCGGGCGCCGAGATCGTCGACGTCTCGCTGCCGCACACCAAATATGCGCTGCCCGCCTATTACATCGTCGCGCCCGCTGAGGCTTCGTCGAACCTCGCGCGTTATGACGGGGTGCGGTATGGCCTGCGCGATCTGCCCGATGGCTCGGGCTTGCAGGATATGTATGCCGCCACCCGCGCCGCGGGCTTCGGTTACGAGGTTAAGCGCCGCATCCTGATCGGCACCTATGTGCTCTCGGCCGGCTTCTACGACGCCTATTACACGCAGGCGCAGAAGGTCCGCGCGCTGGTCGCCCGCGATTTCGAGCGCGCGTTCCAAGAGTGCGACGTGATCCTCGCGCCGACCACGCCGACCGCCTCGTTCCCGCTGGGTTCGATGAATGAAGACCCGCTGACGATGTATCTCAACGACGTCTTCGCCGTTCCCGCCTCGCTCGCTGGGCTGCCCGCGATGAGCGTTCCTGCGACGATCAACGCTGACGGCTTGCCGCTGGGACTCCAGCTGGTCGGCCGCCCGTTCGACGAACAGGGCGTGCTGAATGCAGGCCTTGCGATCCAGAGGCGCGCGGGCTTTACCGCCAAGCCGGAGAAGTGGTGGTAAGGTGGGCTTCACCGCGATCTTCATCATGATCTTCCTCATCGCCTTCGCGCTGATCGGCGGGCTGGTGATGTTTCTTTCGCGCACCATCGAACATGGCGAGGCGCGTTTTGATGCGAGCGGCAAAATGCTTTCGGATTCCGCGTCTGGCCCGGCCGAACCGGCCCGCCCTGCAACGCGGATCGACGAGACAGACACAACAGGTGACGAGCAATGAGCAACTACCGCATTCAGGGCGCAACCGGCGAATGGGAGGTCGTGATCGGCCTCGAAGTCCACGCGCAGGTCACCTCGCAGTCCAAGCTGTTTTCGGGCGCGGCAACCGCGTTCGGCGCGGAGCCGAATTCGCAGGTGAGCCTCGTCGACGCCGCGATGCCGGGGATGCTGCCCGTGCCCAACCGCGAGTGCATCCGGCAGGCGGTGCGCACCGGGATGGCGATCGAGGCGCAGATCAACGCGTGGAGCCGGTTCGATCGCAAGAACTACTTCTATGCCGATCTTCCGCAGGGCTACCAGATTAGCCAGCTTTATCATCCGATTGTCGGCGAAGGCTCACTCCTGATCGAGGCCGACGAGAAGGCCGGCATCGCCGAAGACAAGATCATCGGCATCGAGCGCATCCATGTCGAGCAGGACGCCGGCAAGCTGATGCATGATCAGCACCCGACCATGTCCTATGTCGATCTCAACCGCTCGGGCGTGGCGCTGATGGAAATCGTCAGCCGCCCCGATATGCGTTCACCCGCCGAAGCAGGAGCTTACTTGCGCAAGCTGCGCGCCATTCTGCGCTATGTCGGCTCGTGCGACGGCAACATGGAAGAAGGCTCGATGCGCGCCGACGTGAACGTCTCGGTGCGCAAGGTCGGCGAGGGGCTGGGCACCCGGACCGAGACCAAGAACGTCAACTCGGTGCGCTTCGTCATGCAGGCGATCGAGCATGAGGCGATGCGCCAGGTCGATGTGCTGGAGGCAGGCGGCGCGATTGTGCAGGAAACCCGCCTGTTCGATCCGGGCACCGGCACGACCCGCACCATGCGCAGCAAGGAAGACGCGCATGATTATCGCTACTTCCCCGATCCTGACCTTCTGCCGCTGGTGCTGGAGGAAGATTTCCTCGCCGAATGCCGCGCTTCCCTCCCGGAACTGCCGGACGCCAAGCGTACGCGTTACACCGACGTCCTCGGCCTCACCCCTTACAATGCGCGCGAGCTGACCGCTGAGGTCGAAACCTTCGCGCGCTTCGAGACGCTGCTCGCCGAAACCGCCAAGGCAATCGGCAAGCATGAGGCTGCGGTTGCCACGCAGGTCGCCAACTGGTCGCTCTCGGTCGCGCCGGGGGTGGTCAAGGCTTTGGGTGACGAAGCCGACCTCGCCAACGCCACCGCGGCTGCTCAGGCGAGCATCCTCGCGATGGCCGAGAAGGGCGAAATCAGCGGCGGTCAGGCCAAGGAAATCTTCGAAATCGTCCTCAAGACCGGTCGCGATCCCGTTGAAATTGCAGAGACCGAGGGCCTCAAACAGGTCAGCGACACCGGCGCGATCGAAGCCGCCGTCGACGCAATCATCGCCGCCAATGCCGACAAGGTCGAACAGTATCGCGGCGGCAAGGAAGCGCTGTTCGGCTTCTTCGTCGGCCAGACGATGAAGGCGATGCAGGGCAAGGCCAATCCGGGTGTGGTGAACCAGCTGCTCAAGGACAAGCTGGGCTAGGCCGCGGAGCCGAGGCCTTGCGGCCCATCACACTCTATTTCCACGGCTTGCCGGGATCGGCGGGGGAGCTGGCGTGCTTCGGCCCCCACATTGCCGAGCATACGCGCTATTTCCATGTGATCGCGCGCGGCGATGCGCTGACAGGCGGGGCGGTCGAGGGCTACTTCGTGCGGCTGGCGGCGCAGATCCTTGCGCAGTTTCCCGAAGGTCCGCTGCGGCTGGTGGGCTTCTCGCTCGGCGCGGCGGCGGCGCTGCGGGTGGCGCCGCATTTGGCCGAGAGGGTGCAGCAGATCGATCTCGTGTCGCCCGCCGCACCGCTTGGGCTGGGCGATTTCCTCGATGGCATGGCCGGTGCGCCGGTGTTCCGCGCGGCGCTGGCAGGGCGCGCGCACTTCATGCTTCTCACCTTCCTGCAGGCGCAGGTAGCCCGCCTTGCCTCCGCCCAGATGGCCTCGGCGCTGATGGCGCGCGGGCAAGGCGCCGATCGCTCTCTGGCTGCCGACCCGCATTTCATCGCCCAGCTTGCCGCGTCACTGCGCCATAGCCTGCTCGCGCAGCGCGCAGCCTATCGGCAGGAGATCGCGCTCTATGTGACCGGCTGGTCGGACGAGCTCGCCAAGGTGCATCAGCCGGTTGCGATCTGGCAGGGCAGCGAGGATGACTGGACCCCGCCCGCCATGGCACAGGCGCTGGCCCAGCGCCTGCCTTCGCGGCCCGCAGTGGAAGTGATGCGGGGTCTGTCGCATTTCTCCGCCTTGCGCGCCTATCTCTCGGCGGCGAGCCCCGCATGACTGCCATCATCCTGATCCAGCCCGAAATCCCCGGTAACACCGGCGCGGTGGGGCGCACCTGTGTGGCGCTGGGGATGGAGCTGATCCTGATTCACCCGCTGGGTTTCGACATCTCGGACAAGCGGGTGAAGCGTTCGGGCCTCGACTATTGGCCGCACGTCCACCTCACCGAATATGCCAGCTGGGACGCCTTTCTGGCAGCGCGCGCACCGCGCGACGATCAGCTGTTCCTGTTCGAGGAATTCGGCAGCTGCAGCTTCTACGAGCCCGACTATCCGGACGATGCGATGCTGGTATTCGGTCAGGAAACCAAAGGTATACCGCGCAACATTATTGAAAGCCACGAAGACCGGTTGTTCCACCTGCCGATGCGTTCAGACGTGATCCGCTCGCTTAATCTGGCCAACACCGTGTCGGCCGCGGCCTATCAGGCGCTCAGAGGGAAGCTCTAGGCACGCCGCAGGCCGAGGCGGTGGCTGCTGCAGCGACCCCGGTAGGCCTTGCCGGTCCCGCCTATTCCAGCCCAAGCGCGTCGAGGTTCATCGTCGCCGCGTTGTAGCTTGCCTCGGCCAGCCGGCCGGCAAGCTCGGCGCGGATCGCGCCGATCTGGGCGTTGGCGGCGGTTTCCTCGCGCGCGTTGACGAGGAAGAACTCGCCCGCTCCCAGCCGGAAGCGGGTGCGTTCGGCTTGCACCATCTGGCGCGCCTGCCGGACTTCGGCAGTAGCGAGTTCGGACAGCTTTGCCGCCGCGCCGAGATTTTCGAGGATGTTGTTGACATCAGTGGTGATCTGATCGGCGATGCGGCGCTGGCGCAGCTCGGTCTCGCGCAGTTCAGCCTCGGCGCGCCCGACCGCGCCGCGCGCCGTGCGGCGCTGCAAAGGCACAGTGAAGGTCACGCCGACCACGGTATCGGTCGAATCGAAGCCCGGCCCGCCCGGCCCGATCTCGCCGAAATCGCGCGACAGCTCGACGCTGGCGTTGAGCGAGGGCTGGAGATCATTGCGGCGCAGTTCCACCCGGTTGATGGCGCGTTCGAGCGCCAACTTGAAGGTTTGCAGTTCGGGCCGGGTCTGGATCACATCGCTCAGCGGCAACGCCAGCAGCGTCCCAACCGGCGGGATCGCCTTTAATTGGCGCGTGGACGGCAATTGTTCGCGGGAGGGAATGATCAGCCGTCCGCTGGAATCGCGCAGATAGAAGCCAAGTGAATTCGCCGCGGTCTGGAGATCGCGCCGCGCCTGTTCGAGCAGGGTGCGGCGGCGCAGCAGGTTTTGCTCGTTCTCGGTGAGCGCGATCCGCGCGCGCCCGCCTTCGTTCACCTCGCGGATGAGCCCGATCTGGCGCGCTTCGGCGATTTCGAGCAGCTCCTCGAACACCCGCATTTCCTCACCCGCCGCAACCCAGCGAAAATAGGCGCGCAGCGCCTCGTGCTGGACGTTCAACTGCACCAGCATCACATCGAGCCGCGCCTGGCTGGCGGCCAACCGGCTATCCTCGATCGCGAAACGGCGCGCGTCGATGTCGCGGTTGCGCAGCAGCGAAAACAGCGCGCCGACTTTGATCTCGCCGAGATTGTTGGTGTAGTTGGTGTCCTCGTAGGTCGGGAAGGTGCCGTCCGAGACGCGGTAGGAGCCGAACACTTCGGCGCCGTAAGGACGCAGCGGCTGGCGCGCTTCGACCTTGCCGTAGCCGCCCGAATAGAAGCCGGTCAGGCGGTCATAATATTCGCCCTTGAGCATCAGGTCGAAGGCGCCATCGGCCGAGACCTGGTCGCTGCGCGCGGCCGCCTCGCGCTCGAAGGCTTCGAGGATCGCGGGGAAGGTCAGCGCTGAGGAGCGAAGCACGTCCTCGGGCAGCAGCGCGCCGGTGGTGAGCGCGACTTCGAGCGGATCGCCCACCGGGGCAATATCCTGCGCCATTGCCGGTGCGGGCGCGGCGGCGAGCGCCAACAGCGCCGCGCCGCACGCCAGCCAGCGCCAGCGAGGAAGGGCAAGGTCGCGCGCCATCGTCACTGCGCGGGCGAGGTGGTTTCGGCGGTCGGCAGCTCGGGCGGGAAGTTGTTGAGCTGGCGCCAGATTTCGTAGCCGACCGGCACGGTGTCGAGCTGCACCCAGGCCTGCGCCTTGGCCCCGAACCGCACGAAGCGTTCTTCGGGCCAGGGGTTGGGATCGCTCTTGTCCTCGGCGATCAATACGCGGAAGCGGCCGTTGATCTGCGCCGACTGGTCGACCGCGACTACAACGCCGCCAAAGGTGCCTACCGCGACCGAGGGCCAGCCGGAGAACTGCACCGCGGGCCAGCCTTCGAACTGGATCCGCGCCTTGTCGCCGCGCTGCACCAGCGCCACGTCGCGCCCGTCGATGAAGATCTCGACCACGCGCTCGGCGCTTTTGGGGACGAAGGTCGCCAGCACGTCGCCGGCGTTGATATAGGTCGCCGCATCGCCGGCATTGAGACTCTGGATGAAGCCGTCACGCGGCGCGCGCACGATCTGCACCGACTGGCGCGCAAGGCCGACATCGGCGCGGTTGAGCGCGGCGGTAGCGGCAGCGACCTGCCCTTCGCGTTCATTGATGCGGATCTGCGCCTGTTCGTAATCGCGCCGCGCGGCAAGGCCGGCCTGGAACAGTTCGCGCGCCCGGGCCTCGTCAAGCTTGGCGGTGGCGAGCGCGCTTTGCGCGGCCTGCAACTGCGCGGCGATCTGCTCGCGTTCGGCCTGAAGGCGGTCGATCAGCTGCGGATCGATGTCGGCAATCCGCACGATCGGATCGCCCTGTTTCACCGCGCTGCCATCGCGCACATACCATTGCTCGATCCGGCCCGGCACCAGCGCGTTGATATCCTGCTTGCGCTCGTTGGGATTGAGCGTGTTGACCGCCCCGCGCCCGGTCGCGGTCTGCACCCAGGGGGCATAGATCAGGAACACCAGCGCCGACAGGAAGGCGATCAGCAGCATGTAGAACACCGTGCGCATCACGCGGGGCACCTTGATCGATTCCAGCGCGGTGAAGCGGTGCAACATCCGGACCGGCGCGCTCATGCCTGCTCTCCCTTGCTTGGTCCGGGGACCTGGGCGCGCAACCGGGCGGTGTCGGCGGCGGTACTGCGGCGTTCCCGCCGCGCTTGGGCAAAGGCGGCGAAATCATCGAACCACAGCTGCTGGCCGGCCTCCATGTGGAGGAAATGGCTACATCCGAGCGCCGCGTCGCGCGCCGAGAAATAGACCACCGTGGTGAAGGCCTGCGCACGCAGCACAGCAAAGGCACGAGCGAGATCCTCGGCCTCGATCAGATCGAACAGGCGGGTGAGCACCAGGATGCGCGGACGGGCAAGGATCGCGCTCGCCAGCTTGAGCTTGAGCAGTTCCACCGTCGAAAGCGGATAGCCGGTTGCCGCGACCGCGGTGTCGAGCCCCTTGTCGAGCCCGGCAATCGCATCGATCAACCCGACCGCCTCGAGCGCATCAAGCATCCGCCAGCTTTCCCCGGTGGCGCACGAAAGGCTGAGATATTGGCGGATCGTCATCGGCACGAAGGTCGGCCGGTCGAGCACGTAGATCGTCATGCGCAGGTGGTGGGCTTCGATATTCTTGAGATCGGTGCGGCCGAGCGTGACATAGCCCGAAGTCGGCAACTGGTAGAGCTTGAGCACATTGGTGAACAGGCGCTGGAGCCCGTGCTGGCTGGCAGACGCCATCACGATCGCGCCGGAGGGAATGGTAAAATCGAGCTCGGCCTGCTCGTGCCGTGCCTTGCCCCGCACCTTGCGGAATACCAGTGTGTGATCGCTCCCAAGGATCGGATCATCGCCGGTCGGGGTTTCCTGCTCGACATCGAAGAACTGCGCGACTTCCTCGCCCGCTGCGCACAGCTCGTAGAAATACTGGAGATAGGTGCCCAGCTGGGCGACGCCGAAGAACGCCGCGGAAAGCACCAGCTCGGCCGCGACCAGCTGGCCCAGTGTGAGCTCCGACTGGATTACCAGCCAGCCCCCCAGCCCGAGCAGCACCGCGCTGGCCGAGGCATACATGAACACGAAGGCCAGGGTCTGCGAGAACCACTGGTGGAAGTAGCGCCGCCGGGCATCGAGATAGGCGTGGGTGGCGCGGTCGGTTTCGGCGATGGCATAGTCGATGCGCTGCTGCGACTTGAAGAAGCCGTTGGATTCGCCGATTTGCTCCAGCCACATCGCGGTGCCGTGCTTGGCATGGCTGACATCGATCGCAGCGCGGATCGCACGCGAACCCCACACCAGCCAGACGACCCAGATCAGCGCGATCATCACCAGCGTGAAGATCAGGAACAGCGGGTGGTAAAGCGACACCAGCACAAAGCCGACAGCGATCGCAAGCAGGATCGAGAACCCGTCAAGGATCAGGTTCGGCATTCGCGACATCACGATCTGCACATCGAAATAGCGGTTGAACAGCGCGCCGCGGGTGGTGTCGGTGAAGAACGGGTTCTGGGCGTAGATCGCGATCAGCGAAATCTCGCTCACCATGCGCGCGTAAAAGCGCATCGCAAACAGCTCCATCAGATGGATCCGCAAGGCGTAGAGCAGCGATGAGAACAACAGCAGCACGAACAGCGTGATCGACAGCATCACCAGCGGCGCGGGCATGGCGGTGTTGGCAACCGTGTTGATCAGCATCTGCACCGAGATCGGCGTCGCGAGGCTGAGCAGGCTGATGCCCACGCCGTAAACCACGGCGAGCCAGTAGAAACTGGTCTCCGGCTTCAGGATCTCGGCAAAGATCCGGAAGAACTTGGTCAGCGATATCTGCGAGCCGTAAGAGGGGCCTTCAACCGCCATGACAGCCTTTCCGTCCAGAACCTGTGATCACGCAAGCCAACAAGCCTGCCGCCGCCTGCACCCGTGCCGCGCCAGACGTGTCGTTGCTCAGGTGCATGACGCGCAACACTGATTGCTGCAATCGATTAATCGCCCAGACCGCCTGCGGTTCCGGCGGGCAGGTTATGTGCAAATTCATGTAGATATGAACCTAAAAGAAGCTATTGCGAAGCAGTGTCACCTGGGCACGCCGTTAGCGGCTCAACCTTGCCGGTAGCTGAACCGCGCGCGATGCGGCATGAGCCTTGCGATGACTTTGGCCCGGCCTGATGCGAGCGACCAAACCCTGCTGCTGCTCGGCGGGGGGCATGCTCATGTCGCGGTGCTGGCTGACTGGATTCGCCGCGGTCCGCCGCCTGCCGTCCGCATGGTGCTGCTGACCCCGAACCGGCACTTGCGCTATTCGGGCATGGTGCCGGGCTGGCTCGCCGGACAGCATGGGCGCGATGACGGGCTGGTCGATCTGGTGGCCCTTGCCAAGCAGGCGGGGGCGGCGCTTGTGCTCGATCGCTGCGCCGCAATTGATCCGGATGCCGGGCAAGTAACCACGGCTGAGGGTGACGTTATCGACTTCGATATCGCATCGCTCGATACCGGCGGGCTCGGGCGCGGGGCGGCTTTGCTGGGCGATGATCCTCGCCTTGTCGATGTGCGTCCGATCGATGGCTTTGTCGCACAAGTCGCCGCGCGCCCTGCGCCGGCCCGCGTGATGGTGGCCGGGGGCGGGGCCGGGGGCGTGGAACTTGCATTCGGGTTGCGCAACCTTGCTGCAGCTCAAACCCGCCCCGACGTCACGCTAATCGCCGGCGAGAAGGGTGTGCTTCCCGGCTTTGCGCTCGCAGTGCAGCGGCGCGCGACAGCGGCATTAAGGCGGCAGGGGATCGCGGTGCTGGCTGCGAATGCGCGGATCGAAGCAGGCGCGCTCATGGCGGGTAGTGTGTCGCTTGAGCCGGTCGACATGATCGTCACCGCACTCGGCAGCGCCGCGCCCGCATGGATCGCGGCGAGCGGGCTGGCGCTAAACGCGGGCGGCTTCGTGCTGGTCGATTCGCACCAGCGCTCGGTCTCGCACCCCCACATCCTCGCCGTAGGCGACGTCGCCGCGCGCGTCGACCGGGCGCTCGCGCATTCGGGGGTGCATGCGGTGTTTGCAGGCCCCGTGCTCGCCGCCAATCTGCGCCAGCTGCTGACGGGCGAGGCACCGCGCAAGACCTATCAGCCACGCGCCAACAGCCTCTACCTCATCAATACGGGCGACGGCAGCGCGATCGCCAGCTATGGCCCGCTGAGCGCCGAGGGACGCTGGGTGCTGCGCTGCAAGCACGCCATCGACCGACGCTGGATTGCGAAATACGCCGCAATTGCCGCTCTGGCGTAACCTTGCGCGGGACACGGGCGAAAGCAGGAGGCAAGGAGAGTTTGTGAAGAAGATCATCATCCTTGCCGCACTGGCTGCACTGGTCGCTGCCTATTTCATCTTCGACCTCGGCCAATATCTTACGCTCGACGGGATCAAGGCGCTCGCCGGTGATCTCGCCGCGTTCCAGCAGGAAAACCCCTTGGCGGTGATCGCCGGGTTCTTCCTTGCCTATGTCGCGGTCACCGCCGCCTCGCTGCCGGGCGCCGCGATCATGACGCTGGCCGCGGGCGCGCTGTTCGGCGTGTTAGCTGGGACGATCCTTGTCTCCTTCGCCTCGACCATCGGGGCGACGCTGGCGTTCCTGTCCTCACGCTATGTGCTGCGCGATGCGATCGAGGCCCGCTTTGACGAGCGGCTGAAGGCGATCAATGCCGGGCTTGAGCGTGACGGGCCGTTCTACCTCTTCAGCCTGCGGATGATCCCGGTTTTCCCGTTCTTCGTGGTGAACCTGGTGATGGGCCTCACTCGCATCCGCACACTGACCTATGCCTGGGTGAGCCAGATCGGGATGCTGCTGGGTACCATCGTCTATGTGAATGCCGGCACACAGCTGGCGCAGATCGAGAGCCTCTCCGGCATCGCCTCGCCGGGCGTGATCGGCTCCTTCGTGCTGCTCGGCATCGTGCCGTGGATCGCCAAGGGTATCATCGGCGCGCTGCAACGCCGCAAGGTCTATGCCGGGTTCGCCAAGCCCAAGAAGTTCGACCGCAATCTGGTGGTGATCGGTGCGGGGTCGGCGGGTCTCGTTTCGTCGCTGATCGCCGCGACAGTGAAAGCCAAAGTGACGCTGGTCGAAGCCCACGAGATGGGCGGCGATTGCCTCAACACCGGCTGCGTGCCCAGCAAGGCGCTGATCAAGAGCGCGAAGGTCGCCGCGATGATCCGCCATGCCGACAAATACGGGCTGGAGGCGACCGCCCCCAAGGTGCCGTTCAAGGCAGTGATGGCGCGCGTGCTGGACACGATCACAACCATCGAACCGCACGATTCTGTCGAACGCTATACCGATCTCGGGGTCGATGTGGTCAAGGGCTATGCGAGGATCATCGATCCCTGGACCGTCGAGATCGCGCGCAATGACGGCGGCACCCAGCGGCTGACGACGCGCAGCATCATTATCGCTTCGGGCGCGGAGCCGGTGGTGCCCGATGTTCCGGGGATCGAAACCAGCGGCTATCTCACCAGCGAGACCCTGTGGGACGCCTTGGCCGCGATGGACGAAGCGCCTGCGCGCATCGCGGTGCTGGGCGGCGGGCCGATCGGGTGTGAGCTGTCGCAGGCACTGGCGCGGCTGGGGTCGCAGGTCACGCAGGTCGAACGGAGCGGGCAGGTGCTGGGCCGCGAGGATGCAGATGTCTCCGCGCTGGCGCGTGCCTCGCTCGAGGAATCGGGCGTGCGCGTGCTGACCGGCCATGCCGCGGTGCGGATCGACGGCCGCACGCTGATTGCCGAGGCTGACGGCAAGGAAGTGGCCGTGCCCTTCGATGCGCTGATCGTCGCCATCGGGCGCAAGGCGCGGCTGACCGGGTTCGGCTTGGAAGCCATCGGGGTCGACACCGCCAAGACCGTCACCACCGATGAATTCCTCGCCACCAAGTTCCCCAATATCTTCGCGGCAGGCGACGTTGCGGGGCCATACCAGTTCACCCACACCGCCAGCCACCAAGCTTGGTATGCCAGCGTCAACGCACTGTTCGGGAGCCTGCGCAAGTTCAAGGCCGATTACCGCGTGATCCCGGCCGTCACCTTCCTTGATCCCGAAGTCGCGCGCGTCGGCCTCAACGAGCGCGAGGCGGCCGAACAGGGCATCGCGGTCGAAGTCACGCGCTACGAATTGGACGATCTCGACCGCGCGATTGCCGAAAGCGAGACCAAGGGCTTCGTCAAGGTGCTCACCCCGGCGGGCGGCAACGACAAGGTGCTGGGCGCCACCATCGTCGGCGCCCACGCGGGCGAATTGCTCGCTGAATATGTGCTGGCGATGAAATACGGGATCGGGCTCAACAAGATCCTCGGCACGATCCATTCCTACCCCACCATGGCCGAGGCGAACAAATTCGCCGCCGGCAACTGGAAGAAGGCGCACAAGCCGGAAAGCCTCCTGAAGTGGGTCCAACGCTACCATGCGTGGCGGCGCGGATGAGCGGAGTGGAATTGTTCGACCAACTGCGCGGGATCATCGGCCTTGCGGTCCTGATGGGCCTCGCCTGGGCCTTCTCCGAAAACCGCCGCTCGCTGCCGGGCTGGCGCTGGATCGCGGGTGCGCTGGCGCTGCAGGGGCTGCTCGCGGTGCTGATCGTGCGCGTGCCGGCGGTGTGGGCGGCGGTCGGCCTCGTCAACAATGCCGTGAGCGCGGTCGAAGTGGCGACGATCAAGGGGTCGTCCTATATGTTCGGCTATCTTGGCGGGGCGGAGCTGCCCTTTGCGCTGAAAGAGGGTGCTGCGCCGCCGCTGGTGATCGCGTTCCAGATCCTGCCGCTGGTGATCGTGTTCTCCGCGCTTGCCGCCTTGCTATGGCATTGGGGCGTGCTCAAGTGGATGGTGAACGGCCTCAGCTTCCTGCTGCGCCGCAGCCTCGGGGTGAGCGGCGTTGTCGGCCTGTCGGGCGGAGCGGCGATCTTCCTTGGCGTGGTCGAGACCCCGCTGGTCACCCGCGCCTATTTCGACCGGGTGAGCCGCGCGGAGATGTTCCAGCTGATGGTTCTGTCGATGGCAACTATCAGCGGCGCGATCCTGATCCTCTACGCAACCACTCTGCGCGACACCGTCCCCGATGCGGTCGGGCACATGATTTCCGCGTCGCTGATCTCGCTGCCCGCCGCGTTGCTGATTGCCCGGCTGATGGTGCCCGAGGCGAGCGGGGAGGCCCAGACTGAGCTCGACGAGGACGAGCCCGGCCTGCGCTACGACAGCAGCATCGATGCGATCGTCAAAGGGACGATGGACGGCATGCAGCTGTTTCTGGCCGTGATCGCGGTGATCATCACCGTGTTCGCACTGGTGGCGCTGGTCGACATGATGCTCGCTGCCCTGCCGCTGATCGAGGGCGAGGCGGTGAGCCTCAAGCGCCTGTTCGGCTGGCTGTTTGCGCCCTTCATGTGGCTGCTCGGCGTGCCGTGGAGCGAGGCACAGGCGGCCGGCGGATTGATGGGCACCAAGGCGATCCTCAACGAATATGTCGCCTATCTCGAACTCGCCGCGTTGCCCGATGGCACCTTCGGGCCGAGGAGCCTGCTGATTGTTACCTATGCGCTGTGCGGGGTGGCGAACTTGGCCAGCGTCGGTCTGCTGGTGTCAACGATCGGCACGCTCGCCCCCGAACGCCGCGCCGAGGCTGCCGGGCTGGGGATGAAAAGCTGGATCGCGGGCAACCTCACCAGCGCGATGACGGGGGCGTGGATCGGGCTGGTCACCTATGCTTGACGCCAAGCTGCGGCCGCTGATTGATCCGCCCTTGAACCGCGCTGGGGCTGTGCTGGCGCGCTTGGGGGTGACAGCCAATGGGCTGACCTTCACCGGGCTTGCGCTGGGTCTCGGCGGCGCGGCGGCGATTGCGCTGGAGCATATTGGCTGGGGTCTGGCGCTGATCCTTGCCAACCGGCTGTGCGACGGGCTCGACGGGGCGGTGGCGCGGGTGCGCGGGCCGAGCGATCTGGGCGGCTATTTCGATATCGTCGCCGACTTTGCCTTCTATGTCGCGATCCCGCTGGGGTTTGGCATCATGGCGGCAGCGAACACCCTGCCTGCACTGGTGCTAGTGGCGAGTTTCGTGCTGACCGGCGTAAGCTTCCTCGCCTTCGCCGTGATTGCCGCCAAGCGCGGAGCGGAGACGCACGCGCATGGGCGCAAGAGCTTCTTCTACTCCACCGGCCTTGCCGAGGGCACCGAGACAATCGCGGTGTTCATCGCCATGTGCCTCTTTCCCGCGTGGTTCGGCGCGTTCGCCTATGCCTATGCGGGGCTGTGCGCGCTCACCGTCCTGCAGCGCAGCGCGCTGGCGGTGTCGGCGTTTCGCGACTAGCGGCTGGCCGCGCCCAGCAGCGTCTCGGTCCGTTTGCGCAGTTCGACGATCCGCGCGGTGTTGGCGCCAAGATCGCTCACCCCGACCCGGCTGACCGAGCGGAAATCGATCTGCGCATCGCCGACGCGGGCAACGACATCATCCTTGAAGCCGAACCAGAAGCTTTCCGCCACACCCTCGACTGTGCCGGTTGCGGCGTTGGGGCGAATGTCCTGCAATTCCATCGCGGCCATCGCCGCGGCGACGGCGGCGACGCCTTCAGCCTTGTTCGCGCCGCCAAGCGGGAGCGGGGCCGGGCGATCCCTGCTGTCGGTAATGATCTGCGCGTGCGACTTCACCGCCAGTTCGGGGGCGACCCCGGCCTTCTGGAACAGCGCGATCTTGCCGAGCGGGGTCTGGTAATCGTTGAGCGGATTGGCCTCGGCCTTGGTGCGTGCGGCCAGAGTGGCAGCCGAGAAGGCGGGCGGATTGGCGGTGTCGGTCGAAATGTCGTGGATCGGATTATCCGATGCCTTGCCGCCGGCCAACATGAACAGCACCAGCGCCGCACCTGGCACCAGCAGGCCGAGGATCCCGACCGCCAGCAGCCCATTGCGGCGCGGCTGCCCGCGCGCGGCAAAGATCAGCGATACCAAGGCCGCCAGCGCCGTGGCCCCAAGCACGATCATTCCGCCATAGAAGGTCAGTGTCATCAAGCCGGTCTGCCATCCCCATATCCCGAATTTGGTCCCCAGCGCGGCAATCGCGAAAAACACGGGGAGGAACGCCAGCAGGGCGAGGACGAGTTTGGTGTGCCAAGGCAATTGGGTCATGCCTCCTTTTTAGCGCGCCCGCGCGCCAAGGCAATCCGCGTTGCGCCCACTTCGCGGGAAACCGTTTCGCCTTTGTGCGTTGGGACCTTACGGCAACAAGAGGGGCGCGGTGTGCAGACATGCCGAAGTCCTACTTTTCTTGGCCGAAAAACTGGGTTAAAGCCCCCGGGATCCGGGAGGATTTAGATGTTCAGAGGACAAACGACATGAAGCGTAATTTCCTGATGGGTGCGGCGGCTCTGGCCGGTGCGATGACTCTTTCGGCTTGCGGCGGTGCTGCGGGCGATAAAGCTGCGGCACCGGCTGCGACCGAAACTGCGGCTGCTCCGGCTGCCACCGCAACCCCGGCTGCTGATGCAGCTGCGGCCACTGCGACCATGGAATACGCCGCCATGACCACCGACGCCGCTGCCGGCGAAAAGGTGTTCGCGCTGTGCCGTTCGTGCCACGTGCTCGAAGACGGCGTGAACCGCGTCGGCCCGTCGCTCTACAAGGTCGTCGGCCGCAAGTCGGGCTCGGTTGCCGGTTTCTCCTATTCGGACGCCAACAAGGCGAGCGGCGTGACCTGGACCACCGACGTGCTGTTCAAGTACCTCGAAGATCCCAAGGCCTTCATGCCGGGCACCAAGATGTCCGTCCCGGGCATCAAGAACGCGCAGGACCGCGCCAACCTGGTCGCCTATCTCGATAGTCAGTCAAAGTAAGTCTTTGCTGAGACGAAAAAACGGGCGGTGTGGGATGCCACGCCGCCCTTTTTTGTGCCTGGAGATCAGGCCAGCGATCAGGCTGCGGCGGCGCAGTGCTGCGCGAGGTAGTCGGCGTGGCTGGGCAGGCCGGCAACGCAGCGGTCAAGGATGGTGCGCAAGTTGGCGAGGAATTCGGCCAGCTGTGCATCATCCATCTGGTCGGCCATCGGATCGTAATCCTCCGGGATGATCCCTTGCCCCACCATCACCTGCACCCAGCTGGCATCGCGGAACAGATCATCCACGTCACGGCCCACCCGGCCCGAGGCGGCGAACAGGGCCAGCTTGTGGGTCACGCTGTCGGGCACATCCATATTCTTGCAGTAACGCCAGAACTCGGAATCCTCGCGCGCCGTCTGATGGTAGTGCAGGATCAGGAAGTCGCGGATCTGCGCGAATTCGGCAGCACACCGCCGGTTGTATTCGTCCCGCTCGGCAGCGGCATCGCCCGATCGCGGGAACAGCTGGATCAAGCGGCTGACATGCGACTGGATCAGGTGGATGCTGGTCGATTCCAAAGGCTCAAGGAACCCGCTTGATAGGCCGATGGCGGCGCAATTGTGCGACCAGAAGGCCTCGCGCCGCCCGGTGGTGAAGCGGATCGGGCGCGGATCGTCCAGCGGCCTGGTTTCGAGCCCGGCCATCAGTGTATCGGCGGCGTCCCCATCCGAGATAAAGCCGCTTGAATAGACGTGGCCGTTTCCGGTGCGGTGCTGGAGCGGGATGCGCCATTGCCAGCCGGCGCTCTTGGCCGTGGCACGGGTATAGGGCACCAGGGTTTCCAGCCGCTCGCTCGGCACCGCCAGCGCGCGGTCACACGGGAGCCATTGCGACCAGTCCTGATAGCCGACCCCCAGCTCCTGCCCTAGCAAAAGGGCGCGAAAGCCGGTGCAATCGATGAAGAAATCGCCCGCCACCTGCTTGCTGTTATCAAGAGTGATCGAGAGAACATCGCCGGTATCGCCATCGCGCGCGACGCTCTGGACGATGCCCTCGCTGCGGGTCACCCCGCGCCCTTCGGCATAGGCGCGCAGGAACAGGGCGTAGCGGCTGGCGTCGAAATGATAGGCATAGGCCAGCCCCGCCATCGCGGTGTTACCCACCCGCTCGAGTTTGCCGAAGCGCGCCTGATCTGCGGCGCGCTGGTGCAGCGAATAGTCCCACATCCCGCGTCCATCCGCGGCCTCGCCCATGGTGCTGCGCCGCCAGTAGTGGTGGAACGGCACATTGCCGAGCGCCAACCCGTTTTCGCCGAAGGTGTGCAGATAGCGGCTGCCGAGCTTGCCCCAGTCGACAAACTCGATCCCGAGCTTGAAGGTGCCCGAGGTGGCCTTGAGGAATTCGTTCTCGTCGAGTCCGAGGATCGTGTTCAACCGGATGATCTGCGGGATGGTCGCCTCGCCCACGCCGACCGTGCCGATCGCCTCGCTTTCGACCAGTTCGATATCGAGCCGTGCCCCGAGCAGCCGGGCAAAGGCCGCTGCGGTGATCCACCCGGCAGTGCCGCCGCCGACGATCACCAGCTTCTTGATCTGAGGCCTGTCCATGTCCTGTTCCTGTCTCAGCCTGTCACCCCGCCGCCGGGCGGAAGAAGGCATTGATCGTCAGCCGCCCCTCGCGCGGGTCGGGGTGCAATGGCGCGTCGTTGTCGATCACCCCGCTATGCAGGATGTTGCCGCGATAGAACACGGCGCTGTTGAAGTGGCCCGCCACCCTATGCGTCCGCTCGAAATGCGGCGCGCCATCGGTTGTGTAGGCGGCGGGCGGCAGGCCGGTGCGCGCCACATCGGCCTGCAGCGCGGCGGCATAGCGCGGGTAATCATCGGCCGTGAGCGCCTCCAGCCCGGTCGACCGGTGTCGGAAGAACGCCGTGCCGCCGTGTCCTGTGCGGTGGAGATAGAGCATCATCGCGACCTGGCGCGGATCGGTGCCGTCGACATGCGGCAGGCGTTGGATTGGCAGCAGCTCTCCGGGCGGGGTGGTGACGAGCGAATACCACGCCTGCATCTCCCAGCGGATGCCGCCGGCGGCGAACCACTGATCAAGCCACGGCGCCAGTTGGACGAGCCATTGTCCGCACACCGCAGGATCGAGCGGTGCACGCACGCCGGGATATTGCGGTGTGATTTTTGCAAAATTTTGCAAAGTAGCTTGAGAAATGGCGTGCTCGGGCGTTTCGAGCAGTCGATCAACTGTGACAAGCGTATGTTTTTGAGACGAAAAATGCGAAACCGTTGCGCCTTGCGGAGTGATCGCCCATCCCGGGAGGGCCGAATTTGCGCAAGGAATAGGGTTTGTCGCCATGACGCAGAGCCTAACAAAAGCCTCGAGACAGGCCAAGGTGTAACCACAGAATACTGAAAATAAATTAAAAATATGCCGATCAAGCGCCAAAGACCCGGCGCGGGCCATCGCGGAGCCGGGTTGGCTGCGGGTCGTGGCGGGCGGGGCAAGATAAACTGTGACAATCCGGCAACAAATTGCCGAAACCCGCAAGCTGGAGCGCCTCACCAGCGCATGAGTTCGGCGATAAAGCTCTATGGATAAAGCAATAAGTGCCAAAAACCGGGCTATGCACAGGGAAGCGCGATTGCCGATTTACCTGCGTCTGCAACTGCGCTATGAAAAAATCTGCAAAAGCGCACGAATGATGTCGCTTGCTGGAGGGGAGTTTCGATGAAAACCAACGGGATCAATGTCAGCGCGCGTCTGCTGTGCGGAGCCGCGACCTTTCTGGCGCTCGCCGCGACCGGTGCGCCGGCGCTGGCGCAGGCTGCCGAAGAGCAGGCTGATGCGGCAGTTGAAGGACAGGATGAGGGTGACGCCATCGTCGTCACCGGGATCCGCAGCTCGATCCAGACCTCGCTCGATGCCAAGCGTAAGGCGACCTCGATCGTCGAAGTGATCGCGGCTGAAGATATCGGCCTGCTGCCTGATCTCTCGATCGCGGACACGCTTGCCCGTCTGCCCGGCGTCACCGCCCAGCGCGTGCGCGGCCGTTCGCAGCAGATCTCGATCCGCGGCCTCGGCCCCGATTTCAGCCTCGCGCTGCTCAACGGCCGCGAAGTGGTGTCGGCCGGCAACAACCGTGGGATCGAATTTGACCAGTTTCCTTCCGAACTGATCGGCTCGGGGGTGGTCTACAAGACCGGGGACGCGCAGATTGCCGCCATCGGCATCGCCGGCGCGGTTGACCTGCGCACCCTTCGTCCGCTCGACTCCAAGGGCCGCCAGATCACCGCATCGGCGACCTACACGATCAATGACAGCGGCCAGCGCAACCCCGATTTCGCTGATGATGGCTACCGCTTCTTCGGTTCCTACATCGATCAGAATGACGCCGGCACGCTCGGCTGGTCGCTCGGCGTTACGGTGCAGTCGATCCCGACCCAGTTCATCAGCCGCGAGCTGAAGACCAACCAGTTCCAGGTTGGCCGCACGGCGGCAGGTGTGATCTACCCGGCTGACAACCCGCGTCAGGGCGTCGTCAGCCGCAGCTTCGAGCGCACCTCGATTGCCGGCACGCTGCAGTTCGAGCCGACCGACAATCTCTCGCTGGTGGTCGACAGCTTCTATACCGACACCAGCGACTCGGGCATTTTCCGCGGCACAGAAACCCCGATCGCCTCGTGGAGCGGCGCGACCTTCGGCGGTGCGACGGGCAGCGGCCCGTTTGCCGACAGCGCAACCTACCGGAACGTCGTGCCGATCCTGCGCACCGACACCGAAGGCAGCGAATCCGAGATCTTCGCGATTGGTGCGAACCTCGAATGGAAGGCCACCGACAACCTCGGCTTCGTGCTCGATTACGGTTATTCGACGCTCGATCGTCAGGACATCGATTACGAATCCTATGCCGGCACCGGCCGTGCCCGTTCGGGCGCGCAGGACACGCTGACCTTCACCTTCCCGAGCGATGGCACCTACAGCATCGACGGCCTGCTTGATTACACCAATCCGGCCAACGTGCTGCTCACCGATCCGGGCGGGTGGGGCCAGGTCGGCTTCCTCAAGCAGCCGATCATCGAGGACGAGCTCAACCAGCTGCGCGCCGAAGCCTATTGGGAATTCGATGGCGGGCTGATCGACAACATCACCGTCGGCTGGCTCTACACCGACCGCCAGAAGAACTTCGATTCGAACGAGAGCTTCCTGCGTCCGACCGCGGCCTTCGGCAATGGTCTGGCGATCCCGGCCGGTGCCATTGTCGGCACCACCAACACCGGCGGCCTCAATAATGATATTCTCGCCTATGATCCCTCGGACTTCCTGGCCAACGGCACCTACCGCGTCGAGAAGGCCACCTTCGACACCCAGTGGCTGGTCGAGGAGAAGGTCCACAACTTCTACATCCAGGCCAATATCGACGGCGAGCTCGGCTCAATCCCCGTGCGCGGCAATATCGGCCTTCGCTACGCTGACACTGAACAGGGTTCGACCGGGACGATCGGCGGCGGGCTGACCAACACCGTGGGCACCAGCTATGACAACTGGCTGCCGAGCATGAACCTCTCCTTCGAGATCATGCCCGATACCTTCATCCGTATCGCTGCGGCCAAGACCATCACCCGTTCGCGGCTCGACCAGATGACGGCGAACCAGAACATCACCGTCAACCCGCTGAGCTGCACCGACACCAATGGCGACCAGATCCCCGATACGGTGATCGGCTTCAACCCGCCGCAGTTGGTGTGCTTCAACCTGAGCGGGGGGAACCCGTTCCTGCAGCCCTATAGCTCGACCTCGTACGACATCTCTTTCGAGAAGTATTTCTCGCCCGGCTCGGCGATTATCATCGCCGCGTTCCACAAGGACCTGTCGGACTGGATCATCGACTTCAACGAGCTGGTCGATCTGACCCAACCGATCGAGAATGCCGGCTTCGGCAACATCCTGGTCACTGCGCCTGAGCTAGCCACCGGCGTGTTCAGCGGCCCGGTCAACTTTGCAGATGGCAAGATCACCGGCATCGAAGGCACGATCCGCGTGAACTTCGGCGATCTGTCGAGCGCTCTCGATGGCTTCGGCGGGTTCTACTCGATCACCTATGCCGATGCCGAGGTGCAGAACCAGAACTTCAACCCGCTGCCGATTCCGGGCTATTCGGATCTCACCTGGTCCGGTGACATCTTCTATGAAAAGAACGGGTTCCGTGCGAAGCTGGCGGCGCGTTACCGTGCGGGCTTCCTGTCGGAAGTGCAGAACTTCGACGGCTCGCTGTCGGGTGCTCAGGCGCAGTCGGAAACCATTCTGGATGCCCAGATCGGTTACACATTCGACAAGCCGGGCAGCTTCCTCAACGGGGTCGGCATTCTGGCCGAAGTGTTCAACATGACCAACGAACCCTTCGTCACCCAGAACGATCTGTTCAATGCCGCTGGCGACGAGATCGGGACCTTCCCGAGCCGCCACGAGGTTTACGGCCGGACGTTTAACATCACCATCCGCAAGACCTTCTAAGACCCGAGCCCTCGGGTCGCACCAGGGGTTCAGGGAAGGGCTCGCCAGCAATGGCGGGCCCTTTCTGCTTGGCCCATGCCTGCAAAGATTTGTGCGGGTGCCTGTGCGCGCCCTTTGCGGAGCTTATGCAGCCGATGACGGGGATTGTCGCCGGCTCAGGCGGCGAGGGGGGCGGCGGCGCAGTGGCGGGCGATGAATTCGCCGTGGGATGGCATGGCCGCCACCGCTTCGTCCATCGCGCTGCGGATCTGCGCCAGGCGCTCGGCCACCGGCACGCCTTGGCGCATCATCGCCAGCGCCGGAGCGCGTTGCGGCACGATCCCCTGCCCGAGATAGACCGCGATCCAGCTCGGATTGGCGAACAGCTCGCGTTCGTCGGCGACCAGCATTCCGTGAGTGCGGAATTGATCGATCTTGTATTGCAGGCTGTCTGGAATCGGCATGGCTGCGCAATAGCGCCACAACTCGGAATCATCGCGTTCGCTGGCCTTGTAATGCAGGATCAGGAAGTCACGGATTCGCTCGTATTCCACTGAAGTCTGGGTGTTGTATTCGCGCGCCAGCAGCGGCGACATGGCGGAATCAGGCAGCAGCGCGATCAGCCGCAGGATGCCGTATTGGATGAGGTGGAGGCTGGTCGATTCCAGCGGCTCCATGAACCCGGCCGAGAGCCCGATCGCGACGCAATTCCTCTTCCAGAATTCGCGCCGCTTGCCGGTGACGAAGCGCAAGGGCCGCGGGTCGGCGAGCGCCTTGCCGTCGAGATTGGCGAGCAGCACGTCGGCCGCTTCGTCCTCGGCAATAAACTGGCTGCAATGCACGTAGCCATTGCCGGTGCGGTGCTGGAGCGGAATGCGCCACTGCCACCCCGCTGCGCGTGCGGTGGAGCGGGTGTAGGGGGTGAAATCGCCCCTTTCCGATGGCACAGCGACGGCACGATCACAGGGCAGCCAGTGCTGCCAGTTGTCGTAGCCTGCCTCGAGCGCCTCCTCTATAAGAAGCCCGCGGAAACCGCTGCAATCGATGAAAAATTCGCCCGCAACAGTCTCGTCATTCTCGAGCGTGACGGCCTCGATGAAACCGTCCTCGCCCCTTAGTGCCACATCAACCACGCGGCCCTCGACCCGCATCACCCCCCGGGCCTCGGCGAAGCGGCGCAGGAAGGCGGCATAGAGCCCGGCGTCGAAGTGATAGGCATAATCGAAGGTCGACTGGATCAACCGCCGGTCGGGGGAAGGGTGGGTAAACCGCTGCGCCTTGGCCATTGCCCAGCACATCGAGAAGTCATCGATCGGGCCGCTCGTGCGCCCGGCGAGACTCTCGCGCATCCAGTGGTGATAGAAGGGAACCTGATCAAATTCAGCGCCATACTGGCCGAAGGGGTGGAAATAGCTGTGTTCGAGCTTGCCCCAGTCGACAAACTGGATGCCGAGTTTGAACGAGCCCTGCGTCTCGCGCACGAAGGTGGCCTCGTCGATCCCCAGGCGGTGGTTGAAGTGGCGGATAGGCGGGATCGTCGCTTCGCCCACGCCGACGGTGCCGATCGCCTCGCTCTCGATCACAGTGATCGCGCAAGATCCGCCCACGGCATGGGAAAGCGCCGCCGCCGTCATCCAGCCCGCGCTGCCACCGCCGACGATGACAATGCTCTTGAGCGGGGCGGATGAGGCCTCGCCGGTCATCCGCCGCAGCTTTCCCGGATCAACAGGCTGGTTTCCAGCCGCTCCGAAATCGCCGGGCCATCGCCGCGATCGATCAGCTTGGAGACCAGCATCCGCCCCGCCAGGTTCGCATCCTGATCAATAGTGGTAAGCTGCGGTGTGACGAGCCGCGCGGCGGGGATATAGTCATAGCCCACCACCGAGACATCGACCGGAACAAAGATGCCCGAGCCGGTCAGCGCACGGATCGCGCCGATCGCGATAAGGTCGCTGGCAGCGAACACCGCATCGAACTTGAGCCCCCGGGCAATCGCGCTGCGGGTCGCGGCTTCGGCGGAGTGGACTTCGAAATGGGCCGGAACAACGAGGCTTTCGTCCTCCGCGATGCCCGCCTGTGCGAGCGCCTGACGATAGCCACGGCAGCGCTGTTCGGCTTCGGGCGCTTCGGTGTCGCCGAGGAACAGGATGCGGCGGCGGCCGAGGCGGGCGAGGTGCGAGGTCGCGCGCCTGCCGCCGGCGACATTGTCCGATCCGATCGCGCAATATTGCGCATCGGGAAACTCCGCGCCCCACACCACGAAGCGATTGTCGCGCGCGGCGAGCGCGTTGAAGGCGTGGTGCAGCGAGCTCTGGCCGATGAAGATCACACCGGTCGCGCGGCTGGTGCTCATCGCATAGTCGAGATCGCCGCCGGCGCGCGGGGTAAGGTGGCTGATCAGCAGATCGGCATTGCGATCGCGCGCGGCCTCGGCGATCCCGGCAAGCAGCTCGAGAAAGAAGGGATCCGCCACCCGGCTCTCGCGCGCCTGCGGGGCGGGCACGACCACCGCGATGGTGGCATCCGCGCCGCTCGGCCCGGCAGGCATCGAGGCGCGGAATTCATAATCATGCGCGCGGGCGATCTGCCAGATCTGCTGTTTGGTGCGGCGCTTGACCGAAGGGCTGTCATTGAGCGCGCGGCTCACTGTCGAGACCGACACCCCGGCCTCGCGGGCGATATCCTCCAGCGTGGCGCTGCGCCGCGTGGCAGGCCGGGTTGCGCTCATGGTCAACCTGTCTCCGTTCCGTTCGCCGCCCAGTATCCCGTTCCGGGCGCGAGTACCATGGGCGGATCGCCCGCCGTCCCCACCGCGGTTTCGCTGGCGAGCAGCTGCGCGCCTGCAAAACCTGCCGGCGGGGCCCATTCGCACGGCGCATCGCCCAGATTGAAGGCGCACAGCACCGCGCTGCCCCCGTCACGGCGCACGAAGGCAAGCACGTCTTCGGGCGTGTCGAGCAGCGTGATATCGCCTGCCACCAGCGCGGGCAGCTGGCGCCGCAGCGCGAGCAGCTGGCGGGCGTAGTGCAGCACCGACTGCGGGTTGCCCGCCTGCTGGTCGACCGCGAAGGCGGCGTGGGCCGGATCGCGCTTGAGCCAGGTGCGGTTTGCGCTGGAAAAGCCAGCTTGCGGCGCGCCCGCCGCCCAGGGCATCGGGGTGCGCGCGCCATCGCGGCCCAGCGTGTGCGGCCAGTTGGCAATCGCCTCGGGATCGAGCAGGTCTTCAAAGGCGACCTTGCCCTGCGGCAGGCCCAGCTCCTCGCCCTGATAGATGATCGGATTGCCCCGCAGCGCCAAAAGGAGCAGCAGGTTGAGTCGGGCGGCGCGGGGCTGATCGCCGTCACGCGTCCAGCGGCTGACCGCGCGCGGCGCATCATGGTTCGAGAACGCCCATGATGGCCAGCCTTCGCCTTCTTCCCCGCTCCACTGCGCAAGGCTCGCGCGCACCCCGCTCGCGGTCAGTTGCGGGGCGTAGAGGAAGGCGAAATGATAGGCCGAAGCGAGCCGCTTGCCGCCTGGGGTAAAGGCTTTCATCTCCGCCAGCGGCTCCGGACCGCCGACTTCGGCGACGGTGAAGCGGCCGGGAAACTCGTCAATCGTCGCACGAATGTGCTCGAGGAAGGCGGTGATATCGGGGTGCGACTGGTTATAGCGCCGCTCCTGCATGTCGAACGGGCGCGTCACCTGTTCCAGCGGCAGGCCAGAGGGCGGATTGTCGCGCATTTCGGGATCATGCATCGCGAAGTTGAGCGCATCGAGGCGGAAGCCATCGACGCCGCGCGCCAGCCAGAACCGCGCCACATCCAGCAGCGCATCCTGCACGTCACGTTTATGGATGTTCAAGTCGGGCTGGCTGGTGAGGAAATTGTGCAGGTAATACTGCTTCCTCGGCCCGTCCCACTGCCATGCCGAGCCGCCGAATACCGATTGCCAGTTCGACGGCGGCGAACCGTCGGGCTTGGCATCGGCCCAGACATACCAGTCGGCCTTGGGATTTGTGCGGTCAGCGCGGCTCTCCTGGAACCACGCGTGCTCGTCCGAAGTGTGCGAATAGACCTGATCGATGATCACCTTGAGGCCGAGGCTGTGCGCCTTTTCGATGATCCGGTCGAAATCGGCAAAGCTGCCGAAGCTCGGATCGATCCCGCAATAATCGGCCACGTCATAGCCGAAGTCCTTCATCGGCGAGGTGAAGAAGGGCGAGATCCAGATCCCGTCCACGCCGAGATCGGCGATATAGTCCAGCCGCTCGACGATCCCGGCCAGATCGCCGATCCCGTCGCCATTGGTGTCGCGGAAGGAGCGCGGGTAGATCTGGTAAATCACGGCGCCGCGCCACCAGGCAAGTTCGCCCGATGCAGAAGGGGTTGCCGCAGCCATAACCGAAGCCATTATTTCTCAGTCTCCAGAATGCACGCAGCGTAGCCGAACGGCGGCAGGGTGATCGACAGGGTGCCGGGGGCGGCGAGGGCTTGCGGACATTCCCCCACCAACGGCGTGACACCGGTTGCCCGGTAGCTTACCTCGATATGGCGCGAAAGGGGCGAAGCGCCGGTGTTGAACGCCAGCAGCACGCGCTGTCCTGTTTCGGGATCGTGCCGCTCGACCGCAAGCAGACCGGGCGCGGATTCCTCAAACGCGCGCACCTTGGGAAGGCCGCGACGCAATGCCGGGCTGGCACTGCGCGCCCGCGCCAGATCGGCGATCACGCGGTAGAGCGGGTGATCGGTGTCGAAGTTGCTCTGCGCGGTGGTCGCGTCCGAGCCGATCAGGTTGTTATCGTTATAGGCTACGACCTTGCTCGGGAACATGTCCTCGCGCGCCAGCTGGTCATTGCCGTCCGAGATGAAGCCCTGCTCGTCGCCGTAATAGACGGTGGGCACGCCGCGCAGACCGAACATCATGGCGTGGCCGAGTATGACGCGGGCGAGCAGCTCGCCCTCGTCATCCGACCCGCTCATTTCACGCACGAACATCGAAAAGCGGCCGAAATCGTGGTTGCCGAGAAAGGTCGGCAGCCCAAGCGCGGTGGCCGCGCCGCCGGGATAGATCGCGTCCTGCTGGAGGAACTCCGCCATCAGCCTTGGGCCTGCCTTGCCGCTGGCGACCAGCTGCGCGGCTTTGGCAAAGCCCATGTCGAGCGCATAGGGCAGGCCGCTTTCCGCCATCACCTGCGCGGCGAGCGTGGCGGTGGGTTCCTCATAGGCGATCTCGCCGAAGATGTGGAAGTGGGCGATCCCCTTGGCCTTGGCACGCGCCAGTATCGCAGGCACGAAGGCTTGCCAGAATTCCGGGTTCACATGCTTGGCGGTGTCGATGCGGTAGCCGTCGATCCCGTAATCGTCGATCCATTGGCCGAAGATCTCGATCATGCCGGCAACGACCCGCGGGTGCTCGGTCGCAAGGTCATCGAGCCCTGAGAAGTCGCCATAGACGCTGCTTTCGCCGATCCAGTGCGAGTTGCCGCGGTTGTGATAGAGCGTCACATCATTGAGCCAGGCGGGCACTTTCACATTGCGCTCAGCCTCGCGGATGACCGGGGTATAGGCAAAGGTGGGGTCGGTGAGCTTGGCCCAGTTGGCGGGATCCGAACTGTCGTCGCCCGCGAACCCGCCATTGATCGGCGCACCATCAATGCCGCCGCGGCGCGAGAAAGGATAATCGCTCTTGGCGCGATAGGCGTAACCATTGGCCACCCCTTCGGCATAGTCGATCACGTCGGCGGTGTGGTTGGTGATGATGTCCATATAGACCTTCATCCCGCGCGCGTGGGCGGCGTCGACGAAGGCCTTGAACTCGGCATTGGTGCCGAAATGCGGATCGACACTGGTGAAGTCGGTCACCCAGTAACCGTGATAGCCGGCGCTCTCCTGTCCGGGCAGGCCCTGCACCGGCTTGTTCTTGAAGATCGGCGCGAACCAGATCGCGGTGACGCCCATGCCCTGAATATAACCGAGCTTGGCGGTCAGCCCCTTGAGATCGCCGCCATGGTAGAAGCCCTTGTGGGCGGGATCGAACCCGTGATCGAAGGCCCCGCCTGTAAGGCCGCCCCCAAGCTGACCGGTGTCATTGCGCGGATCGCCGTTGGCGAAGCGATCGGGCAGGACGAAATAGATGATCTCGTCTTCGACCTGGCGTTCCGCAATTGGGGCGGCGATGGGAGCGACGAGAGGAGCAGGCGTGTCCTCGGCCGCAACCATCCCGCCCGCAAGGCACGTGCTCGCGCATAGCGCAGCCGCCACACGACCAAAGATTCGCATCATCACCCAACTCCCTCAGCGGCCGGTTTTGACACTACAGGAAAAATTTTGCAAATCTTTGTAGGGGCTGCCTGCGGGCTAGGGAATTGCCTATAACCAAATGAAAACGTTTTAATAAGAAGTAAGTTTGTGGAGACGCTAGGAAAATATCGGGAGAAATCCGGAAAGTTTCTTGCAAAATTTTGCAGGCAGTCCAGACTGGCGGCGCGCGCTTTGGCCAAGCCATCGGACACAAGATCCGCGATGATGTTACAACGCGCAAGGGACCGCGTCACCCTGACAGGGCAAGGCGCGGGGGAGAGGACGAGACACGCATGACTCACGCCGGCCACCTGCCTGCGCCCAAGCCCGCTTTGGGCCCGGCGCAGATCTGGAACATGAGCTTCGGCTTTCTCGGCATCCAGATCGGTTTCGAGCTGCAGAACGGCAATGTCAGCCGCATTTTCCAGACCCTTGGCGCTGATGTCGGCGAGCTTGCAATCCTGTGGATCGCCGCGCCGATGACGGGTCTGATCGTCCAGCCGATCATCGGCCACCTCTCCGATAAAACCTGGGGCAGGTTCGGGCGGCGGCGGCCCTATTTCCTGCTCGGCGCGCTGCTCGCCAGCCTTGCGCTGTTCGTGATGCCCAACGCCCCAGTGCTGTGGGTGGCAGCCGGGATGCTGTGGATCATGGACGCCTCGCTCAACATCACGATGGAGCCGTTCCGCGCCTTCGTCGGCGACAATCTGCCAGATCGCCAGCGCACCATGGGCTATGCGATGCAGAGCTTCTTCATCGGGACGGGCGCGGTGCTGGCCGGCGCGCTGCCGTGGGGGATGACCAACATGCTGGGCCTCAGCAACGTCGCGCCCGAGGGGCAGATACCCGAGACGGTGCGCTGGGCGTTCTACATCGGCGGGGCGGCGCTGCTGGCGGCGGTCAGCTGGACTGTTTTCACCACCAAGGAATATTCGCCCGAAGAACTCGCCGGGTTCGCGGCAGCGGAGGGAGCTGCGGCTGGCACGGGGCCCGAGCGCATTCAGCGCAGCGCCGCGCAATTTGCCAGCGGCGGGGCTGTGTGGATTATCGCCGGGGTGCTGGTCGCCGCGCTGGTCGCCATCGCACGGGGCGAGCCGCGTCCGGCATTTCTGGGCGCAATCGAGGTCGCCAAGGACCTCTATGTGCTCGCCGCGCTGCTGGCCGGGTTCGGCGTGATCCAGCTCGTCGCCAGCATGCTGCGCTCCCAATCCCGCAATGATAGCGGCTTCATGGAAGTGGTCAGCGATCTCTTCGCCATGCCCAAGACCATGCGCCAGCTCGCGGTGGTGCAGTTCTTCAGCTGGTTCGCAATGTTCGCGCTGTGGATCTACGGCACGCCCGGGGTCACCGAATATCACTTCGGCGCGGTCGATGCCGCTTCGGCTGTCTATCAGGACGGCGCCGACTGGTGGAGCCTGATGGGATCGGTGAGGAACGGCCTTGCTGCCGCCGCCGCGCTCGGGTTTGTCATGGTCGCTGCAAAGATCGACCGTTGCCGCCTGCATGCGATCAACCTGTTGCTCGGCGCGGCCGGGTTTGCCGCGATGCTGCTGGTGCGCGATCCGGCGCTCTTGTGGGTGCCGCAAATCGGGCTCGGCATCGCTTGGGCCTCGATCGTTTCGCTGCCCTATGCGATCCTTGCAGGCTCGGTCCCGCCGGAAAAAATGGGCATTTACATGGGGGTGTTCAACATCTTCATCGTGGTGCCGCAGCTGCTGGCGGCGACGCTGCTGGGCTTTCTCGTCACCAACCTGTTCGGTGGCGAGGCGATCTACGCAATGGTGATCGCGGCGGTGAGTTTCGTGCTGGCGGCGGCTGCGACGCTGCTGGTGAGGGAGCAGGCGGCGTGAGAGGCGCGGGCCTCGCGCTGCTGGCCGGCGTGCTGGCCGCTGGCCCTGCGCTGGCCGAGCCCGATCACACGCCCCGCGCCGCAGTCGAGCTGACCAATGCCAATTGGACGCGCGATGCGGTGCTCTACCAGATCAACACCCGCCAGTTCACGGCTGAGGGCACCTTCGCCGCCGCGCGCAAACAGTTGCCGCGCCTCGCCGCGATGGGGGTCGACATCATCTGGCTGATGCCGATCCACCCGATTGGCGAGGCGAACCGCAAGGGTTCCTTGGGCAGCCCCTATGCCGTGCGCGACTACCGTGCGGTCAATCCCGAGCTCGGCACGGAAGGCGAGTTCCGCGCCTTTGTGGACGAGGCCCATCGGCTGGGGCTTAAGGTGATCCTCGACTGGGTCGCCAACCATTCGGCCACTGACAACCCGCTCACGGCGAGCCACCCCGAATGGTACACCCGCACCCCTGAAGGCGCGTTGATGAGCCCGCAAGGCACCGACTGGTCGGATGTCGCGGACTTCGATTACAGCCAACCCGGCCTAAGGCGCTACATGACCGAGAGCCTCGTCTACTGGGTGCGCGAATACGAGGTCGACGGCTACCGCGCCGACGTGGCCGGCTATGTCCCGACCGATTTCTGGGAGACGGCGCGCGCCGAGCTCGACGCGGTGAAGCCCGTCTTCATGCTTGCCGAATGGGAGCAGCGCGATCTCCACAAGCGCGCCTTCGATGCGACCTATGGCTGGGGCTGGAAGGAAGCGATGCAGCGCATCGCCAAGGACAGCGGCGGAGCAGGCGCGATCCGCGGCTACTATGCCGGACAGGCCGAGACCTGGCCGCGTGAAGCGATGCGCATGGTCTATACCGAGAACCACGACCAGAATTCGTGGGACGGCATCGCGGCGCAGATCTACGGCCCGGCCTATGAGGCGGCAATTGCGCTTTCGTTTGTGGGAAGCGGCTTGCCGCTGATCTACAACGGGCAGGAGGCAGATAATGATCGCCAGTTGCAGTTCTTCGAGCGCGATCCGATCCAATGGCGCGAAGGCAAGCACGCCGCGCTCTTTGCCAAGCTGATCGCGCTCAAGACCGCGACGCCTGCGCTCCACAACGGGCGCTTCGGGGCGGCGATGATCGAGGTGCCCACCAGCGAGGCGGGCGATGTCTATGCCTTCACGCGCGGGGCGGCTGGCGGGCGGGTGTTCGCGGTGTTCAACCTCTCGCCCCGGCCGCACAGCATCACTTTCAGCCAAGCGCGCCATCACGGCCGTTATGCCGACACGCTGAGCGGCGCGGGCGCAACCTTCGCGGGCGGCGAGACGCTCGATCTGCCCGCCTGGGGCTACCGGATTTACGCAGAGACCAAGCGAGGCCAATGAACATGCGCATGTGGAGCAAACTTGTGGGCCTCGCCGCCCTGTTGTGGGCCGCCGCGCCCGCCTTTGCCGAAAGCCTCACCCTGACCTCTCCTGACGGCAAGATCACCGTCACAGTCAGCGATGATGGCGGGCTCGCCTCCTATGCGGTGAGCTTCGAAGGCGAGAAGGTGATCGCGCCCTCGCGCCTCGGGATGCTGTTCGCCGAACACCACGGCTTCGAGCGCGGGCTTGCCATCGCCGGATCGGCGCGTGCGAGCAAGGACGGCAGCTGGGAACAGCCCTGGGGCGAGCGCCGTGTGGTGCGCGACCAGCACAATGAACTCGCCGTCACCTTCACGGCCAGCGATGGCCCCGTGCGGCAGATGGTGGTGCGGTTCCGCGCCTTCGATACCGGCATCGGCTTCCGCTACGAGTTGGACGAGCAGCCCGCGCTCGCCGGCGATATCGCCATCGTCGAGGAGCTGACCCAGTTCGGCGTCGGCGAGAAAACGACCATGTGGTACACCCCGTCCGACGAGTACAACCGCAACGAATATATCTATCGCATCGCGCCTGCCGGGCAGGTGGACGATGCGCACACGCCGTCGACCTTCCGCAATGAAGCGGGCATTCACTTCGCGATCCACGAGGCCGCGCTGGTCGACTATTCCTCGATGTCCTTGGACCAGCTGCGCCCCGGCAATTTCCAGGCGAACCTGCGCAATTGGGCGGGCGGGCCGAAGGTCAAGACCAAGGCGCCGTTCAAGTCCCCCTGGCGCACCGTCCAGATCGCGCGGGACGCTGTCGGCCTGATCAATTCCGACATCATCCTGAACCTCAACGAACCCAACAAGCTGGGCGATGTCTCCTGGGCCAAGCCCGGCAAATATGTCGGCATCTGGTGGGCGATGCACATCAATGACCGCACCTGGGCATCCGACAAGTATCACGGCGCGACCACCGCCGAGACCAAGCGCTATATCGATTTTGCCGCCGAGCACGGCTTTGCTGGTGTGCTGGTCGAAGGCTGGAACAAGGGCTGGGACGGCGACTGGTTCAACAATGGCGACCTGTTCAGCTTCACCGAGGCCTATCCCGATTACGACATCGACGCCTTAAGCAAATATGCCGCGTCCAAGGGCGTCCAGCTGATCGTCCACCACGAAACCTCGGCCAACCTCACCAATTACGAAAACCAGCTCGAAGCCGGGCTCGATCTGGTTCAGAAGATCGGCTCGCACTACGTGAAGTCGGGCTATGTCTCGGACGCGGGCGACGCGGTGTGGACCGACGCCAAGGGCATCCGCCACTACGAATATTACGACAGCCAGCGGATGATCGATCACCACATGACGGTGATCAAGGCGGCGGCCAAGCGGCAGATCGCCATGGACACCCACGAGCCGGTCAAGGACACGGGCCTGCGCCGCACCTATCCCAACTGGATGAGCCGCGAAGGCGCAAGGGGGATGGAGTTCAACGCCTGGGGCACGCCGCCCAATCCTCCCTCGCACGAGCCGATGCTGGCCTTCACCGCGCTTCTGGCGGGGCCATTCGACTACACCCCCGGCATCTTCGACCTCAGGCCCAACGAGCGCCCGCCGGTGCGCCCCGACATGCCGCGCGGCGACCCGAAGAACCGTCCGCAGACCACGCTGGCCAAGCAGCTCGCCACCTATGTGACGATCTACTCGCCGCTCCAGATGGCTGCCGATCTGCCCGAGAATTACGAAGCGCGGATGGACGCCTTCCAGTTTATCAAGGACGTCGAGGCGGACTGGGAGGAGAGCATCGCGCTCGCCGGCGAGGTCGGGCAATTTGTCGCGATCGCGCGGCAGGGGAGGAAGTCGAAGGAATGGTTCCTCGGCGCGGTGACCGACGAAAACGCGCGCGATCTGTCGGTGCCGCTGAGCTTCCTCGAAAAGGGCAAGCGTTACCGCGCGCAGATCTACCGCGACGGGCCGGACGCGCATTGGGACACCAACCCCTATGCCATCGTGATCGAGGAAAAGATCGTGACCGGCGGCGACACCTTCGCGGTGTGGCTCGCCGCCTCAGGCGGGGTGGCGGTGCGGTTCGTGCCGGTGAAGTGAGGGGCAAGTCGGGCCCCAAAGCGGATACCTCGCTTCATCGTCGCCCCGTGCTTGATACAGGGCTCGGCTTTCTTTGCTTTCGACCGCGACCGAAGCTAGCCAAGCCCGGTGTCCCCGGCCTGCTCCGGGGCAGGCAGGCACGGGGCGACGGAGAAGCGGCCAGTGGAAATCGACCGGACACCGGTCATGCGCAGGGCCGATGCGCGATCCCGGGAACGGCATGGCGGCTTCGACCATTCCGCCGCCGAAAGCCGAACTTCACGAAATGGCCCCATTGCGAACCTGAGTTGCGGCATTTATGCTGCCCTTGGCCGCCGCTAGGTGCACATTTTTCAAGGTCAGAAGCCCGGTAGTGAATCAGTTGGACAAAAAGCTGATGTCGCTCTGGATGGGCTGGGGCAAGCGGCTGCTTCCGTTTGCCGATGCCGCCAGTGACGATCTGCCGCTGTCTCGCCTGCTCAGGCTTTCGCTCATCCAGTTTTCGGTCGGAATATCGATGACCCTCCTGGTCGGCACGCTCAACCGCGTGATGATCGTCGAGCTTGAAGTGGCCTCGACGATTGTTGGCGTAATGCTCGCCCTCCCGCTGTTGGTTGCCCCGTTTCGTGCGCTTATCGGCTTCCGTTCCGACACGCATCGTTCGGCGCTGGGCTGGCGCCGGGTGCCCTTCATCTATCGCGGTACCATGATCCAGTTCGGCGGTCTGGCGCTGATGCCCTTTGCACTGCTGGTGCTCGGCGGTGCGCTGCAATCGGCGGCCTGGCCTTCATGGATCGGCCAGATCAGCGCGGCGGTGGCAATCCTGCTGGTCGGCGCGGGCGTGCATATCACGCAGACGGTCGGCCTTGCCCTTGCCACCGATCTGGCGCGCGAGGACCAGCAGGCCAATGTTGTCGGGCTGATGTATGTCAGCCTGCTGCTGGGATCGATTGTCTCCGCGCTGGCGTTCGGCGCCTTTCTCACCGATTTCACCCCCGGGCGGCTGATCCAGGTGGTCCAGGGTTGCGCCGTGGTCACCGTGTTCCTGAACTTTGTCGCCACATGGAAGCAGGAGGCACTCAATTCGAGCCCGCCGCCAACCGATCCGGCGGCCATGGCCGGGACGTTCCGCCAAAGTTGGGACAGCTTCATCGTCCAGCGTCAGGCGCTGCGCCGCCTGATCGTGATCGGGATCGGGACGCTGGCCTTCACCATGTCGGATGTGCTGCTCGAGCCCTATGGCGGTCAGGCGCTCGGCCTCGGGGTGGGCATGACAACGCGGCTGACCGCGATTCTGGCGGGAGGCAGCCTGGTGGGCTTCACGATTGCATCGCAGATCCTCAGCCGCGGCAGCGATCCGGTCAGGCTGGCGGGGGCGGGCGCACTGATGGGCCTGCCCGGCTTTGCGATGATCATTGTCGCAGCGCCGATCCAATCGGTCTCGCTGTTTTCGGTCGGCGTCCTGATGATCGGATGCGGTGCCGGCCTGTTCGGCCACGGCACGCTGACCGCCACGATGCGCGATGCACCCAAGGGGCAGGTCGGCATGGCGCTGGGGGCATGGGGCGCGGTTCAGGCGACCGCGGCCGGAGCAGGCGCGGCGATTGGCGGCGTGGTGCGCGACCTCGCCCGCGGCCTTGTGATCATGGAAGGATGGCCCCCGGCGATCTCCGGCTATGTTCTGGTCTACGCGCTGGAACTGGTCCTGCTGGCGGCGGCGCTGATCATCATGGTGCCGCTGGTGAAGCGTGCGCCGGAACAGGCCGGGCTGCTGCCGCGCGTCTGAGCAATTGTGCCAATGCGCCTGCGGGCGCGCCGGTTGCGCGTGTTCTGGTCGGCTTCGGCTTCCGGCTGAACTCGTGTGGGCGGCACATAAAGAAAGACCCGGCGCTTGCGGGCCGGGTCTTTCGTGTTGGGTGATCCACACCGTCCTTGCGGACGGGATGGAATGTGCAAGCCTCAGGCCCCTGCGGACCTGCTGCGCCTTATTCAGCCGGTGCTGTAGCAGCCTCGGCAGGAGCAGCGGCACCCTGAAAGAAGTCGCTCATCCAGGTGGTGTTGGTGAGAACGGAGTAATGGACCGAGAGCGACGTCAGCACCATAACGAGGAACATGATCGGAAGGATCACATTCGGGCTGACATAGAGGAAAATCCGACCTTCTTTCATCGTCTGGCCTCCCTTACTTGAGCCACGGCGTCAAAACGAACGCCAGCACGTGAGCGGAAACGGCGATGCCGAAGTAAATCCGCGTCCCCCATTTCAGCCCGTCGTTGATTTCCAGGGCTTGCGCTTCCGTCAGCCCAGTGGGGTAAACCTTTGTGTCATCACCTGCCATGTGGCGAACCTCCTTTATCGGTTACGGCATTCGCGGAAACTCGGTAATGACCCCAGCCTTGTTCCCTTAGGATGCAACTAGCGTGGTTGTGGACTTCTCCATGAACCGCATCAGGAAATAGCGAATACGGCCATAGGCATCGAGTCGGGTGAGCGGCCTAATGCAAATTGAATGTTGCATTTTACACGGCAAACGTCAACTTTGTTGAACACATTGCAATGTCAAGAAAAGTTACCACCGATCACGCCTTCCCAAGGGGTGCCGGTCGATCCGGTGGTGGTCTCACGGGACGACCGGGAGTGGACGAGCGCCTGTCGGCGTTACGTTTTCATCATTCATCATGTGCTGCGCCAGACTATGGCCGATGCTGTCGGCCCGCGGCGTGAAATAAAGGCAGCTCTCCACCCGATTCTGTTGAAAAACTCGCCCGTGCAATGGCGCTAAAGTATTGATTCTATGCCTTCCTAAACAGACCGAAATGATGCCGACGCGGTCGTGGAGCGGACGAAATGCCATGTGTATGACCTTTCCTGTGAGTGGGTGAGTTGGCTTGGTACGCCCCTTTCGAGAGTGCCAACGGGCCCCATCCGGGTCTTTGGCGATACAGAATCACGGTGGAGGTGCGAGAAAGATTTGGGCTTGCACCCAACCTCTGCTAGAACGCGTCCGGGATCGACAACAATGGGCTCCTTAACGGAGCGAAGGAGGTCGATATGTCCAATGCAGCCCCAGCCATCGACTGGGCGGATGACGTCAAGCGGTATGTTCCCGGTGCTGATAACGGCGCGATCGCCGGGATCGTGAATCATAATCTTGTTGCGCTCAAAACCCGCGACTCGGCGGTGGTGTCGTTCGGCAATCCGGCCGATACGCGCCGCGTGCGCGAAAATTTCTGCAAGAAGACGCTCGGCCTGTCCGATCCTGACGCCGTGCTCGACTCCGCCATCGGCGCAGTTGGCGAGCGGATGAGCGACACCACCTCGCCCCACCGGGTGACGGCATATTACCTTCTTGCCGACCATTTCGACAAGCTGGGACAGTTCCGCGCGCCGCCACCATCGGCCGAACCGGCCCGGCCCCTGACGCCGTGGGCGGCGACCATGTATGACGGCCCTCCCCCGGGCACGGCCGTCGGCGGCCCCAGCTCCGATCTCACGTTTTGGACCTTTCTTTGTCTGGGCGGCGGGGCGCTGGCGCTGTTTGCAGCGATTGCCAGTACTGCTGGTGGCGGACGCTTCGACACCAAACCGGCGACGCCACCCGCTGCAGCGGCGCCGGTTGTGGAAGCGACCGCACCGGCCATTCCCGAAGGCGCAGGGTTCGTCTCCGAGGTGGTCGAGGGCCGGCCCAAGGTCTCGGTCTATTTTGACACCGGCAAGTCCGATCTCGCGCCTGACTTCGCGGCGGCGGTCGCGGCGGTCAAGGCGTGGCTTGATGCCAATCCGGCCGACCGGGTGCAGCTCAGCGGCTTCACCGATCCGACCGGCGATGCGACGGCCAATGCTGAACTGGCGAAGAACCGCGCGCAAAGCGTGGCCGCGGCCCTTTCTGCCGAGGGTGTCGCGGCTGAACGGATCGATCTTGTGAAGCCTGCGGACAGCTCGGACGAGACGGTCGATCTGACCGGTGCCCGGCGGGTGGAAATCACGGTCACGCCCGGCTAAGCACGCTGCGCATGAGTTGCGGCCTTCCGGGTTGGCCCAGCGTCACCCCGGAAGGCCCCTTTTGTGCGAGCGACCGTGACACTATCCACACCCAGGCTACCCCCAAAACTCGCTGGCATGAGCGACGAAATCAACCTCGCACAAGAGGCGCGGCTGTGGTTCAAGATCAACCTCGCCTAGCTGACCAGCGCGCTCGATGGTCGCTTCAAGGGGTGTTGAGAAAGAAGCTGCCGGTCAGGAAGCGACCCCGTTTCGGACGCTTCGCGCAGGTCTCGCGGCCAATAGGTCCTGTAGGTGCCTTCTGATCAAAGGGTGAGCAAAGGTCTACGGGCGGATTTTGATCGATTACGGCAGACTGGCGAAGGCCTCAGCGACCCACTTCTGGGCGAGCCTGATCGCAGGCAGCTTGCGCAGGTCGCGGTGCACGATCAGCCACGGCTGGCGGCTCGGGAGTGTGGAGGGCGGCGCGATCTCGACCAACGTCCCGGTGCGCAGGGCGAAAGGCACCGGTAGCAGCGCGATCCCCGCGCCTGCAACCGCCGCGGCGAGCAGCCCACGGGTGCTGCCCGTGCGCATCGCCACCGCATCGGTCAGCCCGTGGCGGACAACCCAGTCAAGCTCGGGCAGGCGCCCGTAGCTGTCGTCGTAGACCAGCAGCCGCTCGTCCCTGAGGCCGATCCCCGCAGGCTCGCGCCCCGCAAGATAGTCGGCGGACGCGAACAGTCCCAGCCGCAAGTCAGCAACCTTGCGCGCATAGAGGCTTGCGCCTTCGGGCCGCACCATGCGGATCGCCAGATCGGCGTCGCGCCCGGCAAGGCTCACGATGTCGGCCTGCGATTGCAGATGCACCGGGAAATCCGCGCCCATCGCCCAGAGCCGGTCGAGCGCCGGGGCCAGCACGTCGGAGATCACGAACTCGGTCGCAGAGATGCGCACCGGCATCGTCTTGACCCCCTGCCGCAGGCTCTCGGCCACCCGCTCGACGCGGCGCATCTGCGCGGCAATCGGCGCAGCGGCCTCGGTAACTGCAAGCCCGTCGTGGGTCAGCCGAACCCCGTCAGTGCGCCGGTCGACCAGCTGCAAGCCCAGCGCCGCCTCCAGCGTTTCGATCCGCCGCGACACGGTCGACACCGCCACCCCGCGCGCCTTGGCCGCCGCGCTGAGCGTGCCCGCATCGCGGATCGCAATGAGATCGCTAAGGTCCTGGGGATCGAGAGGCACGGGGGCATTCCTTCGCGAATTCGGGAAACTGTTTTGCTGTATCGCAAGAAGCGTCGCGGCTGGCAATCGCATAGCCTCCCTCCAACAGGACGATGGAGGACAACATGGTCACGCAAGCCAACCCATTCCGCAGCACCCGCACCGCCGGGTTCTGGCTCGCCGCCGCGATTGCGGCCCTGCAGGGGCTGAACGCGGTCCGCACGGTGCTCGATCCGCAGGGCTTTGCGACCTATATGGGCCTCCCCGTCGACCAGCTTAGCGCGCTGGGATGGGTGCAGGTCTACGGCCTTCGCGCCGGGTTCATCGCGGTGCTGACCGCCGTGCTGCTCGCCCGAAGCGACTTTGCCGCGCTGCGCTGGATGGCACTGGCGGCGCTGCTGATGCCGCTCGGCGACGCCTACCTCGCTTTCAGCGCCGGTGCGGGCGCGCCGATTGTCGGGCGGCACCTTGCGATTGCGGTGTTCCTGCTGGTCGCGACTTACTTCCTCGGGCGGGCAGCTCGGGCGCGGGAGATGCAGCGGTGACCGGCCTCCTCACCCGCCTCGGCACACGGCTCGACACCTGGGGAAGCGCTACCAAGATGGCGCGCTTCCGGACCGGCTGGGCCGCGACAGCCACGCCGCAGGTCCGCTTCCACCGCACCGCCAAGGTGCAATACCGCTATCTCGAGGCGGGGAGCGGGCCAACCATTGTCTTCACCTGCGACCCGCCGATGACCATCGAGGTATACGGCCCTCTGGTCGAAACCTTCGCCAAGCACTTCCGCGTCATCGTGGTCGAGTTGCCCGCGATGGGCTTCTCCGCCGCGACGGGCGCCTATGCCTTCGGCTTTCGCGAGACCAATGATGATCTCGCCGCCTTTCTGCGCGCGGTCGCTGGCGAGGGGAGCATCTTCGCCTTCTCCTGCGCTGCAGGACTCGCCGCACTCGACATCGCCGCGCGGATGCCGGAGCTCGTCTCGCACCTTGCGCTGATGCAGGCAGGCGGGACCGAGGCCTTCGCGATCTGGAAGGCGGGGCGCGACCCCAAGGGCATTCTTGCTCGGCCGGTCTTAGGCCAGATGGTAATGGCGCGCATGGCGCCCAAGCGGATGCCGCAGTGGTATGGCCTCTCGGTCGGGCGCAAGGAGCAGATCGCGCATTTTTGCGCCTGCGCTGAGCGGTCGTTCAAACACGGCGCAATGTGGTCGCTGGCGAGCGCTTACCAGATCTACATGGATACCCGCGACGAGCTGCCTCGCCCTAACCAACCGATCCTCTCGATCTGGGGAGCGTCCGACCGTTCGCACCCGGCGAACAACGCTCATTCGCTGGCGCGGCTCTACGGAGGCGTGCAAACCGTGACCTTCGATGACCTCGGCCATACGCCCGAACTCGAAGCACCCGATCTGGTGCTGGCAGCGATCCGCGACTTTGTGGGCGAACGATGACCGCCGAGGTCCCGCCCGGCTTCGAGCCGCACATCCGCAATAGTGCCGTGACCGACCCGTGGGAACCGCTCTATGCTAAGCGTGAGGGCGAGGCGTTCAGCCTGGGCCTGCGGATCGCACACAGCCATTGCAACGCACGCGGGCTCCTGCATGGTGGGGTGATCTCCGCGCTCGCCGACAATGCGATGGGACTTGCCTGCGTTACGCGCATGGAGGGCGTGTCGGCGCTGACCGTCAGCCTGTCGGTCGATTTCCTGTCGGTGGGGCGGAGCGGCCAGTGGCTCGAAGTTCGTGCCGTGCCTGCGAAGCTCGGACGCACGCTCGCATTTGCCGATGCGCGGATCGAGGCCGATGGCGAGGTGATAGCCAAGGCCGCAGCGACGTTTCGAGTCATCGAGGTTGCAGCGAAAGCCACCTAGGCCGAGCGATCCGATTTTCGAACTGCAATCCTTATCGGCAGCTTACCACCCACAAACGGTCATCCCTGCCGACTTGGCCGCGTCCTGAAAGCGGCCGCGCGGGGGATTCCCGGAGCGCTGCGGCAATCTGCGGAGACCCCACCACTTCGCATCACCCGATAATGCACGCAGGCCCATATGCAAAGGAGGGCGGACGCCTCCCCCAAGGGATCCGCCCTCCACTCCCGTCCAAGGGAGGACCGGCGAGACTTAAATCATTTTCCTACTCGGATGCGCACTGGGATAATGCCGGCCAGGACCCTTGCAGCCGCCCTTTCCTGTGCCCGTCCGACATGCGCGGCGGGGCGGGGGAATTCCTTCCCTGGACAGTGTCTCATGTGTCTCCAACAACGGCAGGCGTGGCCGGGAAAGCGGCCTTACGCGGCCTGTTCCATCCGGGCGAGTTCGCAATGCGACCAGATCTCGGACAGCGCCTTGATCAGCCGGTCGATGTCGCCATCCGAGTGCACCGGCGAGGGCGTGACGCGCAGCCGCTCGGTGCCGACGGGCACCGTCGGGTAGTTGATCGGCTGCACGTAGATGCCGTGATTGTCCATCAGCCAGTCGCTGATCATCTTGCACTTCTTGGCATCCCCAACCATCACCGGGATGATGTGGCTGGGGTTGTCCAAGTGCGGGATGCCCATGATGTCGAGCGCCCGGCGGACCTGCGCCACCCGCTTCTGCTGAAGCTCGCGCTCCTCGCTCGAGACCTTGAGGTGGCGGATGCTCGCTGCCGCGCCCGCTGCGATGGCAGGCGGCAGGGCGGTCGAGAAGATGCAGCCGCTGGCAAAACTGCGCACGAAATCGACGAGGTTGGCCGAGGCCGCGATATAGCCGCCCATCACGCCGAACGCCTTGCCGAGCGTGCCTTCGATCACGGTGATGCGGTCCATCAGCCCTTCGCGCTCGGCAATCCCGCCGCCGCGCGGGCCGTAGAGGCCGACCGCGTGGACTTCATCGATATAGCTCATTGCGCCGTGCTTCTCGCACACGTCGAGGATCTCGGCGATCGGGGCGATGTCGCCGTCCATCGAATAAACGCTCTCGAAGGCAACCAGCTTGGGCACTTCGGGGCCGAATTGCGACAAGAGCTCGTCGAGATGCGCCACGTCATTGTGGCGGAACACCTTGTAGGGCGCGCGGCTGTAGCGGATGCCTTCGATCATCGAGGCATGGTTGAGCGCGTCGGAGAACACCACGCAGCCCGGGATCTTGCCCGCCAGCGTGCCAAGGCCCGCCCAGTTCGAGACATAGCCGCTAGTGAACAGCAGCGCGGCTTCCTTGTTGTGCAGGTCCGCCAACTCGCGCTCGAGCAGTACGTGGTGGTGGTTGGTGCCCGAGATGTTGCGCGTGCCGCCTGCGCCCGCGCCGCATTCGTCGAGGCAATCATGCATCGCTTCGAGCACCGCGGGGTGCTGGCCCATGCCGAGATAGTCGTTCGAGCACCACACCGTGACGGCCTGGGTTTCCTCATCGACGAAACGCGTCGCGTGCGGGAACTTGCCGCGGTGGCGCTTGATATCGGTGAAGACCCGGTACCGTCCGTCAGCGCGCACAGTGTCCAGCTCGCCGGCGAAATAGGCTTCGAAATCCATGGGTTTTCCCTCTGTTTCCATGATTATGTTCTCAATTCTCGGGTATGTGCGCGACAGCGCGCTTGGGCAGGGCCCAGCCCCACAGCATTCCGTCACGGAACGGCAGGGTCAGGAAAAGATGTTCGAGCACACCGAGCAGGCTCAGCGTGAACAGGAGGCTGGCGCCGACCATCTCGGCGCTGCCCACCGGGGCGGCGAGCGCGAGCGAAGCGAACCATGCGCTTATCCCCGCCAGCCCGACGACCGAGAACGCCAGCAGCACCGTCATGCGGTTGCGGCCGAAATAGGTCTTCAGATAGGCGAGATGATCAGGGAGCATTTCCGAAGTAGAATTGGGCACGCCCACGAACAGGTTGATTTTCGAGATCAGCCGCATCGCGAACATCAGCACGAACACCGTGGCGCCGATCTGGTTGGGCGCGCTCCAGGAAAGCGAGATCAGCAGCAGCGCGGTAAGGGCGAGCGCAACCTCGTGATGCATCACTGTCGCGGCGGCCTGGCGGAAGCGGGCGATGCCGGTCAGCTCGGGATCAGCGAGCCCGCGGCGCGGCCCGGCGGCAGCGCCGGTGAGGAACGACAGCTCGTGCCAGCCCCACACCATCAACGCGCCGATAAAGGCGAGATAGACCGCCCATACTTCGGCAGAAAGCGAGGACACGAGGATCACCACAAGACCGCAAATCCCGGCCGCGCCACCGATCACCAGACTGCACGAGAAGGTCGACCGCTCGCGGTTGTCCGCCCACGCGATGAGGCCGGTGGCGATAAACCAGATCGCCACCGTCACAATGAACGGCACAATATGTCCGCTCCAGCTTACCATGCGGGCTGCAACCGGATCGAACCGGGCAGGGCGTTGGACTTGGGCTTTTGCAGAT